>CAYLWH010000012.1:0-55954 GCA_964387245.1 uncultured Mycobacterium sp.
CGCAGGATCTTCCAGCTGTACACGTCGGTGACGACGACGAGCGCATCGAGGTGAGAGATCCGTGTGCTGCCTTGTTGCGGCAGGTGCTCGCCGAAAACGTCCTGAACCCATGCGCGGTGCAGGGACCGGCCCGATTCGCAGATCTGTCTCGCGCGCGGCTCGTCGGCTTCCTCGGCGAGCAGGCCCAGCACCATCTCACCGCGTCGTTCGTAGTGCTCGATCAGCGCCGTCATTGCCGCATCCACGTCGCCGGGAGGCACTGTACGTTCGGCAAGGACGTCGTCCAGGACGGTGCCCCATGCGGCGTCGAGCAGCGCTTCGCGGCTGCCGAAATGCCGAAGCACGGTCTTGACCGTGACATCCGCGCGTTGGGCGACCGCGGCCAGTGTTATCGCCAGGGACCGCTGCTCGGTGACGCAGTTGATCGCAGCCGAGATGATGGCGTCGCGGGTGGCGGCGGCGGCCTTGCCGCGCGCGGTCATGTCATAGCTCCGCATTTTGGTATCCAAAGTAATGGACATCAAACCACCATTCGGTGTCTGTGGCAATGGACACCAAATCGGTGCCGGACCGGCGGGCACGGGCGGGTCGTCACGAACGGACAGGTGTCGGCGACGCCACCAGATCGGCTCCGCCCGGTGCGGCGGCGGTAGACAGTCTCGTAATCGGTCGAAAGGCGATCGCCACTAGACTCGACCCGTGGAATCCCCGCCGTCAACGCAACGTCCCGTCCTCGTGGTCGACTTCGGTGCGCAGTACGCGCAGTTGATCGCCCGGCGGGTCCGCGAGGCGCGGGTGTATTCCGAGGTCGTCCCGCACACCGCCACCGTGGCGGACCTCAAGGCCAAGGACCCTGCGGCCATCGTGTTGTCGGGCGGGCCGGCCAGCGTTTACGCCGACGGCGCGCCGCAACTCGATCCGGGGCTGTTCGACCTCGGGGTTCCGGTGTTCGGGATCTGCTACGGCTTCCAGGCCATGGCTGCGGCACTCGGCGGCACCGTGGCCCGCACCGGCACCAGTGAGTACGGCCGTACCGAGCTGAAAGTGGCTGGCGGCGAACTGCATTGGGGCTTGCCCGACATACAGTCGGTGTGGATGAGCCACGGCGACGCGGTGACAGCCGCACCGGCCGGCTTCGACGTGGTGGCCAGCAGCGCCGGGGCGCCGGTGGCGGCGTTCGAAGACCGTGCGCGCCGGTTGGCCGGGGTGCAGTACCACCCGGAGGTCATGCATACCCCGCACGGTCAGCAGGTGCTGTCCCGGTTCCTGCACGATTTCGCCGGCATCGGTGCCGAGTGGACGCCGTCCAACATCGCCGAGGCGCTCGTCGAACAGGTCCGTGCGCAGATCGACGGCGGCCGGGCGATCTGCGGGTTGTCGGGTGGCGTGGACTCCGCGGTTGCCGCGGCCCTGGTGCAGCGGGCCATCGGCGACCGGTTGACGTGTGTGTTCGTCGACCACGGACTGCTGCGCGCCAGTGAGCGCGCCCAGGTGGAACGGGACTTCGTCGCGGCCACTGGCGCCAACCTGGTCACCGTCGATGTCGCCGACCGGTTCCTGGCAGCGCTGTCCGGCGTCACCAACCCCGAGGGCAAACGCAAGATCATCGGCCGCGAGTTCATCCGGGCGTTCGAAGGGGCGGTGCGGGACACCCTAGGCACCAACGAATCCGAGGTCGAGTACCTGGTGCAGGGCACGCTGTACCCCGACGTCGTCGAGTCGGGCGGCGGCGCTGGTGCGGCGAACATCAAGAGCCACCACAACGTCGGAGGTCTGCCCGACGATCTGAAGTTCAGGCTCGTGGAGCCGCTGCGTCTGCTGTTCAAGGACGAGGTGCGCGCCGTCGGCCGGGAACTCGGGCTCCCACAGGAAATCGTTGCGCGCCAGCCATTCCCGGGGCCGGGCCTGGGTATCCGCGTCGTGGGTGAGGTGACGGCGCAGCGGCTGGACACGCTGCGGCGCGCCGACGTGATCGCCCGGGAGGAGCTGACCTCCGCCAGCCTGGACACACTGATCTGGCAGTGCCCGGTGGTGCTGCTGGCCGACGTCCGATCGGTCGGCGTGCAAGGCGACGGACGCACCTATGGGCATCCGATCGTGCTGCGCCCAGTGTCCAGTGAGGACGCCATGACCGCGGACTGGACGCGGGTTCCCTACGAAGTGCTGGAACGTATTTCGACGCGGATCACCAACGAGGTTCCCGAGGTGAACCGGGTGGTGCTCGACATCACGAGCAAGCCGCCGGCCACCATCGAGTGGGAGTAGCCCGACGACGATGCGGGGCGAGGAACGAGTCCTGAGGAGGAGTTGGGCAGTGGGTGTAGCCCGACGACGATGCGGGGCGAGGAACGAGTCCTGAGGAGGAGTTGGGCAGTGGGAGTAGCCCGACGACGATGCGAGATCAGTCGGATTCGGGCTTGCCCTCTACGTAGTCCGCCAGCAACTTGCTGACCAGTGACTCGATCGTCGTCTCGATGGAATCCGCCAGCGTCGCGGTGAACGCGGTGACCGCCTGGGTACGGAACCGGACCAGCATGGTGATCAGCTCGGCGACCTCGGCGTCGTCGGGCAAGGACTCACCGGGCTTGATGATTTCCCGTACCCGGTCGAACCCGGCCTGCACCAGGGTGTTGCTGATCGCATCGACGTGGGGCAGGGCCCGCTCGTATACGTCTATCAGCTTCTCGATCGAGATGCCGTATCCGCGAATCTCGTTGAACGCCTCTATCAGCTTGGGACGCAACATGACAACGGTGTCCGGCTCGGCGCCGATGCGCAGCAGGCCGGCAGTGATGAGCCGTTCGTAACCATCGTCGTCGTCGATCAGCGAGCGGGCCTCGGCGACGGACAGCGTCACCGGTTTCTCGGCGGCCCAGGTCCCGACGATGGCCGACTCCAGCCCCAGCACGTCGCCGAGATCCTTGCCCTGCTCCCAGGCGCTGAGCATCTCGTGCACGTGGGCGATGTTGTAGCCGCGGTCGAGCATCGAGGTGACCAGACGCAGCCGGGTCAGGTGGGTGTCGTTGTACAGGGCGATGCGGCCCACCCGCAGTGGCGGATGGAGCAGCCCCCGATCCCGGTACACCCGGACGTTGCGGGTGGTGGTGCCGGCCAGTCGCGCGAGTTCGTCGACGCGGTATTCGCCGGAGGCCGCCAGTCGGGCCGCGTCGGGATGACGCACCGCGGCGTCGAACAGTTGCGACACCGCGTTCTCGATGACGCCGCGGGACTGGCGCCGGACCCGCGCGGGTGCGCGGCGCAGATTGGCCAGCACCGCGGCGATGGGGCCGGAATCTGACGACGACATCTCAGCCGGTTACCCCGACCGCGGTGTAGTCCTTCGACCGGAAATCGCGCATCTGTCGAAGATACTGGGTGGCGAACCCCGGGTACATCGAGGCGTTGAACCCGTCGGCGGTCAGATACCAACTGCTGCAACCGGACATCCATGTCGTCTTCTCGAGACGCTTCTGTATCGCCGTGTTGTACCGCCGCTGGACGTCGGCGCGCACGTCGAGGTAGCGCAGGCCGTTGTCCAGGATGGCGCGGATGCCCGCCACCGCGTAGTCGAGTTGGCCTTCCACGTAGACCAGCAGTGAATTGTGTCCCGGCCCGGAGTTCGGGCCGCACATCAAGAACAGGTTCGGAAAGCCGTGCACACTGGCGCTCTTGTATGCCTGTGCCCGGCCGGCCCATTCCTCCTGGAGCGAGCGGCCGGCCAATCCGGTCACCGGAAACGGTGGGCCGGACAGGTGTACGTCGTAGCCCGTGGCGAACACGATGGCGTCGAGATGGTGCTCGACACCGTCGCTGGTGCGGATGCCGACGGGGCTCAGCGTCGCGATCGGCCAGTCGATCAGCTTGCAATTGTTCCGTTGCAGGGCAGGGTAGTAGTCGCTGGATACCAGCATCCGCTTGCAGCCGGGGGTGAAGTCGGGGGTGAGTTGCCGACGCAGCCAGGGGTCGGCCACCTGGCGGTGCAGGTGCGCCTTGGACAGCCGGGCGACCGCAGCGGACAGCGGTGTGTTCCACACCAGGGCGGTGGCGCTGGCCTCGTGACCCCAGAACAGCGCTTGGCGCGCAACATGTTGAGCCACAGGGACTTTTGCGAAGAGATTTTGCACTCCCGGCGGCATCCGGATGTCCGGCCGCGGCAGCACCCAGCCCGGCGTGCGCTGGAACACCTTGACGAACTTAGCCTGCTTGACCAGTTGTGGCACGATCTGCACAGCGCTGGCACCGGTGCCGATGACCGCGACGCGTTTTCCGGTGAAGTCGTAGTCGTGATCCCAGGCCGCGCTGTGGATCTTGTGGCCCGCGTAGGTGTCGATGCCGCGGATGTCGGGGAACTTGTGGTCGCTCAGCGGCCCGGCGGCCAGTACGACGGTGCGTGCCTGAAAGCATCCGTGCTGACCGGTCCTCGCGGTCCACACGCCGGCTTCCTCGTCGAAGCTCAGCCCGGTCACCTCCGCGCCGAACCGGATCAGGTTACGCAGGCCGAATGTGTCGACCATGTCCTCGATGTGTTCGCAGATTTCCGCGCCCGAAGGATAAGCCCTTGACCACGCCGGGTTCCTGACGAACGAATAGGAGTACAGCAGCGACGGAATATCGCATGCCACACCCGGATAGGTGTTGTCGCGCCAGGTGCCGCCGACCCGGTCGCTGCGCTCCAGGACGGCGATGTCACTTACACCGGCGCGCCTGAGCTTGATCGCGGCACCCAGCCCGCTGAATCCGGCACCGACGATCAGAGTGTCGTGAATGGTCATCTCAGGACGCCGTCTTGTAGGTGAGTTCCTTGAACCAGCTCGGAACCGGGTTCAGCAGCTTCTTGGGGTAGCGCTCGGAAAGCCACACCATCGAATTTGCGAGCAGGTGATACGGGTGTCCCGGATTGATGACCATGCTGGCGTGCACCTTGAGGATCTGGTAGGTCGGTACCCGTCGGGTGTACCTGCCGCGCTCGCCGAAGGCGGCGAATCGTTGCAGCGCCTTGTAGAGCTTCTCGGGCTGCAGCCCCATGTCGACAATCTCGTTGCGCACCCGGTTGAGCAGCGGTGCGTACATCAGCGCGCCGATGATGAACCCGGGGGTGGCCGCGGTCCCGACGAAGTCGATCGCCAGTTTGCGCGCCCGAGCGTGTCCGATCATCTCCAGGACTTCGAAATCTACTGCCAGGTGCCGTGATTCGTCATTGTTGATCTTCTCGAAGACCTGATGGCAAACGGGGTCGTCGACTTCCTCGAGCAGGAATTTGAGCAACGCCCCATCCAGTGCGACCTCGAGCATCGGGATGACGGTGCCCAGCACCGAAAGCGACATGCCGTCGGCGTAGCGGTCCAGCCAGTCCATCGCCATCCGGATGTTGACGTTGGGCTCGGGCATTTCGCCTTCCTCGACCATGCCCCAACGTTTCATCAGGGCGAGTTCGGCGTTGGCGTGCCGCTGTTCCTCGGCGTGGAAGTACCGGTAGATCTCGGCGATGACCGGCGTGGGCGCCTTCTTGGCCAGGGCCGCGAACCCGCGCGCCCCGATGTTCTCGATCCAGCACAGGTCTGCCATGAAAGCCTTTAACTTGGGCCGCATTTCGTCGGTGATGGTTTCTGCGCCGGGTGCCTCCCAGTCGATGTCGACCAGCGCCCACTGGCGGTCTTTGATCCTGTCCAGCATGGTGTCCATGTCGATTGCCATGGGGATACTCCTCCTGTCGGGTTACGAGGTGACAGCGCCACCGATGCGGTTGATCAGTCCCGCGGTGCGGGTGAAGGTCTGGGGCGCGAAACGTTTGACGCTCCAGCCGATTCGGGCGTCGTACTGGGGCATGCAGTACAGGCCGCCGCGGTCATTGGTGTCGAGGCACTTGCGGGCCACCGTGCGCGGCGACATTCCGGTCCAGCGCATCAGTCGTTCGGCAAGTGCGGTGGCCTCGTCGGTGGCCCGCGCAGAGGCAACGATGTTGGTCTTGACGAACGTCGGACACAGCGCCGTCACGTGGATGCCGGTTCCGGACAGTTCGGCAGCCAGCGTCTCCGACAGGGACAGCGTGGCGGCCTTGCTGACGTTGTAGGCGGCCATCCCGGGGGCGGCGCCGTACGACGCGGCCGACGCGACGTTGATGATGCCCGCCGGGGCGCCGGTTTCCCGCAGGATCGGGGTGAACACGTGGCAGCCGTGAATCGGTCCCCACAGGTTGACACCCAGTATCCAGCGCCAGTCGTCGAGCGGGATGTCGCCGATGATCCGCCCGCCGGCGCCGACCCCGGCGTTGTTGACCACCAGCGTCGGTGGGCCGCCGAACCAGGACTGCGCCTGTGCCGCAAGGGCTTCGACGTCTTCGATCTGTGCGACGTCACAGCGGGTGGCGATGGCCTGTCCGCCCCGTTCGGCGATCTCGTCGGCGGTGCGCAGGGCGGCGGATTCGTCGATGTCGCTGCACACCACGCGGTTTCCGCGGGCGGCGAGTTCGGCGGCGAATGCGGCACCGATTCCGCTGCCGGCGCCGGTGATGACGGCGGCACCGTTGTGACTGCGCTTGGGCCCGAACACTTCATTCCTCCTCAGGCGATGGCGTCGGTGATGAACCGCGCGGCGGCAGCCATAGCCGGGGCAGCTTCGGGGGACAGTCGTGGCAGAGCCTGGAAGACGTGCACCTGATCCGGCCAGATCTGCAACTCGCAGCTGCCGCCGCTCGTCCTGATGGCTGACGCGAGCCGTTCGGCGTCGGCGGCCAGCATCTCGGCGCCGCCGGCCTGAATGAGCGTCGGCGGGAACGCCGGTGCGCCGGTCAGGTCGTGGCGCAGCCGCGGATGTGCGGGATCGATTCCCCGGCAGTACAATTGGATCAGCCGCGCGGCGTCGGCGGAGCGGATGGCGGGATCGGGGCGCAATTCTTCCCGGGCGCGGGCAGTGGCGAGCGTGAGGTCGGCCAGCGGGGAGAACAGCGTCAACGCCGCCGGGTGTGGCGCTCGACTGTGGCACAACAGATCCACTGCCAGGTGCCCACCCGCGGAATCGCCGACGACGGCAATCTTCGTCGCACTGAACCCCTGGTCCAGCAACCACTCCCAGCCGGCGTGGACGTCGTCGGCCGCGGTGGGGAACGGATGGCGCGGCGCGAGCCGGTAGTCGAGGCAGAAGACCGGGAGCGTGGTGAGCGTCGACAACCACGAGGTGAGTCGGCGATGGGTTCTCGGCGAGCACATCGCGTAGCCGCTGCCGTGCAGGAAGTAGATGGCCGCACCGGTGGTGTCGGCGCCGGGGCCGCGCACCCATTCGCCGACGACCCGGTGCCCGTCGGGCAACCGGTGGTCCACCGGTTCGATGGCCGTCGCCGTTGTCGGGGGACCGAATGCGGCCATGATCCCGGCCACGATGCGGCGCGATGCCCACAGGCCCCAGGCCTGATCGGGTGGCAGGACTGTGGTGATCTGACGGAGGGTGCGCTGGCTGACCGCGGCGGCGGCGCGGGACCGTAACGAGCCGCGAAGGGCAGCGGGTGGGGTATGCAGCGACAGCGTTGTCACGAATCCTCCGTTACCGCGCTCCCCGGTGAGCGTGGATGCGATCCAGGCAACCGCCATTAGTGACATTTGTCAATGGCACATTTGATAACGGCATGGACACATCGAAGTCCTGGCATCCGGACCCTTGACGCTTGTCGGGGCTCCGGTGTTTACTCGCTGTATCGAACATATTTTCGAATACAGTGAACTGTCGGTGCGGACGGAGGGGTGTGATGACGGCGGCGGTGACACTGGAGAAAGGCCGACTCGGTCGTGTCGAACAGCTTGAACAGCTTGAACGGCTGCGTCGGCAGATGGCGGCAGTGTCAGCCGGAGTGGGAGCCGGGCGGCGGGGCCAGCCCTGTCATGACGATCTGCTCACTCGTCGAGAAAGTTTGCTGCCGGTTCCTGATTCGCTGGTCGAACTCCTACCTCACGGGCTGCCCAAGGGGGCCGTTGGGGTGCTGAGAGGAGCCCGGTCACTTTCTCTGAGCATGGCCGCGGCGGTGACGGCGGCGGGTGGGCATGTCGCGATCGTGGGTCAGCCGGACGTGGGTCTGCTGGCCGCAGTGGAGATGGGTGCCGACCTGGACCGCCTAGCGGTGATCCCGGATCCGGGTGTCGATCCTGTCGAGGTGGCGGCGGTGTTGATGGACGGCATGGACCTGGTGGTGCTGGGGCTCGGCGGGCGTGCGGTACCGCCGACCCGGGTGCGGGCGGTGACGGCCCGTGCCCAGCACCGGGGATGCACCCTGCTGGTCACCGACGGCGATTGGCCGGGTGCGTCCGTCCGGCTGGAGGCCCGGGTGTGCGGATACGAGGTGACGGGCGACCGGCTGCCGGGGTTCGGGCGGATCTGCGGCGTCCGGCTGTCGATGCGTGCCCGGGGCAAGGCACTGGGCCGGGCGGGTTGAGATGCCCGGGCGGGTGCTCGCCATCTGGTGCATGGATTGGCCCGCGGTTGCCGCCGCGGCCGCCGCCGGGCTGCCGGCCACCGCTCCGGTGGCGGTGACACTGGCCAACCGGGTGATCGCCTGTTCGGCCGCTGCACGTTCGGTGGGCGTCCGGCGGGGCCTGCGCAGGCGGGAGGCGCAGGCGCGCTGCCCGCAGCTGCATGTCGTCGCCGCGGATCCGGCCAGGGATGCACGGTACTTCGAAGGTGTGACCGCGGCGGTGGACGATCTGGCGCCACGCAGCGAAGTGCTGCGGCCGGGACTGTCGGTGCTCGCGGCGCGTGGACCGGCGCGCTACTTCGGGTCCGAGCGGGCCGCCGCCGAGCGGCTGATCGACGCGGTGGCCGCAGCCGGTGCGGAATGCCAGATCGGGATTGCCGACGAACTGCCCACCGCTGTCTTCGCCGCGCGGGTCGGTCGGATCATCGAACCAGGCGGAGACTCGGAGTTCCTCGCCCCACTGTCGATCCGGCAACTGGCGGCGGAGCCCAGCTTGTCCGGGCCTGGTCGTGATGATGCGGTCGACCTGTTGTGGCGCATGGGGATTCGGAGTATCGGCGTATTTGCCGCATTGTCCCGGGCCGATGTGGTCTCCCGGTTCGGCGCGGACGTGCTGCTGGCCCACCGGATCGCCCGGGCGGACCCGATGCGGGGGCCGTCCGGACGCGAGCCGCCGGCCGGGGTGGACGTGGTGCGAATCTGCGATCCCCCGGTGGACCGGATCGATGCGGCGGCGTTCGCGGGCAGATCGCTGGCCGCCGAACTGCACCGGAGTCTGGAGTCGTCCGGGGTGGGGTGCACCAGGTTGGCCATCCATGCCGTGACCGTCGGCGGTGCGGAACTCAGCAGGGTCTGGCGGTGCGCCGAACCGTTGACGGAGGAAGCCACCGCCGACCGAATCCGATGGCAGTTGGACGGCTGGCTGAACCGGAGAAACCGCGACGAGCGACCGACCGGACCCATCGCCGTGTTGCGATTGGAGCCGGTGGAGGTCATTTCCGCAGCTGCGCTTCAGCTTCCGTTGTGGGGTGGGAGCGGCGACGAGGACCGGCTGCGGGCCCGCAGGGCACTGGTCCGGGTGCAGGGTCTGCTCGGTCCGGAGGCCGTGCAGATACCGGTGCTGTCCGGGGGGCGCGGGCCCGCGGAACGCATCACCCTCACGCCGCTGGGAGACGAACCCCTGCCGCGGGCCGACCCCCGTCAGCCATGGCCGGGCCGGCTACCCGAACCCGCTCCCGCCGTACTGCTCGACGAGCCGGTCGAACTGCTGGACGCCCGAGGAGGACCGGTCCGGGTGACCCCTCGCGGACTGTTCTCTGCCGACCCGGCCCGACTGGCCGGACGCCGGCAGGGGGCGTTGTGCTGGTGGACCGGTCCGTGGCCGGTCGACGAACGGTGGTGGGATCCGCAGGCGGGTTCGGCGGGGCGCACCGCACGCGCCCAGATTCTTTTGGAAAGTACCTCTGTGACAACGGAATACGGTACCGCACTGTTGCTGTGCTACCGGCACCGACGCTGGTATGTGGAGGGGGTCTATGAGTAGCGCGTAGCAGATCAGCCCAGTTGTCGCGCGAACCGTCCGACCCTGCCGATGAACCGATCGAAGAACGCGGCCGGGTCGACGTTCATGCCGATCAGGGCATTCGGTCGGCGACCCCAGTGCCCCGACCAGTCGGTCACCGTCATCCCGCGGGTCAGAGTGCCGGCCAGTTCGACGTCCACGGTGCCAGCGCGGGTACCGACCAGATGGGGATCCAGCGCCACCGCGGCGGCCAGTGGGTCGTGCAGATGTGCCAGATACCCCTCACCCTGATCGCAGTGGAATTCGAAGTAGAAGCGCATCGCATCCTCGAGCACCCGGATCAGCGGGTTGGCGGCACCGGACCGGGTGCCGCGGGAGTCGAGCACACTCATGGTGACGGTCGGGGAATCCGCGGCCACCGCCAGTCGGCCCAGGATTTCCGGTGTCATCGCGATGTGCTCGGTCAGGTTGAGCCCCAGCACGATCGGCAGGTGTTCGGGTGACCGGTCGTCCCCGGCGGAGCCCCACGCTGCGAACACCTCGGCGGCAGCTTCGGGGTCGACGCTGATGTTCCACTCGGCCACCGCAGTGGTGTTGCCGCGGTAGTCGAACGCTCCGCCCATGATGACAAGCCGACGTAACAACCGCGGCAGCCCCGGTTCGTCCCGCAACGCCAGCGCCAGATTCGTCAGCGGGCCGGTCGCCAGGCCGACGAGTTCCCCCGGGTGATCGTGCGCCGCGCTGATCCAGGCCCGCGCGGAGTCGGGGTCGGCGGGTACGCGTCCGGTGGGCGGCAGCTCGGCGTAGCCCAGACCCGCCGGACCGTGAGTGTCCTCGGCGGTACGCAACGGTGCCGTTACCGGCGACTGGGCGCCCCGGAACACCGGGATGTCGTCGGCGGCACACAACTCCAGTAAACCGAGATTGTTGACGCACACCTGGTCCACCGCGACGTTACCGCCGGTCGAGGCTATCCCGATCAGTCGGGCATCGGGGCTGGCGAGCAGATAGACCAGGGCCATCGCATCGTCCACACCGGTGTCGACGTCGGCGAAGACCGGTAGCGCAGCTTCGGATTTGCCTGCCGCAGCGGTCATTCCGCAGACCCTACCTCGCTACCAGTGCACCCCCGGTAGGCGGCGCACCACCTGTTTGACCTGCCGGGGCACGCGAAGGCCAGGGGTAGCCCGGACCGCGGTGGTGGCCGAGATCGCGGGAGCAGGATCCGACGCCGGCTTGCCCCGGGCCGCCGCCGAATCCGGGTATCCGAGGTACAGCTGATGCAGTACCCGGCGGGCCAGCTTAGGTGTGAGGTAGCTCCCGATGTCGGCGAGCGTGCCTAGCGGCGTGTCGATGCGCACCGGCTTGTCGACCAGGCCGCGCACCACCATGGCCGCGGCGTGCTCCGCGCTGATCGGGAGCACCGGGTTGAGCCGGCGTGACGGTGCGATCATCGGGGTGGCCACCAGGGGCATGTGGATCGTGGTGAAAGTGATGTGATCGGACAGTGTTTCGCAGGCCACCACGTCGGCGAACGTATCCAGCGCCGCCTTGCTCGGCAGATACGCCGAATATCGCGGTGAGTTGGCCTGCACCCCCGCAGTCGACACGTTCACCACGTGACCGAACCGACGTTCCCGCCAGTGCGGCAGCAGTGCGAGCACCATCCGCACCGCGCCGAAGTAGTTGACTGCCATCACCCGTTCGTAGTCGTGCAACCGGGCGGTGGAGGCATCCACTGACCGGCGGATCGACCGGCCGGCGTTGTTGACGAGGTAGTCGACGTGGCCGAACCGACCCAGGATGTCCTTGACGCAGGCATCCACGGAGTCCGAATCGGTGACGTCACACGTGAATGCGTACGCCCGTCCGCCCGCCGCGCGGATCTCGGTGACCAGGTCGTCGAGTGCGGGGCCGTTGCGTGCCAGCGCGAACACCGTCGCCCCACGTGCCGCCACCGCGATCGCCGACGCACGACCGATTCCGCTGGACGCACCGGTGATGATGACGTGACGGCCGCCCAGCGGATCGTCCGAGCCGGCGCGCCTGGCCCGGTCCGGGTTGAGGTGCTCGGCCCAGTACCGCCACAGGACCGGGGCGTAGGAGCTGAACTCCGGCACTGTGATCCCGGTGTCGCGCAATGCTTCTGCGGTGTTCGTGGCGGTGAAGGTGGGTGCCAACTCTGCCACGTCGAGGACCTGGGCGGGAATGCCGAGTTGGGTCGCCAACATGTTGCGCCAGACTCGGGTCCGCCCACTGGCCGTCAGTATCGGCGCGGCCACCGCCCGCGGCAGCGATCCGCGCAGGGGCGGCAATCCGGCGGCCGGTGCCACCCCGCGGTAGATCCCGCGCAGGCCGATGTTGCGGGGCGCGGTCAGGTGGAACGTCTGGCCGTTGCGGTTGGGCAGTCGGATCAAAGCGACCAGTGCATCGGCCACGTAGTCCACCGGCACGATGTTGGTCCGGCCGGAGTCGGGCAGCGCCACGGGCGTGAACCGGGGCAGTCGCGCCACTGCGGCCAGCACGCCGAAAAAGTAGTAGGGACCGTCGATCTTGTCCATCTCGCCGGTGCGCGAGTCACCGACCACCGCGCCTGGCCGGTACACCCGGTACCGCAGTCCGGGGGTGTCACGGACCAGTTGTTCGGCCTCGAACTTTGTCCGGTGATACGGTGTCGGAAGCTCTTGCGCCACATCGAAATCAGCCTCGGTGTACACGCCGGGGAAGTTTCCGGCGACCGCGATCGACGAGATGTGGTGCAGTGTGGCGCCCAGCCTCAGGGCCAATCCGATCACGGTCCGGGTGCCTTCGACGTTGGCGGTGCGCTGCTGCGCCTCGTCGACGGTCAAGTCGTAGATGGCGGCGGCGTGCACCACCTGCTCGACGCCGTCGAGTTCGGCGATGGTCAGGTCGCTCAGACCCAGACCCGGTTCGGTCAGGTCGCCGACGAGTGGGCTGACGCGGTCGCCCCAGCCGGCGGTGAGTCGCTCGAAGCGGCTCAGCGAGCCACGCCGGACCAGCACCCAGACTTGGGCCTCGGGGTCGGCCCGCAGCAGTCGGTCCACCACCCGGCGTCCGATGAACCCGGTACCGCCGGTAACGACATACCTCATGCGAGTCATCGTGACCGCCTGCGGCGGCCGTGTCAACCTATCTTGGCGATGCTCGCTGCACCGAACCGCGGCGCGGCAATCGTCTTGCGCCCGAACGCTTCACGGCGTGCCGCCTACACTCGTCGTCCCACGAAGCCCTCTTGGGTCACGGTACAGACCAGCGATCCGTCTCGGTTGTAGACGGTCCCGGTCCCCAGGCCCACCCCGCCGGCGACGCTCGGCGCGCGTTGTTCGTAGAGCAGCCAATCGGAGAAGTCGATCGGCCGATGGAACCACATGGCGTGATCCAGCGACGCCATGCTCGCGAGCTGCTGCCAGGTCTTGCCGATGGCCACCTGCACCGGGTCGAGGATGGTCCAGTCGCTGACGTAGGCCAGCATGCAGCACCGGATCGCACAGCAATGCGTCGGGCAGCTTGCCGACAAGCCGCAGCCACAGCCGGCACACCGCGTCCTCCGGCGCGGCACCGTCTACGGAGATCCGCGGCGGCGGGTCCAGATAACGCATCTCCACCAGGCGCAACCGAACCAGACCCAGGAATTCGTCGGCGTCGTCGCCCAGGTGCGCCAGCAGTTGGTCCTCGAGGCGCTTCAGCGTTTCGGGCTCGGCGACTTCGGACATCGGCCGCTGGTAGTCGTCGCCTTGGCGGCCACCTGACCGCCGTACACCCGCAGCCGATCGCCGCCGTCGTCGGGCTGCCGGCCCAGAAAGGCGCGGTCGCCCTCGTCCTGCAAGTCGAACAGCTTCATGATGTCGGCGATCTGCTGGCGCACAACCTCTATAGAGCCATGTCGGTGCTCGCGAACAGAAACCGGGTCTCTAGATTCGTCTCACAGCCCGTACACCACAGCCCGTACACCAGAGGGAGTGCACATGCCGATCGATCCCGACGCCATCGGTGCCAAGACCGAGTCACAGCCGTTCGAGTGGACCGACCGCGAGACCATGCTTTACGCGCTCGGTGTCGGCTGCGGTACCGCTGATCTGTCGTTCACCACCGAGAACTCCCACGGCATCGCCCAGCAGGTGCTGCCGACCTACGCGGTCATCGCCTGCCCGGCCTGGGGTGCGGCCGCCAAGGTTGGGTCTTTCAACTGGGCGATGCTGCTGCACGGCTCCCAGCAGATCCGGTTGCACGCGCCGCTGCCGCCGGCGGGCCGGCTGAACGTGTCCTCGGAGGTGGTAGACATCCAGGACAAGGGTGAGGGCCGCAACGCCATCCTGGTGTTCAAGGGAACCGGCACCGATGACGACGGCAATGTGATCGCCGAGTCGATCTCCACCGCGGTGGTCCGGGGTGCGGGCGGGTTCGGCGGGCAGCCCGGCGAGCGCGCGGCCGCACCGGCGATCCCAGACCGCGAGCCGGACGCCACGGTGGCGCTGCCGACAACCGAGAACCAACCGCTTGTCTACCGGCTCTCCGGTGACCGCAACCCGTTGCACAGCGACCCCTGGTTCGCCACCACGCTGGCCGGATTCCCCGCGCCGATCCTGCACGGGCTGTGCACCTACGGGGTCGCGGGCCGCGTCCTGGTCGCCGAACTCGGCGGCGGGGATGCCGGCAAGATCACCGCGATCGGCGCCCGCTTCACCGCACCGGTGTTTCCCGGCCAGACGCTGACGACATCGGTCTGGCGCACCGCACCGGGGCTCGCGGTGTTCCGGACCGAAGCGGCCGCACCGGATGGTTCCGGGTCGAAGGTGGTGCTGGAGGACGGGACGGTCGAGTACTCGCAGTGATCAACCGGCACCTGGCAGCGGGGCGATGAGGAACACCGGCCACAGCGCCACGGTCACCTCGAAAGCGATCACGTCGGCGCCCGGAAGAAGCATGGTCGTCAGCATCGCATTATTTCGGCAAAGTGCCACGGTAAGGCCCGTTCGTTGTCACGATTGACAGGCAAACCCCGTCGAAGTTGTGCGAGATCGGTGGTGATGGACGGTGAAGCTGGTCGTCGCTTATTTGGCAACGCCTGGTGGTGCGGATGCGCTGGCCCTGGGCGTCCGATTGGCCCGGACCCTGGGCGCGGAGCTGGAGCTCTGCCTGGTATTGCCACCCGACAAAGGGCTGCCCGCGATCGTGACGGCCGGCGGCTACGGCAAGGTGCTCAAGGAGCAGGCCGACCGCTGGCTGGCCGACGCGCTGTCGATGGTGCCAGACGATGTCGTCGCACACGCCAACCTGAGCTACGCCGACTCGTTCGCCGACGGACTGATCAGCGAGACCGTCCGACTCGACGGGGTGGTGCTGGTGGTGGGTGGATCGGGCGGTGGACTGGCGGGCCGGCACGGGCTGGGGTCGGTGGTCAACGAACTGCTGTATTCCTCGCCGGTGCCGGTGGCGATCGCGCCGCGGGGTACCCGCAACTCGAAGGTGCAGCGGGTGCGGGAGGTGACGTGTGCGATCGGCGAGCGGGCGGGCGCAGGGCTGCTGCTGGACACCGCGGTACGCGCCAGCGGGGCGGCGGGAACTCCACTGCGGTTGGTGTCACTGGTGGCACTCGACCCGATCGTCGGATCGTTGCGCGGTGACGCCGACGCGCTCCAGCAGCACGCCCTCGCCCACGCCAGCGACACGTTGGAGGCCGCGAAAAGTGAACTGCCCGATGGATTTCCCGTAATAGCTACCGTCGTCGACGGACCGACGGTGGAAGATGCGGTGAACAAACTCGACTGGCACGACGGCGACATCATCATGGTCGGCTCCAGCCGGTTGTCCGCGCCGCGCCGGCTGTTTCTCGGTTCCACCCCCGCAAAGATGTTGCGAGTTCTCGAAGTGCCGATGGTGGTCGTGCCGCGCGACCAGCAGACCGGAGAGGATCTGCCATGAAAGTCGACCCGCACACTCTGCTGCACGACGCCGAGGAGCGCGCCGGGCTGACCTCCAAGGGGCTTGCCGAAGGCAAGGTCGGCACCGTGTCCGGCGCCATCCTCGGAATCTCTTCGGTGGCACCCGGTTACACGCTCACCGCCAGCATCGGTCTGATCGTCGCGGCCGTCGGACTGAAGATGCCCGCCATCTTCATCGCGGGTTTCATCCCGATGTTCCTGACGGCCTACGCCTACCGGGAACTGAATTCGAGGGCGCCGGACTGCGGCGCGTCGTTCACCTGGTCCACCAAGGCATTCGGGCCCTACGTCGGCTGGATGTGCGGGTGGGGCATGGTGATCGCAACCATCATCGTGCTGTCGAATCTGGCTGCGATCGCGGTGGAGTTCTTCTACCTGTTCATCGCCAAGGTGGTCAACGATCCCGAGATCGCGAATCTGGCCGACAACAAGTTCGTCAACATCGTTACCACGTTGGCGTTTCTGGCTCTGGCGACATGGATTTCGAGTCGTGGCATTACCACCAGCGAGCACGTGCAGTACGTCTTGGTGGGCTTCCAGATGGTGGTGCTGCTGGGGTTCGCCGTCGCCGCCATCGTGCACGTCGGCAGGGGGGACGCGCCCGCCGGTCTCAGTTTTTCCCTGGACTGGTTCAATCCGTTCACCGGTCTGGCGCTGGGTGCATTCGTGATCGGCCTGACGGGATCCATCTTCGCGTTCTGGGGCTGGGACACCTGTCTGACACTTGGGGAGGAGTCCAAGGATCCGACCAAGACGCCAGGCCGGGCCGGGCTGCTCTGCGTTGTCAGCATCCTGCTGACCTACCTGCTGGTGTCGGTCGCGGTGATGATGTACGCCGGGGTGGGGGAGACCGGCCTCGGACTGGGCAACGAGGAGAACTCGGAGAACGTCTTCGGGGCGCTCGCCGACCCGGTGGTGGGCGACTGGGGCGGTCTGCTGGTGTACCTCGCGGTGCTGGCCTCCTCGGTGGCCAGCCTGCAGACCACGTTCCTGCCCGCCGCGCGGGCGATGCTCGCGATGGGCGCTTACGGCGCGTTCCCGAAGAAGTTCTCCGAGGTCCATCCCCGGTACCTGGTGCCGTCGTTCAGCACCTTGGTGGCGGGCATCATCACCGGTGTGTTCTACACCGTCGTGAGCTTGCTCTCGGAGCACACGCTACTGGATACCATTGCCGCACTGGGCATCATGATCTGCTGGTACTACGGCATCACGGCATTCGCCTGTGTCTGGTACTTCCGGCATGAGTTGTTCGCCAACGTGCACAACATCGTCTTCAAGTTCCTTTTCCCGCTGCTCGGCGGGCTCATACTGGCGGCGGTTTTCGTCATCTCGATCAAGGAGAGCATGAATCCGGAAAACGGCAGCGGCGCGTCGATCGGCGGTATCGGGCTGGTCTTCTTCATGGGCTTCGGGTTCCTGGCGCTCGGTGCGGTACTCATGCTGGTGATGCGCTCGCACAGCCCCGACTTCTTCGCCGGACGCACGCTGACCCGTGACACGCCGGTGCTGGATGAAACCGCCGGGGTCTGACGGCATCCGGACCCGGTCCTGGTCGTTCAGGTATTGCGGTTGCCGCCCAACTGATTTGCAGGTCCGGGGAAGGTCAGGATCTGGTGTGACCGTCACAGTGCGCGCTGGCC
Organism: uncultured Mycobacterium sp.; assembly: GCA_964387245.1. Lineage (GTDB taxonomy): Bacteria > Actinomycetota > Actinomycetes > Mycobacteriales > Mycobacteriaceae > Mycobacterium. The sequence goes on from CAYLWH010000012.1 coordinate 17,584, forward strand.
GCTGACGACGACCAGCGTGCATTGCGCTTTGTGCATCGCCGCAAGGCCGGCCGCGCTGAACAGTTCGTCAAACGCCCCGTCGTTCGCCGTCGTGACGATCAACTGAGTCTCGGCTGCGTGTTCTGCTAGGTAGTCGAGGAGTCCACCCGGGACGGCCGCGGCGTCGATATCGAGGTCCGGGTGGCGGCGGTTCCACTGAGCGAGTGCCCGATTCAGCCTGGCCCCGGCGTGATCGTCGCCGGGGAGCCGCATCGTCACCACGCATAGCGGCACACGGCGAAGAATGGCTTCCTCGACGCCGGACTGCAGCACCGCATGGCGGCTTGCTGCGTCGTCGATGATCGCCACCGCCCGACCACCGCGACCGGCCGGGTGGTTGGCGCGGTCCCGCACGATCGCCACCGGGCAATGGGCGTGTGCGGCCAGCGTCTTGGCGGTGGACCCGACATGGCTGTCGGTGAAATGCCCGAACCCCACGTCGCCGACACAGATCATCGTCGCCGACATCGACGCGCGGATCAGCGCGGTTCTCGGGTTGTCCTGGACGATCTCGACCTCGAGTTTGACCGGCCGTTCGGTGGCTTCCACGGCGGTGAAGGCGTAGCGCACCGCGATCTCGGCCGTGGCGAGCCGGTGCGCTTCGTCCTCGAGGACACTTCCGGCGGGATCGATCGCCGACATCAGGCGCAGCGGGACGCCCCGGCTGACGGCCTCGTCAACCGCCCACAGCGCGGCCCGGACCCCGGTGCTCGAGCCGTCGATACCGACGACCACCGGGGCATTGCGATGGAGATTGCCCACGGTGATCAACCGCTCCAGTCGACGAAGCGCAGGATGTCTTCCGCGTCCCGGCGCGGCGTCATCGGCGGCGCCCCGTCGATTTCGGGGATCCGCCCCACCCTGACCAGGACCTGGGGCGTACCGGGCCGGGAGAGCATCGCCGCGACGACGGCGCGCGCCGACGGAAGTTCGGTGACGTGAGTCACGGGACAGGTCGCCAGGCCCGCGACGGTGCACTCCAACAGCACCGCGGACAATGCTTCGCCGCAGGCCAATGCGTCGGGGTAGGAGTCGCCGGGGGTGGACAGAATCAGCACCCGGGCGGCGTCGCTGCCGATCTCGGCCCGCCGGGCGCAGATCCCCTCGACGGGGAACGAGCGGTTCACCGCCACCCTGTCGGCTTCGTGCACCGATGTCAGCGAACTGCGTGGGATTCCCTCTACGTAGTCGAAAGGGGAAGTCCACCAATCTAATTCAGCCTGGTAGCCGCCGTTGAACCGTTGCGCGGCCTCGGTGAGCACCGACGCCGCCGCGAGCTCGGGTCGCAATTCGTCGGCCAGCACGTCCACCCGGACGGCCTCGCCGTCCACTGTCGCCCGCAGCGTTCGCTCCAGCGCGTCCCCATCCTCGGGGGCCAGGAATGGCAACCGGTCGGTACGCCGGCGCAGGATGGCATCGGCGCGGCGGCGATGAGATTCGGTGATCCCTTCGGAGGCAACGAACTCCACCGTGGCAAGATGCGCCACGTCGCCGGGGTCCGGAAACCGGTGGACCACCGACGTCCACCCGGCCGCGGCCATCGCGACAACCAGATGGTCGAGAATTGCGCCGCAGCCGATCACCGCCTCGCGCCCGCCGGTGTCGGTGTTGCGCACGATGCGGCTGCGGTCGAGGTGCAATTGCAAACGAGCGCCGGTCGCAAACCACCGCCACGGCTGGGTGTTGTGCAACGACGGTGCGCGCGACGCGATCCTCACCGCGGTCCTGACCAGGTCAGGACCCACGATGGCTGTCGACACGGTATCCACCTCCCCGGGCGCTGCACCCTAGTCAATGATTGCCCGGCCGCCGCGTCGAGGGCAGAGTCGAAGGTCCCGGCTGCACGGGTCGAACGACCGCTGGCATTGCATTACCACCGGACGGTATCGCAAAGGTGACATCGTGCCCTGACCATTGCGGGACATGACTATCGTGGGCGCATGGGTCGAACCAACAGGGATTCGACCGGGGAAGGGGTTTGCAGATGTCCACGTCCTCGACACGTCGCGCAATTCTGGTCGCGGTCGACGGCTCGGCGCCGGCGACGGCCGCTGTCGAGTGGGCCGCACGGGAGGCCGTGTTGCGCAACGTTCCGCTGACCCTGGCACACGTCGTCACCCCGTCGGCGATGATGATGTGGCCCGAGGTGTCGGTGCCTCCGGATTACGCCGAGTGGCAGCGGATCCTCGAGGCGGCACGCGTAGTCGCCCATGGCGGCGGGCGGGAAGACTTGCGGCTGTACACCGAGATGCCCATCGGATCGCCGGTGACCATGCTGGTCGATCTGAGCGACGACGCACAGATGATCGTCGTGGGCTCGCACGGTCGGGGGGCACTCGGGCGTATGGTGCTCGGCTCGGTCAGCTCGAGTCTGATCCGCCAGGCACACTGCCCGGTTGCGGTCATCCGCGACGAGAATCTGCTGGTGGACAACCCCGCTCAGGCCCCGGTGGTGGTGGGAATCGACGGCTCGGCGGCTTCCGATGCCGCCACCGAGCTCGCGTTCGACGAGGCGTCTCGGCGCGGTGTCGATTTGATCGCCGTGCACGCCGTCAGCGACACCGACCTGATCGAATCGTCGCGCGTCGACTGGAGCGTGCTCGAGCGGCGCGGCAACAAGGTGCTCGACGAGCGGCTGGCCGAGTGGCAGGAACGGTATCCCGACGTTCGGGTGCGTAGAGAGGTTCCGTGGTCGCACCCAGCCAAAGCGTTGGTGAAGGAGGCCGAGGGGGCGCAGCTCGTTGTGGTGGGAAGCCGCGGCAGGGGCGGGTTCACGGGCATGGTGCTCGGCTCGGTCGCGTGGGCGGTGGTGCAGTCGGCCCCCACGCCGGTGATCGTGGCACGCGGCTGAGCCGCTTCTACAAGCCGCTGGGGTACGTCTCGGGCGTCTCGCCTTCGACCCAGACGCTACCCGGCTCGAGCGGCACCACGGCGTGGGTCTGCTCGATGTGGATCATCGCGTCGTACTGATCGGCCGGACGAACGTGGTAGTAGTGACTCTGCCGTTCGGTCTGCGGCAGATAGATCACTCCGATCGCCCGCGCCAGCCGCACCGTCTCCAGCGCCTCGGCGGCCGGACCGGAGTCGTGCATGGCCACCAGGAACGCACCCCTGCCGGTCTCGTGGAACAGCTCCTCGACGCTGCCCGGCAGGGCGGGGCGGACGGTCTTGACGTAGGCGTCGCCGCCCCAATGGCTGGCCGCCGTGACCGTGCCACGGTAGGTCGAGAATCCGACCAGTCGGCAATCTGTGCCGTACTTCTCGCGCACCAGCTGGCCCAGCGTGAGTTGGCCGTCGCCGCCGACCTCGGTGGCTCGCGCGTCACCGACATGAGAGTTGTGCGCCCACACCACGATTCGGGCCGGCGGGCTTCCGTATGTGCCGCGGTGGCGGTCGAGGTGCGTCAGCAGGGTGTCCAGCGTCTGCGCCATGTGCTTGTCGCGCAGGTTCCACGACGTGACCCGGCTTCCGAACATGCTGCGGTAGTAGACCTCCGCGTTGCGGACCGTCTGGGCATTCTGCTGCGCGCAGAACAGTTCGTCCTCGGCCACCAGGCCGTCCCGGCTCAAATAGCTCACCGCGTTGCGATGCACGTCCACCAGTTGGGCCACCGCTTCGTGCTCGCACGACCGCCCCGCGCCGAACGCCGCGGCATACCCGTAGGCCTGGCCGTCGTCGGGCGCTGCGTGGTCGAAGCAGGCGTATCGCGCCCGGGCCCGGGCCGCCGCCGGCGGATCGACCCGGTCGAGGAAGGAGACGACTTCGTGCATCGAGCGGTGCAGGCTGTAGAGATCCAGCCCGTAGAAACCGACCGGGGGACCGTCGGTCCGGTGCTCGTTGTGCCCGCGCAACCAGGTGACGAAATCGCGGACCACCTCGTTGCGCCACATCCATGCCGGGAACCGCTCGAACCCGGAAAGTGCTTCCTCGGCGCAGGTGTCGGCGCCTGCGCCATGCACGTATCGGTTCACCCGGTAGGCATCGGGCCAGTCCGCCTCGGCAGTCACCGCGGTGAAGCTCTTGTGCTCGATCAACCACTTGGTGATCTCGGCACGGGCCGCGTAGAACTCATGTGTGCCGTGCGAACTCTCGCCGATCAGCACGATGCGCGCGTCGCCCACCAGGTCGTCGAGCACCTCGCCGGACGGCACGCCGCCGGGCGCGTCCACGGCCGCGGCGCTGACCGCCAGTGCCGGCGACTCGAGTTGTGCGGGCGACGTCCCGACGGTGGGTCCGCTAAGCAGCTCGCGCACCTCGTCGTCGCTGACCTGGGTGAAATCCCAGTAAGACTCGCCAACGGCGAGAAACGGAGTGGGCATGGACGCGCAGACGACGTCGTCGACCAGGGCGGCGAACTCGCGGCACGTCGATTCGGGGGCGGCCGGGATCGCGACGACCACCTCGGCGGGATCGACCTCCCGCAGCGCGCTGACTGCGGCGAGCATGCTGGAACCGGTGGCCAGCCCGTCGTCGACGAGGATGACGGTCTTGCCGGTGACGTCCAGCGGCGGCCGGCTGCCCCGGTAGGCGCCTTCCCGGCGTTCGAGCTCGCGCCCTTCTCGCTCGGCGATCTCGCGGAGCTGCTCCGGGGTGACACGCAGTGCGCGGACCACGTCGTCGTTGAGCACGATGCGGCCGCCGCTGGCCATGGCACCGACGGCGAACTCCTCGTGACCGGGTGCGCCCAGTTTGCGCACGATGTAGGCGTCCAGCGGCGCACCGATCCCCCGCGCCACTTCGTAAGCCACCGGCACGCCACCACGGGCGAGGCCGAGGACCACCACATCCGATCTACCGCGATAGGCGGTCAGCAGTCCGGCCAGCACTCGACCGGCTTCGCGCCGGTCGCGGAACAGCCGCCGGGGAGGGCGCCGGGCGGCAGCGGTGCTTCTGGTCATTCCCCATGGCAGCACTCTTCCGGCAATGCCGCCAAGAGACGAAAGTCCTCAATTCGCTGATCACTTGATCCGGCGTTTCCCGAACACATTGTGGCACTGGGCATCACGTCGATCTCGCGGAATCCCGTGCCCGAGAGCGACGCGGTGGGTGCTGTTGGAGGCGGCCCGGCGCTGAGCCGGGTCAGCGCGGCTGGGTCTTGTGGCTGCGATGCGTGGCCAGTTGGGTCAGCCGGGCCACCGCACGCTCGATCCCCTCGGCCAGCAGGTCCAGGTCGGGTGCGGTGTCGTAGTCGGCGGTAATGCCGAAGGTCAGGTCCTCGCCGTAGGACAGCATCGCGATGCCGGTGCGCAACCGCAGTGCGATCGGCGGGATCGGAAACATGCGCACCACCGGCCGGCCCATCACATGCAAGGGCCGACGAGGTCCCGGAACGTTGGTCGCCACCGTCACCACAGCGCGCTGCGGTAACCGGGTCAGGGCCCGGATGGTCCACGCGGTCAGCGGGAAGGGGATGACGCGGGTAGCGCCGAGCGCCGAACTGCCGGCCTGCTTCTGGCCGCTCGCCTTGGCCGTGATCATCCGGCGGTGCACGATGCGGAGCTGGTCCAGGGGATTGGCCCGGTCGACCGGCAACAGCGGCAACATCGCCGACACCCGGTTGTCCGGGGTGTCCAGGTCGGCGGTCGCGCGGACCGACACCGGGACCAGCGTGCGCAGCGAGGTGCGGCTGGGCTTCTCACCGCGGCTCAGCAGGATCTCGCGGTAGCCGTGGGTGATCGCGGCGAGTGCGACGTCGTTGAGCGTGACGTCGAACGCGTCGCAGACGGCGTCCAGGTCGGCGAGCCGAACGGAGGCCGCGTGAAAGCGCCGCATCGTCGTGACCGAACCGGTCAGCGAGGTCCGCGCGGCCGGGCTCACCAGACTGGAAACCATGCTGGCGGTGCCCTTGACCGCCTGCGCCGTCAGGTCGGTGACAGTGGTCGAGGCGTCCCACATCGTGCGGCCCCAAACCAGGGGGTTGAGTGTGAGCGGGGGCAGCGGCCACGACTTCTTCGATTCGTGCGCGGCGTTGATGTCGGTGGCGAACGATTCGGCGTCGGCGCCGTCGTCGCTCAAGCCGGCGACCATTCTGGTGGCAGAGATCCCGTCTGCCATGCAATGGTGGATCTTCATCAGGACCGCCCAGCGATCCTCGGCGAGGCCTTCGATGACCCAGCATTCCCACAGCGGATGGTCACGGTCGAGTCGGCGCTCCATGATGTCGGCGATGAGCCGGAACAGTGCCGCATCGTCGCCGGGATGGGGCAGGGCCGCATGCCGGAAGTGATGCGACAGATCGAGGTCGGGGCGGTCCTCCCATTGTGGGGGACTGATGTCCAGTCGGTGAGTGCGCAGCACCTGGTGCGTCCGGGGAACCGTCGACAGGCGTTCGGTCAGGGCCGCGACGAGTTCGTCGTAGTCCGGGATCGGCCCCTCGAGCACCGATGCTCCGCCGATGGCCATACTGATGTTCGGGTCGGAGTCCTCGGCCTGCAGAAAGCCCGCGTCGAGCGCGGACAGATGTTCCATGCCGACCATTCTCGGTGGGGCGGTAGCGGCCGCGTAAGGGCCGGAAGGTGACGTGGACGGGGACTTCTGGCCTGGGCCGTCAAGCTCCGGTGACGCCCCGGTCGAGCGACGCCAGCGACTCGGCGAGGAACTCCGCAGGGAACGGCGGCATCCCGCCGATCTGGTCGCGGAAGGCCTGCGGGGTGTCGGTCCAGTCGTAGGTGAGCGTCACGTCGGTCGCGGTGTCGTTGGGCGTGAGGTCGTATCGCCACCACCAACCGCCGGCGGCGTGGTTGCCCGCGTCATCGAGTTGCCCGGTCAGCCACGCGATGGTGCGGTCCTTGTCGAATTCGGTGACCAGGTTGTGCGTCACGTAGGGGCCGACCTGTTCGAGGAACATGTTCATGGCGAACATCTGTCCGGCGCCGGTGATGGGGTCGGTGGTCACCGCGTCGCGGACCAGTCGCCGGGTTCGGTCTCCTGGTGTCGAGCGGGGTCGGCCAGGACGGCGAACACCTCGGCCGGCGGCGCTGTGATGGTGCGGGTGACGACGAAGCGTTCGACGGTCATTTCTGTCCTCCGTGGGCGCGGGGATGTCGGTACTTGGAGTATGTCCGTGTTGACTGCGCCGACACTCGATACTCGTCGAAATAGAAAACCTGCAGAAGAAGTGCGAGTAACCCGCTGCGTAGGTGCTATCTGGATGCATTTATCGCACATACGTTCGATACAATGGGGACATGGGTTGGCACAACGGGCCGCCGAGCTGGGGCGAGATGCAGCGGGTGCTCGACAGTAAGCCGCGCCGCGCAGGTATGCCGCTGGGCGAGTCCGGCGCCGACGGCGGTGACGGCCCGGCGTGGTCGCGCAAGCGCGGCGAATACAAGCGGACCGATCAGCCCCGGCAGCGTTCGGTGGTGCCGTACGCCGAACTGCACGCCCATTCGGCATACAGCTTCTTAGACGGCGCCAGCACCCCGGAGGAAATCGCCGAGGAGGCCGCGCGGCTGGACCTGAAGGCGATCGCGCTGACCGATCATGACGGGCTCTATGGGGTGGTGCGCTTCGCCGAGGCCGCCCGCGAACTCGGCATGCGCACGGTGTTCGGTGCGGAACTGTCGCTGGGTGACGCCGCACGCACAGATGTCGCGGACCCGCCCGGCCCGCACCTGCTGGTGTTGGCCAGAGGTCCGGAGGGATACCGTCGCCTGTCCCGCCAACTGGCCGCCGCACATCTGGCCGGTGGCCGGAAGGGGGTGCCGCGTTACGATTTCGACGCGCTCGGCGAGGCCGCCGGCGGGCACTGGCACGTCCTCACTGGATGCCGTAAAGGGCATGTGCGCCAAGCACTCTCGCGGGGTGGGCCGGAAGCCGCGTCGGCCGCGCTGGCCGATCTGGTGGACCGCTTCGGGCGGAGCCGGGTCAGCGTCGAACTCGTCTGGCACGGGCACCCCCTCGACGACGAGCGCAACGCCGTGCTGGCCGCGCTGGCACCGCGCTTCGGGGTCGGGGTCGTGGCCACCACCGCGGCGCACTTCGCCGTGCCGTCGCGGGGCCGGCTGGCCATGGCGATGGGTGCCATCCGGGCGCGGCAGTCCCTCGACGAGGCGGCCGGCCGGTTGGCGCCGCTGGGCGGCGCGCATCTGCGTTCCGGGGACGAGATGTCGCGGGTATTCACTCACATGCCCGAAGTCGTCACCGCCGCAGCCGAACTCGGCGAGCAGTGCGCGTTCGGCCTGCAGCTCATCGCGCCGCAACTGCCGCCGTTCGACGTGCCCGCCGGTCACACCGAGGACAGCTGGTTGCGGGAACTGGTGATGGCCGGTGCGGCCGACCGGTACGGTCGGCGCGCCGACGCCACCCGGGCCTACGCGCAGATCGAACGCGAGCTGGACGTCATTGCGGCACTGAAATTCCCGGGCTATTTCCTGGTGGTGCACGACATCACCCGGTTCTGCCGGGAGAATGAGATCCTGTGCCAGGGCCGGGGTTCGGCGGCCAACTCGGCGGTCTGCTACGCCCTGGGCGTCACCGCGGTCGACCCGATCGCCAACGAGTTGCTGTTCGAGCGGTTCCTGTCGCCGGCTCGTGACGGACCGCCGGATATCGACATCGACATCGAGTCGGATCTGCGCGAGAACGTCATTCAATACGTCTACCAACGCTATGGCCGCGACTACGCCGCTCAGGTGGCCAACGTCATCACCTACCGGGGCCGCAGCGCGGTCCGGGATATGGCCCGCGCACTGGGCTTTTCGCAGGGACAGCAGGACGCCTGGAGCAGGCAGATCAGCCGCTGGAACGGGTTGGCCACGGACGACCCCGATCTCAGCGGCATCCCGGAACCGGTCATCGACCTGGCGTGTGAGATCCGTAACCTGCCGCGGCACATGGGCATCCACTCCGGCGGCATGGTGATCTGCGACCGGCCGATCGCCGACGTGTGCCCGGTGGAATGGGCCCGCATGGCCAACCGCAGTGTGCTGCAGTGGGACAAGGACGACTGCGCGGCAATCGGTTTGGTGAAGTTTGACCTGCTCGGCCTGGGCATGCTCTCGGCGCTGCACTATGCGGTGGACCTGCTGGCGCAGCACAAGGGCATCGAGGTGGACTTCGCCCGGCTGGACCTGTCCGAACCGGCGGTCTACGAGATGCTGCAGCGCGCCGACTCGGTCGGGGTGTTCCAGGTCGAGTCGCGCGCGCAGATGGCCACCCTGCCACGGCTGAAGCCGCGGGTGTTCTACGACCTGGTGGTCGAGGTGGCGCTGATCCGGCCCGGCCCCATCCAGGGCGGGTCGGTGCATCCCTACATCCGACGGCGCAACGGGCTGGACCCGGTCACCTTTGACCATCCGTCGATGGCGCCGGCCTTGCGAAAGACGTTGGGGGTGCCGCTGTTTCAGGAGCAATTGATGCAGTTGGCGGTCGACTGTGCGGGCTTCTCGCCGGCCGAGGCCGACCAGTTGCGCCGGGCGATGGGCTCCAAGCGGTCGACGGAGAAGATGCGCCGACTGCGGGGCCGGTTCTACGAGGGGATGGCCGAACTGCACGGCATCACCGGCGCACTGGCCGACCGGATCTACGAAAAGCTGGAGGCCTTTGCCAATTTCGGCTTCCCGGAAAGCCATGCGCTGAGCTTCGCGTCGCTGGTCTTCTATTCGTCGTGGCTCAAACTGCACCACCCCGCCGCATTCTGTGCCGCCCTGCTGCGGGCCCAGCCGATGGGGTTCTACTCGCCGCAGTCGCTGGTCGCCGATGCGCGGCGGCACGGGGTGGCGGTGCACGGCCCCTGCGTGAACGCCAGCCTGGCACACGCCTCGCTGGAGAACGCCGGAGACGACGTCCGACTCGGACTGGGGGCGGTGCGTCACATCGGTGACGAGTTGGCCCAGAAGATCGTCGATGAACGAAAAGCGAACGGGCCGTTCGCTTCTCTGCTGGATCTGACCGGACGGGTGCAACTGAGCGTCCCGCAGACCGAGGCGCTGGCCACGGCGGGGGCGTTGGGCTGTTTCGGGATCACCCGCCGTGAAGCCTTGTGGGCGGCGGGGGAGGCGGCCGGCGAGCGGCCCGGCCGACTGCCGGGAGTGGGGACGAGTTCGCATGTGCCGACGCTGCCCGGGATGAGTGAGTTGGAACTGGCCGCCGCCGACGTGTGGGCAACCGGGGTCTCGCCGGACAGCTATCCGACCCAGTTCCTGCGATCGGACCTAGACGCACTCGGTGTGATCCCCGCCGCTGACCTGTTGGAGGTACCGGACGGCACCCGGATCCTGGTGGCGGGGGCGGTGACCCACCGGCAGCGCCCGGCCACCGCGCAGGGTGTGACGTTCATGAACCTCGAGGACGAGACGGGCATGGTGAACGTGCTGTGCTCACCGGGCGTGTGGTCCCGGTACCGCAAATTGGCACAGACGGCCCCGGCCCTGGTGGTGCGCGGCATCGTGCAGAACGCGAGTGGCGCGGTCACCGTGGTGGCCGATGCGATGCGGCCCATCGACATGCGGGTGGGCTCGCGGTCCCGGGACTTCCGCTGAACTCCGTGCGCCCACGAAAGCACGGCCATCCCCCGCGGCATCGGCTAACCTTCCGGCATGGAACTACTACGGGATGTAGTTGTCTTCGTTCACATCGTGGGCTTTGCCGTCACGTTCGGCGCGTGGGCCGCCGAGGCGGCGGCGCGGCGGTTCCGCACCACTCGGCTGATGGACTACGGCTTGTTGGTGTCGCTGCTGTCCGGGTTCGCGCTGGCCGCGCCGTGGCCGGCCGATGTGGTGTTGAACTACCCGAAGATCGCCGTCAAGCTGGTACTCCTGCTGGCCATCGGCGCGCTGCTCGGCATCGGCAATGCCCGGCAACGTCGTACCGGCGAGGCGGTGCCACGCCCGGTGTTCATGCTCGTCGGCGTGCTGTCGCTGGTGGCCGCGGGCATCGCGGTGCTGTGGTGACCGGACCCCGCGCGGATCGGGCCTCGGCCGGGGCGGTCCATACCTCATCGATGTTGAGTCGCAGCCGGGTGCTGTAGTTCCCCATCGTCTCCGTCAGCCCGAAGTCATCGGCGTTCGGCTGTCATTCCGACGAATGTAGTCTCCGGGCATGACCCTGAACCTGACTGTCGACGAGCTGCTGACCACCACCCGATCGGTGCGAAAGCGACTGGACTTCGAGAAGCCGGTGGGTCGCGACGTGATCATGGAGTGCCTGGAGTTGGCGCTGCAGGCCCCGACGGGTTCCAACGCGCAGGGCTGGCAGTGGGTGTTCGTCGACGACCCCGGCAAGAAGAGGGCGCTCGCCGACATCTACCGGGCCAATGCGACGCCCTACCTCGACAGACCCAGGCCGCAGCGCGGCGACGTCCGCGATCAGCAGATGGGGGCCGTGGTGAATTCGGCGAAGTACCTCAACGAGCACTTCGAAGAGGCGCCGGTGCTGATGATCCCGTGCATTCAGGGCCGCGCCGACGGTGCGCCGTCCGGGCAGACCGCGTCGCACTGGGGTTCGCTGCTGCCCGCGGTCTGGAGTTTCATGCTGGCATTGCGCTCCCGCGGGCTCGGCTCGGCGTGGACCACGCTGCACCTGATGGGCGAGGGCGAGCAGCAGGCCGCCGAGATCATCGGCATTCCGTTCGAGGAGTACTCGCAGGGCGGTCTTTTCCCGATCGCCTATACCAAGGGCACCGACTTCAAACCCGCCAATCGTCTGCCCGCCGAGCAGTTGACGCACTGGAACGGCTGGTGAGTGGTCCTGAGCCGTCTTGAGTCGAGTCCTAAGCCAGGTGCGCTGAGAGCAGCCACGCGCCGACGGACTTGCGGCCGTTGCCCTCGTCGCGGAAACTGCCGGCGAAGCCCTTGAAGCCCTCGAGGAACTCGTCCGGCACGTTGGCGTGGATCCGAGCCGGCCGGACCTCGTCGATCTCCCAGTACTTGCCCACGACATCACGCAGCTCGTCTTCGGTGACGGCGTTGACAGGCCCATCGGGGGGCATACCCGCTCTGTCGAACACCAGGACGAAGTACGACGCGCCCGGGGCGGCCGCACGCACGATCGACTGCTGATAGCCCTCGCGCAGTTCCACCGGCATCGAGTGGAACAACGTGCTGTCCACGATGGTGCCGAACCGTCCGTCGTACCCGTCGAAGGCGCTGATGTCGGCGACGTCGAAGGTGGCATTACCCAGGCCGCGGCGTGCCGCCTCGGCGCGGGCCAGATCGATCGCGGTCGGCGACTGGTCCAAGCCGACGACGGTGCAGCCCCGTTCGGCCAGCGCCATCGACGTCGCGGCTTCACCACAACCCGCGTCCAGCACCTCGCCGTGGATACGGCCGGATTCGATGAGCGCGGCGATCTCGGGTTGCGGTTCGCCGATGCTCCACGGCGGGCGGTTGCCCGCGCCCATCTCCGGGCTTTGGCCGCGGTAGGCCTGTTCGAATATCGTGTCTGTGGGTTGTTCGGTCATAGGTCGTGTTTACCGCCGCAACCCGTTAATGTCAACTGTATTGACATGCATAGTGGTCCGGTGAACGTTGAGCAGCAGCCGCTGGGCTATCTACTGCACCGAGTCGGCGCGGCGTTACGCAGTGAGGTGACGGCCACTGTGCTCGATCCGCTGGAACTGACCTTCGGCGAATACATCTGCCTGCGGATGCTCTCGCACGCGCCCGGAGCATCCAACGCGCAGCTGGCCCGAGATGCCAATGTGTCCCGTCAGGCGATGAACATCGTGGTCCGCGGCCTGCAGGACCGCGGACTGGTAACCCGGCCGGCGGCCGCCGCCGCGGGTCGTTCGCGGCCCACGGAGTTGACCGAAGCGGGCGCGGCGTTGTTGGGCCGAACCGACTCCGGTGTGCGCGCAGCCGAGGATCGGGTGCTGTCGACCCTCGGCGCAGACGATCGTCGCGAATTCCGGCGGATCCTGGCCGCGCTGGTCTGAGCGTCACTGCGCGCCGCTGAAACCGTGCTGTCGCCACGCCTCGTAGACCGCGACCGCCGCGGCATTCGACAGGTTCAGCGACCGGCGGCCGGCCAGCATGGGGATGCGCACCGCCGCGGTGATATGCGGATCGGCCAAGGTCTCGGCGTCGAGTCCCGTCGGTTCGGGGCCGAACATCAACACGTCGCCACGCCGGTAGGCGATGTCGGTGAACGAGGCGTCCGCATGAGCGCTGAACGCGAACACCCGCTCGGGCTGCAGCGCATCCCAGGCCGCCGGCAATGACGGGTGCACCGTCACCGATGCCAGGTCGTGGTAGTCGAGTCCGGCGCGCCGCAATTTGGGCTCGGACAGGTCGAATCCGAGTGGTTCGACCAGGTGCAGTTCGACCCCCGTGGCCGCGACCATCCGGATGGCATTGCCGGTATTCGGAGCGATGCGCGGTGAGTAGAACATCAGCCGGAACACACCTACGCTGCTGCCGTCGACCCTGAGGTGGCGTTGCTGCTCGTCTTCGCTTCTGCCCGCGATCCGCATGCCAGAAACGTACTTGTCGAGCTTTCAGTCGGCGCAATGCGCAGGGGTCGGAGGTGCTGTCATACTGCTCGAAATGCCAGTCGGCTGGTGGCGCGCAAGAACTCGCGGTCCGGCCGAATTCGGAAGTGACAGACGGGCGGTTGTAGTGTTTCTTGCTCACGGTCGTCGGGCTCTGGCTCGGGACACCTCGTGGGAACGTCGCGGTCTTTCCGAGGTCGTCGGCGACGCCACGGCCCTGGCTGCCAAGCGGCCCGGGTGAACTGGACCGATCGCGAGTTCGTCGGCCACGAGTTCCGGGACGAGGATCTGTCCGGTCTGCACACCCAGCGCGTGGTGTTCGACGCATGCGACTTCGGCGGCGCCAATCTCAGCGAATCCGAGCACACCGGCAGCGCGTTCCGGAACTGCCGGTTCGAGCGGACCACGTTGTGGCACAGCAGATTCCGGGGATGCAGTCTGCTCGGCTCGGTGTTCACCCGGTGTCGGCTACGGCCGGTGACTTTCGACGAGGTGGACTTCACCCTCGCGGTGCTCGGCGGGGCCGATCTGCGCGGCGCGAACCTGTCCGGCTGCCGGTTCCGCGAGACTTCGCTGGTGGAGGCCGACATGCGCAAGGCGGTACTGCGTACGGCGGACCTGACCGGTGCGCGGACCATCGGCTGTCGGATGGAGGAGGCTGATCTGCGGGGTGCCCGGGTCGACCCGACGTTGTGGACAACGGCACGGCTGCGTGGGGCGAAGATCGACGTCGACCAGGCGCTGGCCTTCGCGGCGGCACACGGGTTGGTATTTGCCTAAGCGCCCAGAGTTGCGTTGTTTACGCCTCTTCTCGCGAAACGCGTACAACAACGCAACTCTGGGCGAGTTTCCGACAGGGACGGGGCGGGGAACCTACTTGCCCTGCGGTAACCGGATCTTCCACCGCACGAAACTGAGGTAGCCGATGCTGATCGCCGCCAGCATCGCCATGTCAAACCACCATGCCGACGAGGTGTGCTCCCAGTGCGCGTCCTTCGGTGTCAACGGGCCGGGTACCAGCGTGGTCAGGTCCACCGTCGACGCCGACGCCGCGAAGCCCCAACGGGCAGGGGTGAACCAGGACAGCTGGTCGAGCCCGATACGGTCGGTCACCGGGATCATCCCGCCCGAGAACACCAGCTGGCTCATGACGGCGACCACCAACAGCGGCATGATCTGGTCGCTGGTCCGAGCCAGGGCCGACAGTGCCAGGCCCACCATCGCCGCGGCGATCGTCGTCGCGGCCATCACGACGAACAGGTCCAGCGTCGGGTTGCCCAGCCCGACCGAACCCTGGGTTGGCCGCCCCTTGCCCCAGATGGTGATGGCGGTGACGATCGCCGACTGGACGACCGCGAACGTCGCATAGACCCAGACCTTCGCGAAGAGGTATGCGGTGGTCGACAGTCCGACCGCCTGCTCGCGGCGGAAGATGGCCCGTTCACCGATCAGGTCGCGGATGGTCAACGCGGTGCCCATGAAGATCGCCCCGACGTTGAGCAGCACCAGGATCTGACCCGGTTCGTTGGGTGCCGCGCCCATCGGGTCGGGCACACCGAAGCCGATGGTACCGGGCACCGACAGTGACAGCACACCCATGATGAATGGCAGCGCAGCCAGGAACAGGAAGTAGCCGCGGTCGGAGACGATGAGCCGGGTCTGGCGCCGGGCGATGGTGTAGAACTGGCGGATCAGGCTGGTCTTGGCCGGCTTGCCCAGGTCGCTGGGTTCTGTTGCCTCCGGCGCGGGCGGCGGCGGGCCGCTGCGCTCCAGGAAACGCTCGGCCGCCGCGTCAGGATCGCCGGCCACCGAGCTGAAGATGTCGGCCCAGTTGGTGGTGCCCATCGCGGGGCCGATCTCGCCGGGCGGCCCGCAGAACGCGGTCATGCCGCCGGGGGCCAGCAGCAGCACTTGATCGCAGACGTCGAGGTAGGTCAGCGAGTGCGTGACCACGAGCACGACGCGACCGGCGTCGGCCAGCTGCCGCAGCATGGTCATTATCGCGCGGTCCAGCGCCGGGTCCAGCCCCGAGGTGGGCTCGTCGAGGATCAGCAACGACGGGCCGGTCAGCAGTTCCAACGCCACCGATGCGCGCTTGCGCTGACCGCCGGACAGCTTGTCCACCCGGGTGTCGGCGTGGCCGGTCATCTCGAGTTCTTCGAGCACCTGCGCGACGACCTGCTCGCGGTCGGCCTTGGTGGTGTCCGGCGGCAGGCGCAGTTGGGCGGCGTACATCAGCGCCTGGTGCACGGTGAGCTGACCGTGCACCACGTCGTCCTGCGGCACCATGCCGATCCGGGAGCGTAGCGAGGCGTACTCGGAATGGATGTCGTGACCCTCGAATGTGACGGTGCCGCTGGTCGGGTGGGTGTAGCCGGCAACCTGACGCGCAAGCGTCGACTTGCCGGCGCCGGACGGGCCGATCACCGCCGTCAGGGTTCCGGGCCGGGCGTCTATCGAGACGTTGTCCAGCAGCGTCTTGTTGCCCTCGATGGTCCAGGTCAGACCCCGCACCTCAAGCCCGCCGGTGCGAGTGGCCGCCTCGGTGTCGGAGCCCCGGGTCAGCGTGCCGTCGGCGAAGACCAGGTCGACGTTGCCGATCGTGACGATGTCGCCGTCGCGTAGGGACGCGACGTGCACGCGTCGGCCGTTGACGAACGTGCCATTGATGCTGCGGTTGTCGAGGATCTTCGCGCCGTGGTCACTCGGAACCAGCGTGGCGTGATGGCGCGAGGCCAGCACGTCGGGAATGACGATGTCGTTGTCGGTGGCGCGACCGATCTTGATCCCGCCTACCGGCACGTCCGCGGACCTGCCGGGCCGCAGGCTCTTGAGCATGCTGGTCGCCAGGTTGGACCCGTCGCCGGAGCGCGGCGGGACCGCCGTCGGGCCCATCTGGGTGGGCATGTTGGGCGATGCCCGCTGCGCGGGGGCCTGTGGGCGCACGCCGGTTTCGGCGGTGGAGTACGACGGCGAAGGCGGCGGTGTCGTGCTGCCGGTCGGATAGGACCGCTGCGGCGCACTGGGGTAGACCGGTCTCGGCGCAGTCGGGTACGCCGGCCGCGGGGGCGACGGCGGTGCTGCGGACGGCCAGGTGCCCGGTGGCGAGGTGGCCGAATCCTGTGGTGACGGGTAGCGCTCTGTCACCGGTGTCGAGGCCGTCTGCGGTGGCCGCCCCACCGAGCCCGTCGCGCGGCCGACCTCGAAGCGCAACAGCGGGCCGTCCGGGTTACCGACGTTGACAGCCAGTCCGTCATGGATGTCGGCGGCGGGCACCCGTCGGCCGTTGACGAACAGACCGTTCAACGAGCCGTTGTCGATCGCGACCCAACGATCGTGGTCGAAACGCAACAGTAGGTGGGCGCGCGAGATGAGCGGATGCGGTATCCGCACGTCGGCGCGCAGGTCGCGCCCTACGACGACGTCATGGCCCGCGGCGAAGGTGCGCTGCGACCCGTCGTTGCGAACGGTCAGCGCGGGTGCGACTGGTCGACTCATCGGGTCAACTCTAGTGGGCTAGCGATCCGGCGCACCCGATAAGACACAGTGCGTATGGCTGTAGATGGTCGGCATGCACCGGTTGCAGTGCGTGCACATCGACTTGACGGAGCCGTCGGCCTGGATTCGGTTGATCAGATCCGGCTCGGCCAGTAGCGCGCGCCCCATCGCGACGAAGTCGAAGCCCTGCCGCCTCGAAGGTCGCGGCCTTGATGACGCGGTTACGCAGGGTGAGCGGTCCGAGCTTGGCCGGACTGAACACATCGGGCTGGGTGTTCACAGCCGGCACTCTGCCAGAATGTCTGGCGTGGGTGCTATCACGTTGGACGGAAAAGCCACACGCGACGAAATCTTCGTAGACCTCAAGGAGCGGGTGGAGAAGCTGACGGCGTCGGGTCGCACCCCCGGGCTGGGCACGATCCTGGTGGGTGATGACCCTGGATCGCAGGCGTATGTGCGTGGTAAGCACGCCGATTGCGCCAAGGTCGGCATCAACTCGATCCGGCGTGACCTGCCCGCTGACATCAGCCAGGCGGAGTTGTACGCGAACATCGACGAGCTCAACGCAAACCCGGAGTGCACCGGCTACATCGTGCAGCTGCCGTTGCCGCCGGGCCGATTGGACGAGAACGCCGCGCTGGAGCGCATCGACCCGGACAAGGACGCTGACGGCCTGCACCCGACCAACCTGGGCCGGCTGGTGCTGGGGAAACAAGCCCCGTTGCCCTGTACGCCTCGTGGCATCGTGGCGCTGCTGCGCCGCTTCGAGGTGCCCATCGCGGGCGCCCACGTGGTGGTGATCGGCCGCGGGGTCACCGTTGGCAGGCCACTCGGGCTGCTGTTGACCCGCCGTTCGGAGAACGCCACAGTCACGTTGTGCCACACCGGAACTCGTGACCTGCCTGGGCTGACGCGACAGGCCGACATCATCGTCGCCGCGGTAGGCGTGCCGCACCTGGTGACTGCGGACATGGTCCGACCCGGCGCCGCGGTCGTCGACGTGGGCGTGAGCCGGGTCGACGGCAAACTCATCGGCGACGTGCATCCCGGCGTCTGGGACGTCGCCGGACACGTCTCGCCCAATCCCGGCGGGGTGGGACCGCTGACCCGGGCCTTCCTGCTGACCAATGTCGTCGAGAGGGACGAGGGGTTGCGGTGAAGGTCCGCGCCGACGCCCGCGCACAGTGGCCGATCCTGACCGTCGGGCTGGTCTTCTTGATCGCCTTCCTCTTGGTGGCCGCGGGCTTCTGGCGTCGCGGCGCGCTGTTGATCGGTCTCGGCGTCGGGGTGGCGTCGGGGCTGCGCCTGGCCCTCGCGGACGACCGCGCCGGATTGTTGGCCGTGCGCACCAAGGGAATCGACTTCGCGACGACGGCTGTGGTGGCCGCGTCGGTGTTGTTCACGGCCTTGACCATCGACCCGTTGGGGACGAGTTAACCACTGCCCACCGAATCCCCGTTGCGCCCGCCTGATGCGGCTGCCCGCGACCCCGAGCGCCCTAGCCCAAGGTCGCCCGGACGCACACCGTGACGTAGGGCAGCGCAACACCGGCACCAGACGCCAGTGCGGGGTGAGTGGTCAGCAGTTCGCGGACCTCGTCCAGCATGCGCGTGCGCACCTTCGCCGGTGAGGTGATGCAGTAGCTGCGCGATGCCACCAGGTCGACAACTGCTTGCGGCGTCAGATAATTCGTCCACTCCACATGATGGCGTTGCATATCGGTAAACGGGGCGAGAAGTGTCACCTGCTCATTGAACGGGTCTACGTCGTGGCCGATGATGTCGCCGAATTCCTTGACCCAGCCCAGTCGTTCGTCGCGGGTGTTCCAGACCAACCCGAGCCGTCCGCCGGGCCGCAACACCCGGGCCACCTCGGGGATGGCCCGTGCCGGGTCCACCCAGTGCCAGGCCTGTGCCACCAGTACCGCGTCAACGCTGTTGTCCGGCAACGGAATCTCCTCGGCGGTGCCGAGCAGGGCCGGGGTGTCGGGCAGCGATGTGCTCAGCACTTCGAGCATCTCGGCGATCGGGTCGACGGCCACCACGTTCAGGCCGCGCTCGACCAGTCGTGTGGTCAGCTTGCCGGTCCCGGCTCCGAGGTCCAGCACGTCGCGCGCTCCGGTAGGCAGCAGCCAGTCGATCGCCTCGGGCGGATACGACGGGCGGCCGCGCTCGTAGGCCGCGGCTTGGGCGCCGAACGACAGCGAACGCTCGGTCACCGGACCGCAAATTCGAGCGTCCGCCGGATCAGCTCGCCGACGGCCTCGGTCTCCACCAGGAAACCGTCATGGCCGCACAGGGATTCGACGACCGCCAGGCCGTCGCAACCCGGCAGAAACTCGGCGAGTTCCTGCTGCAAGCGCAGCGGGTAGAGCCGGTCGGAGGTGATACCGCCGACCACCACCGGCAGCGGACAGGACCGCAGCGCGGCCTCCACGCCGCCGCGGCCACGGCCGACGTCGTGGCTGGACAACGCTTCGGTGAGGACCACGTAGGTGCCGGCGTCGAATCGGGACAACAGCTTCTCGCCCTGATGCTGCAGGTAGCTCTGGACCGCGTAACGGCCACCGTCCAATGGGTTTTCGTCGCCTTGGGCGGAGTTGCCGAAGCGGGAGTCCAGTTCGACCTCGCCTCGGTAGGTCAGGTGCGCGAACCGACGGGCGATCTGCAGGCCCGCTTCCGGCGAACGGCCGGTGTCGTAGTAGTCGCCGCCGTGCCAGTCGGGATCGGCCTTGATCGCCGCGATCTGGGTGCTCTGGGTGCCGATCTGATCGGCGGTGGCTCGCGCGCCGACGGCCAGCACCAGTCCGGTCCGAACCGAGTCGGGGTGCCCGACGAGCCATTCCAGCGCCCGCGCACCGCCCATCGATCCGCCGACCACGGCGGCCACCTCGGTGATGCCGAGCGCGGCCAACGCGGCGACGTCGGCGCGCACCTGGTCGCGCACCGAAACCAGCGGGAACCGCGAACCCCACGGCTTGCCGTCGCGGGCAAGCGAACTCGGGCCGGTGGAGCCCCGACAGCCGCCGAGCACGTTGGTGGCGATCGCACACCACTTCGTGGTGTCGATGGGTGCACCCGGCCCGGCGACACCGTCCCACCAGCCCGGCGTCGGGTGGCCCGGTCCGGCCGGACCGACGACGTGCGAGTCGCCGGTCAGGGCGTGCAGCACCATGACCACGTTGTCGCGGTCGGGCGACAGCTCGCCCCAGCGCTGGACGGCGATGCTGACGTCGTCGAGAACCGCACCGTTTTCCAGGGTCAACGGCCCGATGTCGACGATGACTGTCTCACCCTCGGCGGGCAATGGCACGGATGCGCGTTCATCCACGCGCTCATCGGAGAGGGTCATGTCAGGGTCACTCAAAACGCCGCCACGGCGCGCGGATCGGAGTTGGCGCCCACCGACCTGCCGGCGGCCAGACCGCGCTCGAGGTCGGCGAGGATGTCGTCGATACCCTCGATGCCCACGGCGAGCCGGACCAGACCCGGGGTGACGCCGGTGGCCAATTGTTCCTCGGTGGACAACTGCTGATGCGTGGTGGAAGCCGGATGGATCACCAGGGAGCGCACGTCGCCGATGTTGGCCACGTGGCTGTGCAGCGTCAGCGCGTCGACGAACGCTTTGCCCGCAGCCACGCCGCCGGTCAGCTCGAAAGCCAGCACCGCACCGGTTCCCTTGGGCGCCAACTTCTTTGCCCGTTCATGCCACGGCGAGCTGGGCAGGCCGGCGTAGTTCACGCTGATCACCTCCGCACGCGCTTCGAGGAACTCGGCGACCCGCTGCGCGTTGGCCACGTGGCGTTCGACGCGCAGGCTCAGTGTCTCGAGTCCCTGTGCCACCAGGAACGCATTGAACGGTGAAGCGGCCGAACCCAGATCGCGCAGCAACTGCACCCGGGCCTTGAGCGCATACGCGGGTGCGCCGAGGTCGGCGAACACCACACCGTGATAGCTGGGGTCCGGTGTCGTGAACCCAGGGAACCGGCCGCCTACCGTCCAGTCGAACTTGCCGCCGTCGACGATCACCCCGGCGATCGCCGAGCCGTGCCCGCCGAGGTACTTGGTCGCCGAATGCACGACGATGTCGGCGCCCTGAGCAATCGGCTGGATCAGGTAGGGAGTGGCGATGGTGTTGTCGACGATCAGCGGTACGCCATTCTCATGCGCCACCGCCGACACCCCGGGCGTGTCCAGGATGTCGATCTGCGGGTTGGAGATGGTCTCCGCGAAGAACGCCTTGGTGTTCGGCCGGACAGCCCTGGCCCACGAGTCGAGATCGTCGGGATCCTCGACGAATGTGGTTTCGATGCCCAGCTTGGGCAGCGTGTAGTGCAGCAGGTTATAGGTGCCGCCGTACAGTCGCGGGCTGGACACGATGTGATCCCCGGCTGCGGCCAGGTTCAGGATCGCGAACGTCTCGGCGGCCTGCCCCGAGGACAGGAACAGCCCCGCGACGCCGCCCTCCAGGGCGGCGACTCGCTGCTCGACGACGTCTGTCGTCGGGTTCATGATCCGGGTGTAGATGTTGCCCGGTTCGGCCAGGCTGAACAGCGCCGCGGCATGATCGGTGCTGTTGAACGTGTAGGACGTGGTCGCGTAGATCGGCAGTGCGCGGGCGTTGGTGGCCGCGTCCGGGGACTGGCCGGCGTGGATCTGCTTGGTTTCGAACGACCATGTGGCGGGCGGGTCGTCGGGGGTGTGATCAGCGGTCATGGAATGTGGCCCTTCGTATCCGGGGCCCGCTAATCGGACCCGCGCTTGTCGCGTAGCCGTCCTCGGCTACTCAACCTGGTCATCACCCAGGGCACCCCACCGCGGTTGGAGGGTTGCCGGCCAGCAAGCCGGGGCTTGTCGCTGGCGCTCATGACCGATCGTCAGAATATCGCAAACTGGCCGTCACCTGCCAGCGGGCGGCCCGGGCAGGTGTCAGGCCCGGCGTTCCTCGGAGCGCGCGACCTTGTGTTGATCGAGGAAGTCGGTGATCAGCGCGGTGATACGGCCCGGCGCCTCGAACATCGGGATGTGCCCGACGTTGTCGATGTGGCTGACGATCGTTGACTCGGGCAGGTGCTCGGCGAAGTGACGGGTGAACCGCGGATGCGGCAGTACCCGATCCTTCTGGCAGACGACCAGGTGTGTCGGTGCGGCACTGTCCGCCAGCTCGAGCAGCCCGGGCTGCATCAGTATCTTGACCAGCAGCTGGTAGTACGCCGGGCAGTGCGTGAAGTCGTCGATGATGTCGGGTAGATCTTCCTCACCGAGAGCCTGGGGTGTTGCGCTGATGGGCACGCTGGCCATCCATCGGCTGTACGGGAAGCGCACCGCGCGGGGGCCGAGCGCCTTCGCGATCAGCCACACCGGCGCGCCGGCCAGGAACTTGGCGATGATCTCGAACTTGACCGGTGAATAGCGATGCCAGCCGCCGCCGGGGGCGATCGCCGTCAGGGTCCGGGCACGGCCGCGGCGTTCCAGCTCGAAGGCCACCCAACCGCCGAGCGAGTTGCCGACGATGTGCGCGGTCTGCCAGCCCAACTCGTCCATGCGGCGTTCGACGTCGTCGGCAAGTTCCTTGGTGTCCAGGTACCTGTGCCCCGGTACGCCGCCGTTGTGGCCGGGCATGGTGGGGGCGAACACCTCGTAGCGACCGGTTTCGGCAACCATCGGTGCGACGTACTTCCACACGTTCTGCGACAGCATGAACGGGTGCAGCAGCACGACGGGCTCACCTGAGCCGAGGTGGATGGGATCGCGGCGCAACGACATGGAATCGACTCTAGCAAAGTACCCGGTACCGCTGGTATCGGTGGTTGGACCTGTTCGCACCGTTCGGCCCGAACGTGCGGATCTCGCGACGGGGCCGGCGGGTCGTCGACGAAGCCGCACCATGGGCCGAGGCGTCCGGCACGGGGCGGCCGGTGCGCCGGTAGGGTCGTCGGTCGTGATCGTCACCACCGTCAACGTCAATGGCATCCGCGCCGCGGTCAAGGAACGCTCAACCGACAATCTGGGCCTGCTGGCCTGGCTCAAGCAGACCCGCGCGGACGTGATCTGCCTGCAGGAGACGCGGGCCGACGACGCCCAACTGGCCGATGCGCTCGGCCCGGCCGTCGACCCGGCCGGGGGTGGCTGGCACCTCGCCTCGGCCGCCCCGAATGTCAAGGGCCGCAACGGCGTGGCGGTGTTGTCGCGCACACCGTTCGATGAGATCAGGATTGGCTGCGGTGCAGACGAATTCGCGTCGCACGGGCGCTATCTGGAGGTCGACACCGCGGGTCTGACGGTGGCCAGTCTGTACTTCCCGACCGGTGAGGCCGAGACGGACCGGCAGTTGGAGAAGGAGCGGTTCATGGTCGCGGTCGCCGCACGGATGACCGAACTGCTCGTCTCGGGCAAAGACGCTGTGCTGTGCGGCGACTGGAACATCGCCCACACCGAGAACGACATCAAGAACTGGAAGGGCAACATCAGGAAAGCCGGGTTCCTACCGCAGGAGCGGCGGTGGCTCACCGATCTGTTGGCGACGGGCTGGGTCGACGTGGTCCGTCAGACGCACCCCGACATGGCCGGTCCCTACGCCTGGTGGTCGTGGCGGGGAAAGGCTTTCGACAACGACGCCGGCTGGCGTATCGACTATCAGCTGGCCAGTCCGGGGCTGGCCGCGCGAGTGGTCGCCGCCGACACCGAGCGTCCGGCCGCCTACGCGCTGCGCTGGTCCGACCACGCACCCGTCACCGTGGAATTCGGCTGATCCGACCCGCCGAGCAGACGCAAAAGTCCCACTCAGAGCCCTGAAAGTGGCCCCTTTGCGTCTGCTCGCGAGTGGAAGGGGAAAATTGGCAGCCATCATGACAAAACAGGTCGTCTTCTCCGGCGCGCAACCCACGTCCGACTCGCTGCACCTCGGCAACGCGCTGGGGGCGGTCAAGCAATGGGTTGGGATGCAGGACGAATTCGACGCCTGGTTCTGTGTCGTGGATCTGCACGCGATCACCGTCGCACAGGATCCGGCGGTGCTGCGACGGCGAACGCTGCTGACCGCGGCGCAGTACCTGGCGTTGGGCATCGACCCCGCGCGCGCCACCGTGTTCGTGCAGAGTCATGTGCCCGCTCACACCGAACTGGCTTGGGTGCTGGGCTGTTTCACCGGGTTCGGGCAGGCCTCGCGAATGACGCAGTTCAAGGACAAGTCGGCCAAGCAGGGCGCCGACGCCACCACGGTGGGCCTGTTCACCTACCCGGTGCTGATGGCCGCCGACATCCTGCTCTACGACAGCAACCTGGTTCCCGTCGGCGAGGACCAGCGCCAGCACCTCGAGTTGTCCCGCGACGTCGCGCAGCGGTTCAATGCCCGTTTCCCCGACACCTTCGTCATCCCCGAGCCGATGATCCCCGGAGCCACCGCCAAGATCTTCGACCTGGCCGACCCGACTGCCAAGATGAGCAAGTCGGCCGCCACCGAGGCCGGGCTGATCAGCCTGCTCGACGATCCGGCCAAGACAGCCAAGAAGATTCGCTCGGCGGTCACCGACAGCGACCGGGAGATCCGGTTCGATCCGCAATCCAAGCCTGGCGTGTCCAACCTGCTGACCATCCAGTCCGCGGTGACCGGCACCGAGGTGGACAAGTTGGTGCAGGGCTACGCCGGTCGCGGCTACGGCGACCTGAAGAAGGACACCGCCGACGCCGTGGTGGAGTTCGTGACCCCGGTCAAGGCGCGGGTGGACGAGTTGATCGCCGATCCGACCGAGCTCGAGGGGGTGCTGGGCGCGGGTGCACATCGCGCCAGGGAGGTTTCTGCAAAGACGGTCGAGCGAGTATACGACCGGCTAGGGTTTTTACGGCAACTGTCCTGAGGCGCCACCGGGGAGGAGCTGGATGGCTGTTCCCCCAAGCGACTCCGACGAGCCGGGCTTGTTGGACCGGATGCGCGCGCGGATGCCGTGGTTCGACCATGTGATGCGCGCGCAGGAGCGCTACACCGACAGCAAGGGCGATTTCTACGCCGCCGGGATCACCTACTTCACCATCTTTGCGATGTTCCCGTTGCTGATGGTCGGGTTCGCCACCGGCGGCTTCATCCTGGCCGGACGCCCCGATCTGC
Source organism: uncultured Mycobacterium sp. (assembly GCA_964387245.1). GTDB lineage: Bacteria > Actinomycetota > Actinomycetes > Mycobacteriales > Mycobacteriaceae > Mycobacterium. Next base: position 42,656 of record CAYLWH010000012.1, read on the forward strand.
TCGACCGGATGGAGAACCGGATCAGGTCGGCGGTCAGCGGCGATCTCGGCCAACAGATCGTCGAGTTGATGGACTCCGCGATCGCGTCCCGGACATCCGTGGGCATCATCGGTCTGGCCACCGCCCTGTGGGCCGGGCTGGGCTGGATGGACAACCTGCGCGAGGCGCTCAGCCAGATGTGGGGTACCTACCGAGGCAAGCCGCCTGGCTTCGTAAAGACGAAGCTGTCCGACCTGACGGCGCTGTTGTCGGCATTCGTGGCGATCGTCGTCACCATCGCGCTGACGGCTCTGGGCAACAGCTCGGTGATGGCGGACGTGTTGCACTGGGTGGGCATTCGGGACAGCTCGGCGCTCGGTGCGGTTCTGCGCATCGTGTCGATCATCATGTCGCTGCTGGTTTCGTGGCTGTTGTTCAGTTGGATGATCGCCCGGTTGCCGAGAGAGTCGGTGACCTTGCGCAGCAGTGTGCGGGCGGGCCTGATCGCGGCGGTCGGTTTCGAGGTCTTCAAGCAGGTGGCTTCCATCTACCTGCAGACGGTGGTGACCGGTCCCGCGGGTGCGACGTTCGGCCCGGTGCTCGGCCTGATGGTGTTCGCCTACATCACCGCCCGACTGGTGCTGTTCGCGACGGCGTGGGCGGCCACCGCGAAGGAGAACGTTCTCGTCGCGCAGGCCGAGAAGGCGCTGGAAGCGCTGGAGCCAGAGGAACCCGTGCAACCGGTGGAAGTTGCGGCGCCGCCGCCCGCGGTCATCCCCCGGGTGATCACGCGGCCCGGCCTGAGCCCGTTCCAGACGGCAGGCGCTGTCGCGTTGGGCGCCCTTGGCGCACTTGCCTTTTCGTGGATGCGGCGGAGATGAGACTTTCGACACCATGGTCGCAGGCGGTGGGCCTGCGGGTGCCGATCGCGAACGCGCCGATGGGCGGTGCGGCCGGTGGCCGCCTTGCGGCGGCGGTCGCCCGTGCCGGCGGTCTGGGCATGATCGGAATGGGCAGCGCGGCGACGGCCGCCGCGCTGACGGCCGAGTTGCGCCTGGTGGCTGATGCGAAACCGTTCGGCGTCGGGCTGGTGCACTGGGTGATGGCGGAGCATCCGGAGCTGTTCGAGGTGACGCTGGCCGCGCGGCCGGCACTGCTGTGCGTCAGCTTCGGCGACGAGTGGTCCTGGGTGGATCGTGCCCACCGGGCCGGCCTGATCGTCGCCACCCAGGTGGCCCACGTCGACGCCGCCCGCCGTGCGGTCGATGCGGGCGTCGACGTCCTGGTTGCCCGTGGCGCCGAGGGCGGGGGACACGGGGAACCGCGCATCGGCACCCTGCCGTTGCTCGCCGAAGTGCTCGACGCGGTGACGGTTCCGGTGCTGGCGGCGGGTGGTATCGCGTCGGCGCGCGCGCTGGCCGCGGTGCTGGCGGCCGGCGCGTCGGGGGCTTGGCTGGGTACGGTGTTCGCTGCATGCCCGGAGGCGAACACCGCGCCATCGGCGCGCGGATCGTTGCTGGCCGCCGGGTCCGGCGACACCGTCACCACCCGGGAGTTCGATCTCGCCGCTGGATACCCTTGGCCCGCAACGATTCCCGAGCGGGTGCTGCTCGACGACGACGGCCGGCCGACACCGGTCAACGCCGGGCAGGGTGTCGGGATGGTTACCTCGGCGGCATCCGTAGCGGAGGTGACCGATGGGCTCGTCGCCGGCGCCGAGGCACTGTTGCGGCGCTGGGGCGTCAGATGACCCGGCTGCGCCGATTGAGCCCGCGCGCCACCATGATCAGGCTGAACACGATGAGCGTTCCCACGACGGCCACCCCGACACGCACTGGTGTCGCGTCGATGTCGGGCAGCAGCGGTGCGGCGTGGGCGACGGTCGCGGCGTCGTCAACGGGTTTGGGCAGCAGTGACGGGTCGGGATCGATCAGTGCGCCGACCCGGGTGCCGGGCGGCGTGGCGAAGCCGTAGTCGAGCAACCGGGCGGCCTGCTCCCAGGGCGCGATCGGCTGCCGGGTGCCGCGCAGCAGGACCGCCACCAGGCGGCGGCCGTCACGTTCGGCGGCGCCGACGAACGTCTGCCCGGCGTCGTCGGTGTAGCCGGTCTTGCCGCCGAGCGCGCCCGGGTAGTTGTAGAGCAGCTTGTTGTCGTTCTCCAGCACGTAATTCGGGTGCACGCCGGTTTCGGGAGTGGAATGGCCGGGGAAGTCGAACGTCTTGGTGGCGACGATGCCGGCGAACGTGGGGTTCATCCACGCGTAGCGGTAGAACAGCCCGAGGTCATAGGCCGACGTGCTCATCCCGGGGCCGTCCAGACCCGACGGGGTGGCCACCCGAGTGTCGCGGCCGCCCAATTTACTGGCCAGCGTGTTGAGCTTGCCCAGGGCGGTGTCCATGCCGCCCAGTTGCATCGCCAGCGCATGCGCGGCGTCGTTGCCCGAGTGCATCAGCAGGCCGTGCAGCAATTCGTTGACGGTGTAATTGCCGCCCACGTCGACACCGACCCGGGTGCCTTCGGCCGCCGCATCCTCGTTGGTGCCGGGCACCGTCTTGTTGAGGTTGAGCTCGTTGATGGCGGCCATCGCGGTGAGCACTTTGATGACGCTGGCCGGGCGGTGCCGGGCGTGCGGGTCCCTGGCGGCGATCACGTCGCCGGTGTAGAGGTCGGCGACGATCCATGACTCGGCGGACACGTCGCCGGGCACCGGCGGTGTGCCGGGCGCCGCGATGATGCCGCAGTCACCCAATGCGTCGCCGCCCACCGGCTTGGCGGGCACCGCCAGTGGCCCCGGTGTCGGATCGCCGGGCCGGGGCACCTCCGAGGCGTCCACCGCCGCCGGGGTGGCCACCCGGTACGGGCAGGGGTCGACCGGCGCTCCGACGTTGGGCTCGGCGTGTGCCAGCGCCGGGCCGCCGAGCAGGAAAAGCGCCGCTGCCAGTGTTGCGGCACGCCGGGCCGCAGATGTTTTGGTCGCCATCGTGTGTGGAGATTAGTCGACGGCTGACCGTCATCCCAGGAGGCACGCTGCGACTGATGTCCGCCCGTCGCCGAGAGTTGCGTTGTTCGCGGCCCCACTCGGGCGATGTGTACAACAACGCAACTTTCGGCGGACTGTCAGAGTCGGCGCGACGCCTCGCTGAGCACGCCGTGCAGGATGTCGCAGATCGCATCGAACTCGGCCTGCCCGGACACCAGCGGCGGCGCCAACTGCACGACCGGGTCGCCGCGGTCGTCGGCGCGGCAGTACAGACCCGCTTCCCACAGTGCCGGCGTCAAGAAGCCGCGCAGCAGCCGCTCGGACTCGTCGTCGGAAAAGGTCGTCTTGGTCGTTTTGTCTTTGACCAACTCGATGCCGTAGAAAAAGCCCTCGCCGCGCACATCGCCGACGATCGGCAGTTCATAGAGCTTCTCCAGCGTCGAGCGGAACGCCGGGGCCATCGCCTTGACGTGGTCGTTGAGCCCCTCACGCTCGAAGATGTCGAGGTTGGCCAACGCGACCGCCGCGGACACCGGGTGACCGCCGAATGTGTAACCGTGTGCGAACACGGTCTTGCCGTCGTTGAACGGCTCGAACAGCCGGTCGCTGGCGATCATCGCGCCGAGCGGTGAGTACCCCGACGTCAACCCCTTGGCGCAGGTGATCATGTCAGGCACGTAGTCGAAGTCGGTGCAGCCGAACATCGATCCGATCCGGCCGAAGGCGCATATCACCTCGTCGGAGACCAACAGCACGTCGTACTCGTCGCAGATCTCGCGGACCCGCTGGAAGTACCCGGGCGGCGGCGGGAAGCAACCGCCGGCATTCTGCACCGGCTCAAGAAATACAGCGCACACCGTGTCCGGTCCCTCGAACTCGATGGCCTCGGCGATGCGGTCGGCACAGTAGGTGCCCCAGGCCTTGATGTCGGTGTCGAACGGCGCGGGTGCCCGGTAGAAGTTGGTGTTGGGCACCCGGAATCCACCGGGCGTCAGCGGTTCGAACGGCGCCTTGACGTCGGGCAGGCCGGTGATCGCCAGCGCGCCCTGCGGGGTGCCGTGATACGCGATTGCCCGGGATACCACCTTGTGTTTGCCGGGTTTGCCGGTCAGCTTGAAGTACTGCTTGGCCAGCTTCCAGGCGCTCTCGACGGCCTCGCCACCGCCGGTGGTGAAGAACACCCGGTTCAGATCGCCCGGGGTGTGACCCGCGACCCGCTCGGCAAGCTCGATTGCCGGGGCGGTCGCGTAGCTCCACAACGGGAAGAAGGACAGCGTCTCGGCCTGCCTGGCCGCGGCTTCGGCGAGTTCCCTGCGGCCGTGGCCGACCTGGACCACGAAGAGGCCGGAGAGCCCGTCGATGTAGCGCTTGCCCTTGTCGTCGAAGATGTGGATGCCCTCACCGCGGGTGATGATCGGCGGGGTGATGCCGGCGCCGTGCCGGGAGAAGTGGCCCCACAGGTGGCGGTCGGCCTTCTCGGCGAGGCCGCCGGATGTCGACGGTCCGAATTCGACTGTAGTCATCTTGTACCCCAATTGTATTGCTGCTTAACAAGTTTCAGATAGACCAGCGTTTCGGTGGAAGTCACCCCCGGGACGGCGCGGATCTTGGTGTTGAGCACGTCGAGTAGGTCGTCGTCGTCCTCGCAGACCACTTCGACAATCACGTCGAACGAGCCCGCCGTGAGCACCACGTAGTCGACGGAGTCGATGGCGGCCAGCTGGTCGGCGACCTTGAGGGTGTCCCCGGTGCAGCGGATGCCGATCATGGCCTGGCGGGCGAAACCGAGCTGCATGGGGTCGGTGACGGCGACGATCTGCATGACACCGGCGTCGGCCATTCGCTGGACGCGCTGACGGACCGCGGCCTCCGACAACCCGACCGCTTTTCCGATCCCGGCGTAGGAGCGCCTGCCGTCCAGCTGAAGCTTCTCGATAATGGCCTTGGACAGGTCGTCGAGCTGCATCGCGGGGGTGTTCGACCCGTGGGTTCCGCCCGGCTCACGCATCTATCGATTGTGCACGGAATCCGTTGTGGAGGGCAACGGTCGCACACAAAATACGTGGTTGCGGGGCCGTGGTTCGCCGGAATACGTAGCCTGGCGGTTAGGCTGGCTAGCGTGGGGTCTATGACTGCAACGTCACGGCAGAAGTCGTCGCGCATCGCGGGCAGCTGGATCGGCGGGTCGGCCGTGGTCACCGGTGGTGCGGCGCACCGCATCATCAATCCGGCCGACGGTTCCGTCGTCGCCGAGACCGCGCTGGCAACGCCCGCCGATGTCGATATGGCCGTCGCGTCGGCGCGGTCCGCCTTCGGCGAATGGTCCCGGGCCACCCCGGTGGACCGGGCCACGGTGCTGGCCAGGCTGGCTGAACTCGTCGAGGCCAGCGCCGAGGTGCTCATCGACGAGGAGGTCGCCCAGACCGGCAAGCCGGTGCGGCTGGCCACCGAGTTCGACCTGCCCGGCAGCATCGACAACATCGCGTTCTTCGCCGGCGCCGCAAGGCATCTCGAAGGCAAAGCCACCGCCGAGTACTCCGGCGACCACACGTCGAGCATCCGGCGCGAGGCCGTCGGCGTCGTTGCCACCATCACGCCGTGGAATTACCCGCTGCAAATGGCGGTGTGGAAGGTGGTGCCGGCGCTGGCGGCGGGTTGCACCGTGGTGATCAAGCCCGCAGAACTGACCCCGTTGACCACTCTCACCCTGGCCCGGTTGGCGAGTCAGGCTGGGTTACCTGACGGCGTATTCAACGTCGTCACCGGTGCCGGCGCCGATGCGGGCACCGCGCTGGCCGGACATCCAGACGTCGACGTGGTGACCTTCACCGGGTCGACGGCCGTCGGCCGCAAGGTGATGTCGGCCGCGGCGGCGCACGGTCACCGCACCCAGTTGGAACTGGGCGGGAAGGCCCCATTCGTGGTGTTCGACGACGCCGATCTGGACGCAGCCGTGCAGGGCGCCGTGGCGGCCGCGCTGATCAACTCGGGCCAGGACTGCACCGCGGCAACCCGCGCTATCGTCAGCGGCGACCTGTACGACGACTTCGTGGCCGGCGTCGGCGAGGTGATGCGCAAGATCGTGGTGGGCGATCCAAGGGACCCCGACACCGATATCGGCCCGCTGATCTCGATGGCTCACCGCGACAAAGTCGCCGCGATGGTGGCCCGTGCGCCCGGCCAGGGCGGCCGGATAGTCACCGGCGGCAGTGCTCCGGACCTGCCGGGCTCGTTCTACCGCCCGACGCTGATCGCCGACGTCGCGGAGGGTTCCGAGGTCTACCGCGACGAGATCTTCGGCCCGGTGCTGACGGTGCGGGCCTTCACCGACGACGACGACGCGCTGCGGCAGGCCAACGACACCGAGTACGGTCTGGCCGCATCGGCGTGGACGCGCGACGTCTACCGCGCTCAGCGCGCTTCACGCGAGATCAACGCCGGGTGCGTGTGGATCAACGACCACATCCCGATCATCAGCGAGATGCCACACGGCGGCGTCGGGGCCTCCGGGTTCGGCAAGGACATGAGTGACTACTCGTTCGAGGAATACCTGACCATCAAGCACGTGATGAGCGATATCACCGGCGTGGCTGACAAGGACTGGCACCGCACGATTTTCACCAAGCGCTGAGCCGCCTGACTCGTCGCGGGGGATGACGGGTGCGTCGGTACCCGCCAAGCCGCGGTTTCAGTAGACGTCCGGCACCTGCACCTTGGTCTCGGCGGTCAGGGTTTCGCCCCGGAAGAACCGCTTGGTTCCGAATGCGAAGCACAGCAACATCAGTGGCACGCCAAGCACGAGCATCCCCACGCCGAACACGAATACGCCGCCGATGGAGCCGAACGCGGTGTAGCCGTACTCGGGGTCGATCATGTCCACCGCACTGCGGAAGAACGCCCACACCATCGCGAGGCCGCCAAGCACCGGGAAGACGCCGCGCATGAACAGATTTCGCGCCGAGTCCCGCAGGGTGCGCCGGAAGTACCAGGTACAGGCGAATGCGGTGATCAGGTAGTAGAACGCGACCGCAAGGCCCAGCGATGCGATCGAATCCGCCAGTGCGTTCTCGCTGACGAAGCTCAGCAGCAGGTAGAAGCCGAGCGCGGCGACGCCCATGACCATGGTGCCGAATGCCGGGGTCATGTACCGCGGATGGACGTACGCGAAGCGTTTCGGGATGGCCTCGTACACCGCCATCGCCAGGGTGCCGCGCGCGGTCGGCAGGATGGTGGTCTGGGTGGACGACAGCGCCGAGACCGACACCGTCAGCAGCAGCGCGGCCGAGGCGACCGCACCGCCGACCGGTCCGCCGAGGATGGTCAGCACGTCGTCGACGTTCTCCTCGTTGTTCAGCCCGATGCCGGTGTCACCGAATCCGGCGAACGATTGGATGGCGTAGGCGACCATCAGGTAGGTGGCCAGCAGCACCACCGTGGTGATGATCGCCGCCTTGCCGGGGGTGTTCTCCGAATCGCGGGTCTCCTCGCCGATGGCCAGGCACGCGTCCCAGCCCCAGTAGATGAAGATGCACAGGATGACCGCGGCGGCCAGCGAGTGCGAGTCCAGGCCCGAGGGCCACAGCCAGCTCAGCGACGGCTTGATCGCCTGCTCCCCGGCGGTGCCGGCAAACACCCGCACCAGCGCGATCACGCTGACGGTGATCAGCACGACGAACTGGATGGCCATCAATACGTTCTGGATGCGTTCGGATATCACGATGCCGCGCGCACTGACCAGCGTCATGGCGAAGATGAAGAACGAGCCGAGCAGTACCTTGGCGGTCAGCGACTCGGCCAACGAGTCCAGCCCGACGAACCGGAACAGGTAGATCGCCGCGATCTCGGCGACGTTGGCCAACACGATGATCGCCGACACCGCCAGACCCCACCCGCCGATCCAGCCGATCCACGGCCCGAATGCCTTGGTGCCCCAGGTGAAGGTGGTGCCGCAATCCGGGGTGTCGCGCGCCAGTTCGCGGTAGGCGAAGGCCACCATCACCATGGGGATGAACGCCAGCACGAAGATCGACGGGGCCTTCTCGCCGACGGCCAGCACGATATACCCGAGCGTCGCGGCGAGGCTGTAGGCCGGGGCGGTGGCGGCCAGCCCGATGACGACGTTGCCGACCAGGCCGAGCGCGTCGGCCTGCAGGCCTTTGCCGGAGCGCGGATGGGCAGGCTGTTCTGCGATTGCCATGGCCGGATAGTACGGTCACGATGCTGTGAGCGTAGGTCCATCGGCGGAATAGCCTGGGGCAGTGACTGCGAGCGGACTAGCCGACGACTTCCAGGCGTTACGCCCCCATCTGCTTGCCGTGGCCTACCGGCTCACCGGGACTTTCGCCGACGCCGAGGACGCGGTGCAGGAAGCCTGGCTTCGGCTGGCGAGTCTGGGTGAGCGTCGTCGGGACATCGCCGACCTGCGAGCGTGGCTGACGACAGTGGTGAGCCGGTTGAGCCTGGACTGGTTGCGTTCGGCCGCACACCGTAGGGAGGCCTATTTCGGGAATTGGCTGCCCGAGCCGGTCGTCGTCGAGTTCGGCGCCGCCGACCCACTGGCCGACGTGGTGGCGTCCGAGGACGCCCGATTCGTCGCTATGGTTGTGCTGGAACGACTTTCACCGGATCAGCGGGTCGCACTCGTGCTCCACGACGGGTTCGGCGTGCCGTTCGGTGAGGTGGCCGATGTACTGGGCACCACCGTGGCTGCGGCCCGTCAGCTGGCGTCGCGGGCGCGCCGCACGGTGGCCGATGCACCGGCGCCGGCCCGAGATTCGGCGCACGATGAGATTGTTGGCGAGCTGATGGCGGCAATGGCCTCCGGCGACATGGCCGGCGTGGTCGCGCTGCTGCACCCGGACGTGACGTTCACCGGCGATTCGAACCGCCGGGCACCGACCGCGCCCCGGGTCATCGTCGGCGCCGACAAGGTTGCCCGATTCGTGTTCGGGTTGGCCCACCGGTACGGTCCGGGTTCTTTCGACTCGAACCGGCTGGCGATGGTCAACGGAGAACTCGGGAGCTACACCCCAGGCAGGCCCGCGGATTCCGAACACCCCGAGATGGCGCCGCACATATTGGCGCTGACGGTGCGCGACGGAAAGGTCTGCGCGCTCTGGGACATCGCCAACCCCGACAAGTTCACCGCGTCACCGCTGCGCAGGTGAGTCCGCCGGCCGCGATGGGCTACGCCGTCGGGGAATCGGTTGCCCACGGCACCCGGCAGGCATCCCCGGAACTGAACCCCTGCTCGGTGATGCCCAGGGCACTGTTCACTCGGGCGCGCATGTTCTCCACGCCGATCTGAGTGGTGAGCTCGATGACCCCGGGATCGCCGAATCGGCGGCGCAGATCTGCGACCTGTTCGTCGGTCACGGTGTGCGGATCGGTGGTCATGGCCCCGGCATAGGCGATCGCCGCGCGCTCGTCGTCGGTGAAGTGCGGCGAGGTCGCGTAATCGTCGATGTTCTTCAGCCGGTCCAGGTCGAGGCCCTCCATGCGCATCAACATCGAGCCGAAGTCCACACACCACGAGCAGCCGATCTGGCGTGCCGTCCAGTACACCGCGAGCTCGCGGATGTTGGCGGGCAGCTTTGTCGAGGCCTTGGCCAGCAGGGTCTCGTGCACGGCACCGGCGAACAGCAGGCCGGTGTGATGCGCGGTCACGGTGAACGGTTCGGGCACCTCGCCGAATTGCCGCTTGGCGTAGCGATACATCAGCCGGGTCAGCAGGGGGGCCTTGGTCGGTGGTCGGGGAGTGATGCGTGTTGTGGTCATACCGGTATGACGAGGCAGCCCGCGAAAGTGTGACAGACCTACTACTGGGATGCGGCCGGCGGCGCCGGCGCGCCCGGCGGCGGCGCGATCTTCGGGTAGCGGCGTCCCGCTGGGCCGGCTTGAACGCTTGTGGTGTCGGCCCCGGCCGGAACCACCGCGAGTCTGCCCGGTGACGGATCCCAACCGGTCTCGACGAGCTTGCGCTGCACGGCGATTGCCAGTCCCAGCAGGGCAGCGGCGATCATCAGCATCACCACGACACCCCAGACGGTGCCCAGCTTGGCGGCGTTGCCGAGCAGGATTCCGTACCAACCGAAGTCGGTGTCACCGAAGGTGGTGTTCTCCTCGCCGAAGGAACCCAACACCCGCACCAGCAGGGCCGGCAGGAAGGTGATCAGCAGACCGTTGACGAAACCGCCCGCGATGGCGCCGCGCCGTCCACCGGTGGCATTGCCGTACACACCCGCGGCGCCGCCGGTGAAGAAGTGCGGTACCAGGCCGGGCAGCACCAGGACCCAGCCGAAAGCCGGACCCAGCCACAGTGACAGCACCGCCAGTCCGACCAGTCCGGCGACGAAGCTGGAGATGAACCCGATGAGAACGGCGTTCTGCGCGTAGGGGAAGACGATCGGCGCATCCAGGGCGGGCACCGCGCCCGGGACCATCCGTTCGGCGATGCCTTGGAACGCGGGTACCAGTTCGCCGAGGATCGTGCGGACGCCGAACAGGATCACCGCGACGGCCACGCCGAAACCCAGCCCTTGAGTCACACCCATCATCAAGTAGTTGCCGACACCGCTGGCCGCCCCGGCGCCGGTGTCGTCGGCGAACGCCTGGAATGCGGTGTCCTCGCCGGCCTTGCCGAGGTAGATCAGCGATACCGCCAGGTACATCAGCACCATCGAGAGCGCCGTCGCCACCATCGAATCGCGCAGGAAGCGCAGAGACTCCGGCAGTTTGAGGTCCTCGGTGGAGCGACTCTTCGCCCCACCGACGAACCGACCGGTGATGCCCGAGGCGATGTAGCCCAGCGTGCCGAAGTGGCCGATCGCGATGCTGTCATCACCGGTGATGCGCCTGGTCCACGGCTGGGAGATGGCCGGCAGCGAAACCATCACGACACCCAGCAGCACACCGCCCACCACGACGACGGTGGTCGCGGGCAGTCCGGCGGTGGCCAGCACGATGGTCAGCAGCGTCGCCATGAACAGCGTGTGGTGGCCCGTCAGGAACACGTAGTGCAATGGGGTGAGCCGGGCGAGCAGCAGGCTGATGGCGAACCCGAGGATCATCAACCACGCGACCTGTGCGCCGAACTGGTTCTGCGCGATGCCGACAATCGCCTCGTTGGTGGGCACCACGCCCTGGCTGCCCGCCGCGCCCTGGATCATCACGCCCAGAGGTTCCAGGGACGCGACCACCAGGGTGGCTCCCGCGCCGATCAGCAGAAAGCCGAGGGTGGCCTTGAGGGCGCCGCCGATCACCTGCCCGGTGGATTTGCGCAACGCCATCAGGCCGACGGCGGTGATGATGCCGATGAGATACGCAGGGACAGCCAGAATCTCGTTGACGACGAACTCGGCGATACCGACCAGCCAATTCATGCGTGCTCCTTAGCTCAGACGTCGTAGGAATCGCGCAAGGCGCCGTCGACTTCGCGGGTGGAGGTGAAGTTCTCGATCACCTTGACCGGGATGCCGACGTCGCCGAGGGTCTTGGCGATCTCGCCGGAGGTCAGGATCAGGTCGGCTTCCTTGGCCCTTCCCTTGGCGGAGATGGTGTCGGTGGCCTCGACATTGATGAACGGCGCCCAGCCCCACGTGGTCAGCACCTGTTCGAGGGTGTTCTTCAGAAACAGGCTGGTGCCCAACCCGTTTCCGCAGACCGTGAGGATGAGGTTCTTGGACGTCTGGGAGCTGGTTGAAGCTGCGGGCGATGGTGCGGCGGTATCCGTGAGCACCGCCAACAGTTCGGCGGGTGTGCCGACGGTGTCCAACTCGGCGCGGCGGGCCGGGTTGCCGAGCACCTTGGCCAGGTCGGCCATCGCGGCGTTGTGCGCGCCGGCGTCGGTGGCGGCCAGCGCAACCACCAGCGTGACCGGGTCATTTGTCTTGTGGCCGAACTCAACCGGGTTGGCTAGCCGCACCCACGACATCCCAGTGTGGTGTACCGCAGGCGACGGCCGGGCATGGGCGAACGCAAAGCCCGGCGCCACCACGATGTAGGGCCCGTTGGACTCGACGTTGTCGATCATCGACTGCGTATAGGGGGCATCGGCGATGCCGGCGCGTTCCAACAGTGACCCGGCCGCGCGGATGGCGTCGCGCCAGTTGTCGGCGGTTGCGTCGAGTTCGATGCACTGCGGGTCGAGAAGCTCCGACAAACCAGCCATGGCCGGACCCTACCTCTTGTAGTTGGCGCCGAGCGGCCACTCTTGAGTACTTCTGAGGTGGCGGATTGTTCGGGAGTGGACGCTCGTAGGCCACTATCAGGCCGCATCCCGCTCCAACTGCGTACCGATCCGTCGGACCAGCGTGACCTGGCGGCGGCGCACGTCGTCAGAGACTATCGAGATCATGCACCAGCCGAGCTCTTGCAACGCGGCACGCTTCTGCCTGTCCCTGCGCAGATGCTCCGGCGAGCTGTGCCATTCGAACCCGTCGTACTCGACGATCACCATCTGCTCGGGCCAGGCGAAGTCGACTCGCCAACAACGTCCGTCGCGATCGATGATCTCGTGTTGAAGTACGGGTTCGGGTAGTCCGCCATCGAGCATGACAAGACGGGCTTCGCTCTCCATGGCTGACTCGGCCCCCGGCCGTGCGAGCGGGATGAGGTCACGGACCATGACGATGTTCCGTAGGCCGGATTGTTGCGCCGCTGCCTGCAGCAGGTCTTCACAGGAACAGGTCCTTGAGTGCAGGGCCGCATCGAGCGTCGCGAGAGCTCGGGGGCGCTTGAGGCTGCGTGCGACATCGACCGCTGTCCAGGCCGGCGGGGTCAGCGGCCTCCCGCGCAGGGTTGTCAGCGGCACGCCCGCACGGCGGTGCACCACCAGGCCGACATTGTCGCGCAGGCGGCTGCCGACCGGGTTGAGGACGTGCAGGTCGGTGATGTCCTCGGTGCCGAACCCGTATGCCCGGGCTGCGGTGTGCAAGCAGGCGGCTACGAATTCGCCGCACCTCAGATCCAACCCGCGCAGCTTCGTGAGTTCATCGGGACTGCCCAGGCTGTAGATGTTGGGCCAGAGTTTCGTGATGTCACCGCGCCTCAGGTGTCGCTGGAACGCGCCTCGGCTGACCACACCATGGATCTGGGCAGACGTCGCGACGCGGTTCTGGCTCAGGAACAGGTCGCGGAGTTCGGGTGGCACTCCGGCATGGTCCACCGCCGGGAGTCGTCAAAGTAATTCACCGCTGTGGATAACCGCCCAGTGGCCACCCTTGTGCACAATGAGCCGGCGAAATACACAGGAGTGGACGCTCGCGGCAACTCAGCGGGCGAACATCAAGGCGCGCTTGACTTCCTGAATGGCCTTGGTGACCTCGATGCCGCGCGGGCA
>CAYLWH010000013.1:0-32102 GCA_964387245.1 uncultured Mycobacterium sp.
CCGCCGAACACAAACAGAAACACCCCCCAACCAAAAATGGGGGGTGCTTCTGTTTGGCTTGCGAATTGGCTTGCGAATTGTGGAGTCTCACCGCCGCCGCTGACACTGCACAAATCACTCAGGTTTCGGAATTGCGCTCCAATTTCAGCAGCGTGGATTTCCGTTCGAGTCCACCGCCGAATCCGGTGAGGCTTCCATTTGCGCCGATCACCCGATGGCAGGGAACAATCACTGCGATGGGGTTGCGCCCATTCGCCAAGCCGACCGCCCGCGATGCCTTCGGGGAACCAATCTGTTCCGCGATCTCCCCGTAGGACCGGGTTTGGCCGTACGGAATAGTCCGTAACGCATTCCAGACTTTCCGCTGGAATTCCGTGCCCTCCAATTCGAGTTTCAATTCGAAATCCCGCCGTTCACCGGCGAAGTAGGCCTCGAGTTGTTCGACGACATCGGGAAGGGTCGTGTCGTCACGTATCCAGCCGGCGCGGTCCGGTTCGTAGGTTTGATCGATCATCCGCAGATTGGTCAACACGGGGCCCTCACCGGCGAGCGTGAGGGGGCCGATCGGACTGTCGATGGTTCGGTAATGGGTCATGCTGCCTCCTTCGGCGGCCAGTGGTTCACGGAATGATCGAGCGCGGTCCACAGGTACTGGGTGGCGTACGAGCGCCAGGGCCGCCACCGCGCGCTCAACTGGGACAGCGCCCGAGGATTGTCGGCCAGGCCGAGTCGCCGGGTGGCGATCCGCACACCCAGATCGGTGGACGGGAAGGCGTCGGGATCGCCGAGTCCGCGCATCGCTATCACCTCGGCGGTCCACGGCCCGATTCCGGGCAGCTCGAGCAACTGGCTGCGGGTTCGCCCCCAGTCGGCCCCGGCGTTCAGGACAAGCCTGCGCTCGACCAGTGCGTGTATCAGCGCAATCAGGGAGCGACGGCGCGATCCCGGGATTGCCAGCGTCTCGGGATCCAGCCCCGCCAGTTCCTGTGCAACCGGAAACGCCCGGGACAACCCACCGCCCGGGTCGACGACAGCCGGCCCATACGCGCCGACCACTCGGCGCGTCAGGGTACGGGCCGCCTTGGTCGAAACCTGTTGACCGAGAATCACCCGAAGCGCCAGTTCCTCTTCGTCAACGGTACGGGGAATGCGCTGCCCGGGCGCCTTGCTCACCAGCGGCCCCAGGGCTTCGTCGGCGCCCAAGGCCTCGTCTATGGCTTCGGGGTCGGCGTCGAGGTCGAGGAGACGGCGGCAGCGTGTGGTGGCGACGGTGAGGTCGCGGAAATCGCCGAGTGTCAAAGTGCACCGCACATGGTCGGGCAACGGAGTGAGGCCCGCGATGGCGGTCCCGTGCGGCAGGCGCAGGACCCGTCGATAGGCACCGTTGCGAATCTCCTCGCAACCGGGAACGGCTGTGGCCGCCAGATGCCCGAACACCCCTTCGTATGCGAACGGCTGCCGTACCGGGAGCCGCAATACCAGCGTGCCGGCGGCAACCGGTTGTGACGCCCGGACGGTGCTCGCCCGACGGCGCAGATCGGTGGGGCTGATATCGAAGACCGCCCGGACGGTGTCATTGAACTGGCGGATGCTCGAGAACCCTGCCGCGAAGGCCACGTCTCCGAACGGCAGGTCGCTGGTCTCGATCAGCACCCGCGCAGTCTGCGCCCGCTGCGCACGTGCCAGGGCAAGCGGGGTTGCGCCCACTTCCGCCAGCAGGAGTCGCTCGAGTTGGCGAGTGGTGTAACCGAGCTTGGCCGCCAGCCCCGTCACGCGCTCCCGGTCAACGGTGCCGTCAGCGATCAACCGCATCGCGCGGGCGACGACATCGCCGCGGATGTTCCATTCCGGGGAACCGGGTGAGACGTCGGGACGGCAGCGTTTACAGGCGCGAAATCCGGCGCGCTGGGCTGCGGCGGCGGTGGGGTAGAACCGGACGTTGCGCGCGAACGGCGGTCGCGCCGGGCAGCTGGGCCGGCAGTAGATCCGCGTTGTCAGCACCGCGGTGACGAACCAACCGTCAAACCGGGTGTCCTTCGCCTGCACGGCGCGCAAGCAGCGATCGAAGTCCTCGTACACACTTCTCACGATTACACGTCGCGACGGTCAAGACTAGCGGAAAAGCGACATTGCGGTGTTCTATGACCGCCATGGCGCCACCTGCCCGATGCCGTGACGTTCACCAGCCTCGCCGATCGGGTGCAGGCCGCGCAGGCGTGACTGCGTCAACCGGTCCGATTAGACCGGGGTGGCCAGCAGGGTCGACCTGTCCAGACCGCGCAGGGTGACGGTTTCACCCAAAGTCCAACGTGCCCTTTCAGTTTCGGTGGCGCCCTGAATGGTATTGGAGGATGCCAGCACCCGGCCGGGCACAGATTTGGCGAGCTCGCACAGCCGTGCCGCCTCGTTGACCGGTGTCCCGATGACCGTGTACTCGAACCGCTCGTGGGCACCGACATTGCCGGCGACGACGGTTCCGGCCGTCACCCCGATGCCGGCTTCGCATTCGGGTACTTCGGCCCGCATGCGTTCGGCGATGGCCCGTGCGGTTGCCAGCGCCGCGTCCTCGGGGCGTTCGAGGTCGTTGGGGGCCCCGAAGATCGCGAGGCACGCGTCGCCCTCGAACTTGTTGAGCAGGCCGCCGTGCTCGTCGACTTCGCCGACGACCACGCTGAAGAACCTGTTGAGCAAGGTCACGACTTCCCACGCTGCCAGCGTGGTCGCCAACTTCGTCGATCCGATGATGTCCACGAAGATGACCGCGACATGGCGCTCTTCGCCTCCGAGTTTGATGTGCTGGCTTTCCGCCGCGGCCGCGACTTCCCTGCCGACATGGCGGCCGAACAGGTCGCGGACTTTCTCTCGTTCTCGGAGGCCGGCGACCATGGAGTTGAAACCCCGCTGCAGCTCACCGACTTCGGTGCCGTCGAAGGCGATCAGATGGGTGTCGAGGTCGCCTTCCTCGACACGCCGCAGTGCGGCCCGGACCACTCGGATCGGGGCCGCGGTGAGCCACGCGGCAATCCACATGAGGACGAAGCCGAAGAAGGCGGCGGCGGTCGAAGAGATGAGCACCGCGATCGCAAACTCCTGTTGATTCAGGTTGCCGAGGATGAGTGCGAAAAAGGCCGTCAGCCCGACGCCCACGACGGGAAGTCCGGAACCGAGCATCCAAACCGCCATCAGGCGTCCCATGATCCCGGGAGCCAAGCGCTTCGGCGCCGGACCCGCTTCGAGCGCCTGGGCCGCCACCGGGCGCAGGGCGAACTCGGTGACCAGAAGACTGAAGGTGGCCACCATCGCACCGACGCAGCCCAGGGCGAGAACGAATCTCGGTATGAAGGCCCAGTTGGCCATGCCGTACAACGTTGCGGCAAGCACCGTGCCGATGCTCCACAGCACCTGATGGATGACGGCAACCCGCCGTGGCATCAGAAATGTGTTGCGCTGGTCGACAGCAGTGGCTGGGCGCCCTTCCATGGCCCATCCCAACGAGTTGACGGTTTGCCGGGTCACCCACCACGTTCCGACGATCAACGCGATGGTGACGTAGGCGGGTATCACCGCGAAGGTGACCCAGTGTGGCGCGTCGTCGATCACACTGGGCTGGGGAACCGCCACCACCACCAGCAGATAGGAGACGGCGATACCGATCAGGTTGGTCGCTGCAATGAGGATGGTGAGGATGACCTGGATGCGCACTCGTCGGCTTCGGCCGTCTTCGGTCGATTTGCCCAGTAGCCACGATCCGTAGGCCGGGGTGTCGTCGCGGAGGTGACTGCTCTGCCGGGTCAGGCGTTCCAGCACGCGTCCCAACCGCTGTGCGAGCGTCCGGTCGGTTTTCATTGTGGCGTCAGCCTAACCTCACGGTCGGCATCTTCGATCAGCCTTTAAGGTGGATCGGGTGCGTCTTGTCATCGCCCGGTGCACCGTCGACTATGTGGGTCGTCTGACGGCGCATCTGCCGTCGGCTCGGCGCCTGTTGCTGATCAAGGCCGACGGTTCGGTCAGCGTGCATGCCGACGACCGCGCCTACAAGCCGTTGAATTGGATGAGCCCGCCGTGCCGGCTCACCGAGAACGACGGTCCGGTGCCGGTCTGGGTGGTGGAGAACAAGGCCGGGGAACAGTTGCGGATCACCGTCGAGGACGTCGAGCACGATTCCCTTCATGACCTCGGCGTCGATCCAGGATTGGTCAAAGACGGCGTCGAGGCCCACCTGCAGGTACTGCTGGCCGAACATGTCGAATTGCTGGGCGTGGGCTATACGTTGGTGCGTCGGGAATACATGACCGCGATCGGACCGGTTGACTTGCTGTGCCGCGACGAGGAAGGCCGTTCGGTGGCCGTCGAGATCAAGCGACGCGGAGAGATCGACGGCGTCGAACAGCTCACCCGTTACCTGGACCTGCTCAACCGGGATTCGCTGATCGCACCGGTGACCGGCGTGTTCGCCGCCCAACAGATCAAGCCGCAGGCCCGCACATTGGCCGTGGATCGTGGAATCCGTTGTGTCACATTAGATTACGATGAGATGCGCGGCATGGACAGTGGCGAGTACCGGTTGTTCTGATGGGCAGACGACGGGTTCGGCGGCAGCGAAGCGGCGTGCCGCCGTTGCCCGCGCAACGTCGAATCGAGGCCGGACCCGATGGGTATGACTACGAGGTTCGTCGGATTCCGGCCGCCCGCGCCAGCAAGACGTACCGGTGTCCAGGCTGCGATCACGAAATCCGCGCCGGCACTGCACATGTCGTGGTGTGGGATGCCGCCGGCGGCGAATCGGCCGTCGATAACCGGCGGCACTGGCACACGCCGTGCTGGACCAACCGGACGAACCGAAGTCCAACGAGGAAGTGGTCCTGAAAGCGCGAATTAGTGCGTTTCCGAAGCGGGTTCGACGAGCTCGATCAGCACACCGCCACCATCTTTGGGGTGGATGAAGTTGATCCGCGAGTTCGAGGTTCCGCGCCGCGGCACGTCGTAGATCAGCCGGATGCCGTCGGCGCGCAGCCGCTCGCTGAGGGTGTCGAGGTCGCTGGTCCGGTAAGCCAGCTGCTGCATGCCGGGGCCGCGCTTGTCGAGGAACTTGGCGATGGTCGACGAGTCGTCGATCGGGGCCATCAGCTGGATCTGGGCGCTGCCCACCGGGGCGCCGCGTACGCTGAGCATGGCCTCGACGATGCCCTGCTCCTCGTTGACCTCTTCGTGCAGCACGATCATGCCGAGGTGGTCGTGGTACCACTTCTTGGCCACATCGAGGTCGGGAACCGCGATGCCGACATGATCGACGGCCGTCACCAGGGCGGTGGCCAGAGCGGGACGGGCATCAATCTGATCGGTGGTCATCACGTAACGGTAACCTGACGGGAAACATTGCACATCACGCTTCGGCTGTAACGGCCGTCTCATTATCGTCCTGGAGGACCTCATGACCACGTCTGTGATAGTTGCTGGAGCGCGTACTCCCATCGGCAGGCTCAGCGGCAGCTTGAAGGATTTCTCGGGTTCGGATCTGGGCGCGATCGCGATCAAAGGGGCGCTGGGGAAGGCCGAAGTTCCGGCGTCCCTCGTCGAGTACGTGATCATGGGGCAGGTGCTCACCGCGGGTGCGGGCCAGATGCCGGCCCGTCAGTCCGCGGTTGGCGCGGGCATCGGCTGGGACGTCCCGGCTCTGACGATCAACAAGATGTGCCTGTCCGGCATCGATGCCATCGCCCTGGCTGACCAGTTGATCCGTGCCGGCGAGTTCGATGTGGTGGTTGCCGGCGGCCAGGAATCGATGACCAGGGCTCCGCACCTGCTGATGGACAGCCGGGCGGGCTTCAAGTACGGCGACGTCACCCTGCTCGACCATCTGGCCTACGACGGCCTGCACGACGTTTTCACTGATCAGCCCATGGGCGCGCTGACCGAGCAGCGCAACGACACCGACAAGTTCACCCGGCTCGAACAGGACGAGTTCGCCGCCGCCTCGCACCAGAAGGCAGCCGCGGCGTGGAAGGACGGGGTGTTCGCCGACGAGGTCGTGCCGGTGCAGATCCCGCAGCGCAAGGGCGACTCGGTCGAGTTCACGGACGACGAGGGCATCCGGGCCAATACCACGGCCGAGTCGCTGGGTGGCCTGAAGCCGGCGTTCCGCAAGGACGGCACCATCACCGCCGGGTCTGCCTCGCAGATCTCCGACGGTGCGTGCGCGGTGGTCGTCATGAACAGGGCCAAGGCCGAGGAGCGGGGCCTGGAGTGGCTGTGCGAGATCGGTGCGCACGGTGTCGTCGCCGGACCCGACTCCACCCTGCAGAGCCAGCCCGCCAACGCCATCAAGAAAGCTCTGGCTCGCGAGGGCATTTCGGTGGACCAGCTCGACGTGATCGAGATCAACGAGGCGTTCGCCGCGGTGTCGTTGGCCTCCACCAGGGAACTCGGTGTCGACCCGGCGAAGGTCAACGTCAACGGCGGCGCGATCGCCGTCGGGCATCCCATCGGTATGTCGGGTGCGCGCATCACGCTCCACGCCGCACTGGAACTCAAGCGCAACGGTGGTCGCTACGCCGTTGCGGCGCTCTGCGGCGCCGGCGGGCAGGGCGATGCGCTGATCTTGCGCCGACCGTGACGAACTCCGCCACGTAGTAGCTGGCCCGCCGCCCTATTCTGCACAGCCTTCGTCACCACCGCCGCTGCTGCGGTGGCCGCTGTCCCGGGGCAGCAATATGTTTGCTGGCGGTGCTGGTGAACGTCGTGCCGGTGGGCCCTGTGATGTTCCTCATATCGGCCGATCGGGCGGGCCGTTTGGCCGGTGGAGTTGGCCGCCCGGACAGCTCGATCACCATCCGGTCTGACGTGGCACACTTGACGGCGTGACGCGATCAAGTTCTGCGGGACGACCACCGCTGGCCGCCTCGATGGTCGGTGCGGTCGACCTGTCGGGTCTCAAGCAGCGTGCTCAACAGTCCCCGGCGGCCGGTGCGGGCGAGCGGGGCTCAACGGTTGCCGGTGCCATCGCGATCACTGAGGCCAACTTGGAGGCCGAGGTCCTGGTCCGGTCCGGCGAGCTGCCGGTGGTGGTGGTGCTGTGGTCGCCGCGTGCCGACGCCAGCGCCCAACTCATCGAGATTCTGGCGGGTCTCGCCGCCCAGGACAGCGGAACGTGGGCATTGGCGACGGTCAACGTCGACACCGCACCGCGAGTCGCCCAGCTGTTCGGCGCCCGGGCTGTGCCCACTGTCGTCGCGTTGGCCGGTGGAAAGCCGGTGGCCAGCTTCGAGGGCGTGCAACCGCCGAATCAGTTGCGCGGGTGGGTGGACGCGTTGCTCACCGCCACAGCCGGCAAGCTCGGCGGGTCACCCGAGGGCGGCGACCCCGAACAGGTCGACCCTGCGCTTGCCGCCGCACGCGACCGCCTCGACGCCGGTGACTTCGACGCGGCGAAAGCGGCGTATGAAGCGGTGCTGGCGGGCGATCCCACCCACGCCGAAGCCAAGGGCGCGGTGCGCCAGATCGCCTTCCTGTCGCGTGCAACCGCCCGGCCCGCAGACGCGGTCGCGGTGGCCGACGCGGCGCCCGACGACATCGCCGCGGCCTTCGCGGCGGCTGACGTGCAGTTGCTCAACCAGGATGTGACCGGCGCGTTCAACCGCCTGATCACTCTGGTGAAGATGACGACCGGTGACGACCGCACTGCCGTGCGCACCCGGCTGATCGAACTGTTCGAACTGTTCGACCCGGCTGATCCCGACGTCATCGCCGGCCGGCGCAACCTCGCAAACGCGCTGTACTGACCACAATCAATCTGGCGAGCAGACACAGAATCGCCTGTTATGCAAGGAAACTGGGCGATTCTACGTCTGCTCGCGGTGGGACGGTCCTGGTGCTACTCGGGTGCGAGCCACAGCGCCGACGTCGGCGGCAGCGTCAGTACCGCTGAGGCGGCCCGACCGTGCCACGGTTCGTCGGTGGCGACCACTGCGCCCAGGTTGCCGATACCGGACCCGTTGTAGACAGTCGCGTCGGTGTTCAGGATCTCGCCCCAGCGTCCGGCGTGGGGCAGCCCGAGTCGGTACCGGCTGTGCTCGACTCCGGCGAAATTGAACACGCACGCCATCACCGAGCCGTCGCTGCCGAATCGCAGAAAGCTCAGTACGTTGTTGGCCGAGTCGTTGGCGTCGATCCAGGAGTAGCCTTCGGGCCTGGTGTCCTGGCTCCACAACGCCGGACGGCTGCGGTAGATGCTGTTGATGTCGCGCACCATCGTCTGGACGCCGGTGGAGAAGCTGTTCTCGGCGAGCTGGTACCAGTCCAACCCGCGTTCCTCGGACCATTCGGCGCGTTGGCCGAACTCCTGGCCCATGAACAGCAACTGCTTGCCAGGGTGCGCCCACTGGTAGGCGAGCAGGCTGCGCAGCCCCGCGGCCTTCGCATGGTCGTTGCCGGGCATCCGGCCCCATAGCGTGCCCTTCCCGTGCACCACCTCGTCGTGGCTGATCGGTAGCACGTAGTTCTCGCTGAACGCATAGAGCATCGAGAACGTCATCTCGTGGTGGTGGTAGTTGCGGTACACCGGGTCACGGCCGATGTAGTCCAGTGTGTCGTTCATCCAGCCCATGTTCCACTTCATCGAGAAGCCAAGGCCACCAAGGCTTGTCGGGCGCGTCACACCGGGCCAGGAGGTGGATTCCTCGGCGACGGTGACGATGCCGGGTGTCGTCTTGTGCACGGTGGCGTTCATCTCCTGCAGGAACTGCACCGCCTCGAGGTTTTCCCGTCCGCCGTAGATGTTCGGCGTCCAGCCGCCCTCGGGCCGCGAATAGTCCAGGTAGAGCATCGACGCCACGGCGTCCACTCGCAGGCCGTCGACGTGGTACTCCTGTAGCCAGTACAGCGCGTTCGCCACCAGGAAGTTGCGTACCTCACGTCGACCGAAGTCGAAAACATAAGTGCCCCAGTCGAGTTGCTCACCTCGGTGCGGGTCGGCGGGCTCGTAGAGCGGGGTTCCGTCGAATCGGCCGAGTGCCCACGCGTCCTTGGGGAAGTGCGCCGGCACCCAGTCGACGATGACCCCGATGCCGGCCTGGTGCAGGCGGTCGACCAGGTACCGGAAGTCGTCGGGTGCGCCGAAGCGGGAGGACGGTGCGTAGTACGACGTCACCTGGTAGCCCCACGACCCACCGTACGGGTGCTCGGCGACCGGCAGC
The DNA here is from genome assembly GCA_964387245.1 of uncultured Mycobacterium sp. Classification (GTDB taxonomy): domain Bacteria; phylum Actinomycetota; class Actinomycetes; order Mycobacteriales; family Mycobacteriaceae; genus Mycobacterium. The sequence continues at coordinate 9,192 of CAYLWH010000013.1, forward strand.
ATCTCGACGTGCGTGAAGCCCTGATCCACAACGTATTCGGTGAGCTCATCGGCCAACTGCCGGTAGGACAGACCCGGCCGCCACGAGCCGAGGTGTACCTCGTAGGTGCTCATCGGCTCGAATACCGGGTTGCGGGCGGCGCGCTGCGTCATCCAGTCATCGTCATGCCACACATACGAGCTCGCGGTGACCCTCGATGCCGTTTGTGGAGGCACCTCGGTCGCGAAGGCCATCGGGTCGGCGCGGTCGGCCACCTTGCCGTCGGCGCCGTGGATCCGGAACTTGTAGAGGCCATCGGCGGGGAAGCCTGGCCAGAACAGCTCCCACACGCCGGTGGATCCCAACACCCGCAGCGGCGCATCGTTGCCGGCCCAGCTATTGAACTCGCCGATCAGGCTCACGCCCTGCGCATTCGGCGCCCACACCGCGAACGAGACCCCGTCGACGTCGCCGTCCGCGGTGGAGAACGTCCGCGGGTGCGCGCCGAGCACCTCCCAGAGGCGCTCGTGACGGCCTTCGGCGAACAGGTGCAGGTCCACCTCGCCGAGGGTGGGCAGGAACCGGTAGGCGTCGGCGACGGTCGGGCCGAACGATCCTCCGTCGGGTGTGGGGTAGCCGATTTCGAGCCGGTAGTCGATCAGATCGGTGAACGGCAGCGCCACCGCGAACAAGCCGGAGTCGATGTGCTGCAGCGGATACCGTTGGCCACCGATCAATGCGTTCACCAGTTTGGCGTTTGGTTTGAAGACGCGGATGACGGTGTGGTCACCGTATTCGTGTGCGCCCAGCACCGCATGCGGCTCGTGGTGAGTACCGGATACCAGCCGGTGCAGGTCCGACGGGTCGGGCGCCAGATACCTGCTGGCGCTGCCGGTGCTGGTCATCGGGGCCCTTCTTTCATTCGCGGAACAACAACGCTGCGCGGAACTGTTCGGGAATTCGCGGCATGTTCACGATGTGCGCGACCGCCTTGGCGGGGTCGATCCGGATGTAATTCGCTTGGCCCCACGGGTATTCCTCTCCGGTGATCTCATCGCGCACCCAGAATCGGTCATACCACTCCATCCCCAGTGCACCCATGTCGAGCCGGAGGGTCGCAACCTCGGGGCCGTATGCATTGAGCGTCACCACCACCAGAACGCAGTCGCCGGTCGTCGGATCGAACTTGCTGTAGGCGATCAGGGCGTCGTTGTCGATCGCATGGAATCGTATGGTGCGCATCTCCCGCAGCGCCGGGTGCAGCCGGCGAATCGTGTTGAGCTGCGACAAGAACGGCTCCAGCGACCGGCCTTCGGTCAGTGCGGCATCGAAGTCGCGCGGACGCAGTTCGTACTTCTCGGAATCCAGATACTCCTCGGCGCCTGGGCGTACCGGTTGGTGCTCGAACAGTTCGTAGCCCGAATACACCCCCCACAGCGGGCTCAGCGTGGAAGCCAGCACCGCACGGATGGCGAACATACCAGGTCCACCATGCTGCAGACTCTCGTGCAGGATGTCGGGAGTGTTGACGAACAGGTTGAGCCGGGCCTCGTCGGCGCGCGCGGCGATCCCCTGACCGAACTCGGTGATCTCCCACTTGGCAGTGCGCCAGGTGAAGTAGCTGTAGGACTGGGTGAACCCGAGTTTGGCCAGTCCGTACAGGCGTGCCGGGCGGGTGAACGCCTCGGCCAGGAACAGCACGTCCGGGTCGACGTCTTTGACTCGGCCGATCAGCCACCCCCAGAAGTCCGGCGGCTTGGTGTGCGGATTGTCGACACGGAAGATCTTCACGCCGTGGTCGACCCAGTGCATTACCAGCCGCAGCACCTCCGTATAGAGGCCGGCCGGGTCGTTGTCGAAGTTCAGCGGGTAGATGTCCTGGTACTTCTTCGGCGGGTTCTCGGCGTAGGCGATGGTCCCGTCCGGCAGTTCGGTGAACCACTGTCGATGGTCGCGGGCCCACGGATGGTCAGGAGCGCATTGCAGGGCCAGGTCGAGCGCCACCTCCAAGCCCAGATCTCTTGCAGCGGAGACGAAGCCGTCGAAATCCTCGATGGTGCCCAGGTCGGGGTGTACCGCGTCGTGGCCCCCGTGCCTGCTGCCGATCGCCCACGGTGATCCGATGTCGCCGGGTGCGGCGGTCACCGTGTTGTTGCGGCCTTTGCGGTGCACCTCGCCGATGGGATGGATCGGAGGCAGGTAGACGACGTCGAAGCCCATCTTGGCGACCCGCGGCAGGGCCTTGGCGGCCGTGGCGAAAGTGCCGTGAAGTGGCAGACCTGCGGAATTGCGCCCGCCGGTGGATCGGGGAAACAATTCGTACCAGGCGGCGAAGCGCGCCGCCGGTCGGTCCACCCAAACGCCGTATTGTTTTCCGCGCGTGACCAATTCGCGCAGCGGGTACTGGGTGAGCAATTCGGTGAGCTGTCGTCCCAACGCCGCGCCGGCGCGGACGACCGGGTCGCCCGGCGCGCGTAGTTCCACTGCCGCATCGAGCAACGGCTGCCGACGCTGCCGGGGGACCCCCGTCGCCGCGCGTTCCAGCAGCCGTGCGCCGACCATCAGGTCGTTGGACAGCTCGAACTCACTCTGTCCGGCGTCGAGCTTGGCGATCACGGATTTGCGCCAGGTGGCGATCGAGTCGCCCCAACCGTCCACCCGGAACGTCCACAGGCCCACATGGTTCGGAACGAATTGTCCATGGAACACGTCGGGCGTCCGGCCCTCCGACATCGGCAGCAGCTGGGGTTTGACCCGACGCGCGGGCGCGACCACAGCCTCGATGGGAACGGGTTCTCGCGGAACCGGACCGGCCACGAGTTGGGGGTAGGAGGTGCCGTGGAAGCGCACCACCAGCGTGGCGGCGACGGCTTCGTGGCCTTCGCGCCAAACCGTGGCGCAGACCGGCACGACTTCCCCGACGACCGCCTTGGCGGGGAACGTTCCTCCGGAGACGACGGGTTCCACGTCGTCGATCTCGATGCGACCGGGCACCCGAGCTCTCCTCAATGTGTTGCGGTCTTCTCGTCGGGACTCGTGCTGGCGTTGATCACCTCGCGCCTTATTCACACCGTAGTGGCCGGGCCCGAGCCTGGGGTGGGAAGTATGTTCGCAGTCGCACTTGGGCAGCACCGGCGGTCAGTAAGCTAGCGACGCGTGAAAGCCCTCCGCAGGTTCACCGTCCGCGCCCACCTCCCTGGACGCCTCGCGGCTCTGGAACTGTTGGCGATCAACCTGCGCTCCTCGTGGGACACGCCGACCCAGGAACTGTTCGCCAGCATCGACGAGACGTTGTGGGCCCGGCACGAGCAGGACCCGGTCGCACTGCTGGGCGCGGTCAGTCCCAAACGGCTCGACGAACTGGCGGCCGATCGGGAGTTTCTGAGCCGGCTCGACGGCCTGGCCGCCGACCTGGACGGCTATCTGACAAGACCACGCTGGTACCAGAGGCAACCCGCCGGATCAATGCCGACCGGCATCGCATACTTCTCGATGGAATTCGGCGTGTCCAAGGTATTGCCGAATTACTCCGGGGGCCTGGGTATCCTGGCCGGCGACCACCTCAAGTCGGCTTCGGATCTGGGTCTGCCGATGATTGCCGTCGGCCTGCTTTACCGGTCAGGTTATTTCCGGCAGTCGCTGACCGCCGACGGTTGGCAGCACGAGACGTACCCGTCACACGACCCGCAGGGTTTGCCGCTGCGGTTGTTGGTCGGGACGTCGGGCGCACCGGCCCTGGTGGACCTGACCATGCCGGAGGGGGCGCAGCTGCGTGCCCGGATCTGGGTCGCGCAGGTCGGGCGGGTGCCGCTGCTGCTGCTGGATTCCGACATCCCGGAGAACGAGCACGAGATGCGCGGAGTCACCGACCGCCTCTACGGCGGCGACCAGGAACACCGCATCAGACAGGAGATCCTGGCGGGAATCGGTGGTGTGCGCGCCATCCGCGCGTTCACCGAGATCGAAGGCCTGCCGTCGCCCGAGGTGTTCCACATGAACGAGGGTCATGCCGGGTTCCTCGGGGTCGAGCGGATCCGCGAATACATGGCGTCGTCGGGTCTGGATTTCGACACGGCACTGACCGTCGTGCGGGCCAGCACGGTGTTCACCACCCACACCCCGGTGCCGGCGGGTATCGACCGGTTTCCCGTCGAGATGGTGCGCCGCTATTTCGCCGACTCCCGGCCAAACCCGCTGCTGCCCGGGGTGCCGACCGACCGTGTCCTGGCATTCGGAGCCGAGGAGGACCCGTCGAAGTTCAACATGGCGCACATGGGTGTGCGGCTGGCGCAACGGGCCAACGGGGTCTCACTGTTGCACGGAAAGGTCAGCCGGGCCATGTTCAGCCAATTGTGGCCCGGTTTCGACACCGACGAGGTTCCCATCGGCTCGATCACCAACGGTGTGCACGCGCCGACCTGGGCCGCTCCGCAATGGATGGCGTTGGCCCGCGAACTCGCCGGCGGGGATTCCGTGACCGAGCCGGCGACCTGGCAGCGGCTTCGTCAGGTCGACCCGGTGCGCCTGTGGTCGATCCGATCCGCGCTGCGCGTCCTGCTCATTGACGACGTCCGCGTCCGGCTCCGTAGGTCGTGGTTGGAACGGGGCGCATCGGAGGCCGAACTCAGTTGGATCACAACGGCTTTCGATCCCGATGTATTGACAATCGGATTTGCCCGGCGGGTACCTACGTACAAGCGGCTGACCCTGATGCTGCGCGACCCGGAGCGGCTCGAAGCACTGCTGCTCGATGAGCGGCATCCGGTCCAGATGATCGTGGCGGGCAAGGCGCACCCGGCCGACGACGGCGGCAAGGCGCTCATCCAGCAGGTCGTGAAGTTCGCCGACCGCCGGGAGGTGCGTCACCGTATCGCGTTCCTTCCGGACTATGACATGTCGATGGCCCGATTGCTGTACTGGGGATGCGACGTCTGGCTCAACAACCCGCTGCGCCCGCTCGAGGCATGCGGCACGTCGGGGATGAAAAGCGCGCTCAACGGCGGGCTGAACCTCTCCATCCGGGACGGCTGGTGGGACGAGTGGTTCGACGGGGAGAACGGCTGGGCGATTCCCACCGCGGACGGGGCGGACCAAGCCCGGCGCGACGACCTGGAGGCTTCGGCGCTCTACGGACTGCTGGCCGAGTCGGTGGCCCCGAGGTTCTACCACCGCGACGCCGAGGGCGTGCCGGCCCGCTGGGTCGAGATGGTGCGCCACACCCTGGAAGTGCTCGGACCGAAGGTGCTGGCATCGCGCATGGTGCGGGACTACACCGAGCACTACTACGCCCCGGCGGCGGAATCGTCGCGCAAGGCCGTCGGCACGTCCTTCGGGCCGGCCAGGACGTTGGCCGCCTACCGGTTGCGGGTGCAGCGGGCGTGGCCGAACGTCGAGATCACCGATGTGGACAGCACCGGATTGCCGGACACACCGCTGTTGGGCTCGGAGCTGACGTTGACTGCGGCCGTCGAACTGGCCGGATTGTGGCCGGACGAGGTCGTCGTCCAGGCGGTGTTGGGGCGTGTCGACAGCAGTGACTCCCTGGTCGACCCGCTGACCGTGCCGATGGCACACACCGGCACCGGTGACGACGGTGTCGAGGTCTTCGCCACCACCGCACGGTTGCCGGTTGCGGGGTCGGTGGGGTACACCGTTCGGGTTCTGCCACATAACAATTTGCTTGCGGCGGATAACGAACTGGGGTTGGTCCGGCTGGCATAGCCCGAAGTGGTAGTACGTTCCATCGGTGAGGCTGGCACGGCTCGGTGCACTAGGTGCCGTCTGGACACTGGCGGCCATGCCAGCCGCCCTGATCGTCGCCCCGGCTGCCGCGGACCCGGAACCGGTTGGCACCGATGTCGGGGCGCCGCCGGCGGGACCGACCGCGGTCGCCGCCGCGCCGGTCGACCACTCGACGGGCATCGTTGCGCCGGGCGAGGCCGCCGTCATCGATTCCGCTCCGCCGGCGACCACCACGGCGCCCGACGGCTGGACCCTGACGGTCGGCGCCAAGGACGAGGTGTTACGGAACGTGAACCCGCTGACGACCGCGGTGTCGTCGCGGGACTATGAGGTCAGTGGCGTCGTCATCGGATCGCTGCGCGGACCGGACGGCTCCGCGCCACCGCGCGGCGTGCTGGAGGTGGGTTACCAGATCGGCTGCGGCATCGATATGAGCACGTCCAACGGTGTCAGCCTGACGGGTACGCAGGGTGTCACGCCGACCCTCGGTTTGGTTGGACTTGACGGCGAGGGCGAATTCATCGACGGGCTCGCGCCGGTCCTCTCGACACCCTCCGTCGGCGGCATGGCCATCGGTCTGAAGCCCGGCATCATCAACACCGTCCCGGTGGCCAAGAAGGAGTTCACGGGCAGCGACCCGTGGGTGTCGGTCAGTGGGTTCCGTGTGAAGATCGACGGCTGCGTGGGCGAGTCGTTCATCCGGTCCTACGCCGTGCTGACGCATTCGACCGACCAGTCCGACTCCATCCAGGGTTACTACGGCACCACCCGGAAGGTGTAGCCCGCGAATGTTCCAGGCCGGCACGCCATTACGTCGTTTCGTGGAACGCCCGACGGTGCGGTCGAGTCCGTGCCCACGCACCCAATGTTCTGACGGTCCCCCTCTCGCTTCCCGCCCGACTGGACGTTTCGGCGGAATGAATGCGGTCACGGGAAGCGTTTGAGGCAACGCTCCTGATTGCCCAGGACGCCGATGCGGAACGCGTCGATACGGGAGAACCCGGCCGGTACGGTCTCGCCGTTGACGTCGCCGGCCGCCAGGCCGTTGACCAACAGGCCGGTCACCGCCTCATCGAGATCGCCGGCCGTCAGGGCCACGGTATTGCCGTCGGGCGTGCTGACACCGTTGGCCAACTTGGTGGTGGCCACTCCGGTCAGGCACGCCGTACGTAGGCCGGCTTCGGCGCTGTCGAGCACCAGTCCGCCGTGCTGATGCTGCAGCGACATCATGTATCTCGACACCAGCACCGAATAGGCACTGTTGTCACCGGTGGGCGCCGACAGCATGTCCTCGCCGCGGTGGGGCATCCCGATCTCGCGCATTCCGTCCAGGTCGACGGCAATTGTGTTGGTGGACGGGCAGAACGACGCCGGCGGGCTGGGCCTGGCATCGGCACAACCGGCGGCCGTAGCCGCATCGAACGACAGTGTCGGCGGTCTGGCGGCCCGGAACACGATGTTCATCGCGTCGACGACGGCCTTGACGGACTCCTCGGACACGGGCCACTCGCCCGTCTCGTCGCGCTGCAACGCCACCGGAAGGTCGCCGCGCCGCTGCGCCACCTCTTTGTCGTCGATTGCCGCACATGCGGAGGGCCCGTCGATGAATCCGAACTGGAACGCCGAGATGCGTTCGAATGCCGATCCGTGTTCGTCTCCGGGACCGCCCAGGTAGATATCCTCGACCGACAGCAGCGGATCGCGGAACGAGATCATGCTGGCCAGCAGGTTGTTCAGGCCGTCACCGGTGGACAACGTGAAGCGCGGCGAGGTGCCCTCGGCCACCCAGCGCATGTAGGCGCCGGCCAGGCAGTCCGCCTGTTGCTCGGCAACCAGCACCGAGGTGCCAGGGCGGTTCAACTTGGCCTGCTTTTGTACCGAGTGGCCGTACTCGTGGGCCAACACCATCGTGATCGCCATGTCGCCGTTGGCCCGCCGCAGCGAGGGCAGCAGCACGCCGCGGTCCCACCCGATGGTGTTGTCCAGCGGGCAGAAGGCGGCATTCACCAGACCGTGGGTGTCCGCTTCGCAGAACACGCCGTCGTAATCGTCGGCATCCCATGACACCAGCTGTGATACCGGTTTGAACGAGCCAGGGAAGGCCTCGCCGAACACGCCCTGCCAGTACTGCTCGATATCGCTGATGGACGCCGCGGCGAGCTGGTCGATCTTGCCGCCGTCGCCATCCTCGACGGCGCGTGTCGTGCCGGCGGCGCCCGGTCGCAGACCGGTGGGCCCGTCGACGGCGCGCATTCCGGCGACCGTGAACGGATCGGCGAACACCGAGACCGGCTGGCCCGCGATGATCGTCGAGCAGCCCGCCAGTATCACAGCCGCCCCCGCGAGGGCGGATACCGAAAACCGGCGGCGTCGTAGGCGCATCGGCGCAACCTCTCGAGTCAGATGGGGGTGTGCGTTCCAGGATAGTGGCGGTACGCGGCGGGGGCTCAGTGATCGGCCGGTGTGGCGGCGCGGAGCCGGGCCAGCGCGGCACGCACGCGCGTTGGGTCGGTGGTCGCCCAGAACGGCGGCAACGACGCTTTCAGGTAGCCGGCGTAGCGAGCCGTGGCCATCCGCGAATCCAGCACCGCCACCACACCGCGGTCGTCGGTTCGGCGCAGCAACCGGCCCGCACCCTGGGCGAGTAATAACGCGGCATGTGTGGCTGCCACCGCCATGAAGCCGTTTCCTCCTCGGGCGGCAACGGCGCGTTGCCGCGCGCTGAGCAGAGGATCGTCGGGCCGGGGGAACGGGATGCGGTCGATGAGCACCAGCGACAGCGACGGACCGGGAACGTCGACGCCCTGCCACAGCGACAGCGTGCCGAACAACGATGTCTCGGGGTCGGCGGCGAACTGTTCGACGAGCAGCGCGGTCGCGTCGTCACCCTGGCACAGCACCGGCGTATCCAGTCGATCGCGCATCGCGTCGGCGGCCGTTCGCGCCGCCCGCATCGACGAGAACAGCCCCAGCGTTCTGCCGCCCGCGGCGGTGATCAGCTCGGCGATCTCGGCGAGCTGTTCGGGCGAACCGGCACCGTCGCGCCCTGGAGGCGGCAAATGTGCTGCGACGTAAAGGATTCCAGAGACGGCGTGGTCGAACGGTGAACCGACATCCAGGCTGCGCCAAGATGCTTCGGTGTCCAGGCCGGTCAGTCCCCAGTCCCTGGCCATCGCATCGAAGGATCCGCCGACGGTCAGGGTCGCCGAGGTCAGCACCGTCGTCGACCGTGCGAACAGACGCGACCGCAGCATCGCGGCCACCGACAGGGGCGCCACTCGCAGTACCGACCGGGACGAGCCGCGGACATCTTCGACCTCGAGCCAGACCACGTCCGAGCGGTCGGTGATCGGCGCAGCGAAGGATGTGAGGATGCGGGTGGCGGTGTCATCGATCTCGGCCAACGCGGCGATCGCCTCGGAGCGGGTCGCGGCGGCCTGCGGATCACCCGGGGACGGGTTTATCGCCGTCCGGGCGGCGCCTGCGGCGTCGCGCAGCGCCGCCAGATAGGTGGCCAATTCGTCGTCGAGGTAGTCGATCCGCCCCGGGGTGCCGTCATGGATCGCCGAACTGAAAGTCGTTGACGCCGCCTCCAATCGGCGCAAGAGTTCGGGTTCGACCAGCCGAGTGGCACGCCGCACCGCCACCGCCAGCGCTGACGACGTCAACTCCGCAGAGGCCACTGCGGTGACGCGGTCCACCAGTTCGTGCGCCTCGTCGACGATGAGGTGCTGGTGTTCGGGTAGCACAGCCGCGTCGGCGATCGCATCGATCGCCAGCAGCGCATGGTTTGTGACGACGACGTCGGCCACGCCGGCCTTGCCGCGCGCCTTCTCCGAAAAACACTCGCTGCTGAACGGGCACCGCGCTACCCCGATACATTCCCGCGCCGACACACTGACGTGTGACCAGGCGCGGTCGGGAACGCCTGGACGCAGTTCGTCGCGGTCCCCGGTCTTGGTCTCCCCGGCCCACGCGGTCAGCCGTTGCACGTCGCCGCCGACTGCCGTCGCGGCGAACGGTTCGAAGAGTTCTTCTTGCCCGACTGGCTCATCAGCTGCCGAGCCGTTGTGGATCTTGTTCAGGCACAGATAATTTCCTCGCCCCTTCAGGAGTGCGAAACTCGGCTTGCGGGGCAGTGCACCGGCCAATGCCTCGACGAGCCGGGGCAGGTCACGGTCGACGAGCTGGCGCTGCAACGCGATGGTCGCGGTCGACACCACGACCGGGCCATGGATGTCGTCGTCCTCGGCCGCGGCGAGTGCGAGCGCCGGCACCAGGTAGGCCAGGGACTTGCCGGTACCGGTGCCTGCCTGCACGGCCAGATGCTCACCGGTGTGGAATGCCCGCGACACCGCCTGCGCCATCGCGATCTGGCCGCTGCGTTGGCTGCCGCCGAGGGCGGCCACCGCCCGCGTCAGCAGATCGGTCACGGATGCGGTTATGGGGCCACGACCCGGGTCGGGATCGCCGGCTCGCCGTGCGACAACTTCAACCCTTCCCACGGCAGGCTCTTGAGGCCGGCCTCGACGCGCGACCGCGCCGCGGCCAGGTCGGTGTCGCCGACCGGCTCGCCCGAGCGGACCAGCGGCACCAGCAGGGCGCGGGTCGGCGAGGTGGTCTGCGGCGGCATGCCGACCGGATGAACGACCTCCTCCACGATGGTGCCCGACGCCTTCGACACGCGTACGGCGGCTTTGCGCCCGCCGTGAGATTCCTTGTGGCTGCTGCGCTTCCGCACCGGGATGCCGTCGACCTCGACCAGCTTGTAGACCATCCTGGCCGTCGGTGCACCCGAACCGGTCACCAGCGACGTCCCGACACCGTAGGAGTCGACGGGGTCGGCGCGCAGTGCGGCGATCGAGTACTCGTCGAGGTCGCCGGACACGACGATCTGCGTCCCGGTGGCGCCGAGGCTGTCGAGTTGCGCACGGGCCTGGCGGGTCAACACCCCCAGATCCCCGGAGTCGATGCGCACTGCACCGAGGCGCGGCCCGGCGGCTGCCACCGCATTGGCGATGCCGGTGGTGACGTCGTAGGTGTCGACCAGCAGCGTGGTGCCAACGCCCAGCGCTTCGACCTGTGCACGAAACGCCGCCGGCTCGTCCGGTCCGTCGGCCCGGGTGTGCAGCATCGTGAACGAGTGCGCGCTGGTGCCGAGTGCGGGCACACCGAAGCTGCGCTGCGCCTCCAGGTTGGACGTGCCGCCGAAACCGGCGATGTAGGCGGCGCGGGCTGCCGCCACGGCGGCCCGTTCGTGTGTGCGCCGCGACCCCATCTCGATGAGTGGCCGGTCTTGCGCCGCACTCACCATTCGGGCCGCCGCGGACGCAATCGCCGTGTCATGGTTGAAGATCGACAGCGCAAGCGTCTCCAGGAGCACGCATTCGGCGAATGTTCCGCGAACCGACAGCACGGGCGAGTTCGGAAAGTACAACTCACCTTCGGCGTACCCGTCGATGTCTCCGCTGAACCGAAAGTCGGCCAGGTAGGCCATTGTGGTGTCGTCGAGAAACCCCGTCAACGACTCAAGGGCAGCTGGGTCGAACCGGAACCGAGGCAACTCCTGCAGAAAACGTCCCGTCCCCGCGACGACCCCATAGCGCCGGCCGTCGGGCAGGCGACGGGCAAACAGTTCGAACGTGGTGCGCCGCTGCGCGGAGCCGTCCCGCAGCGCGGCCTGCAGCATCGTCAGTTCGTACTTGTCGGTCAGCAGAGAGACTGTCACAGCGACACGGTAGTCCGGCGACGAAACCGACGAGGGACGAGTCGGTGAGGAGCTGGACAAGATGGGGTGAGTCCGGCGACGAAGCCGACGAGGGACGAGTCGGTGAGGAGCTGGACAAGATGGGGTGAGTCCGGCGACGAAGCCGACGAGGGACGAGTCGGTGAGGAGCTGGACAAGATGGGGTGGCTGCTCTTCACGCCAGCGGTATCCTTTAGTCCATGGTTGCGCCAGCGCCGGCCAAGCAAGACGAGGCCGATACCACCGAGGCCACCCAGCGGCCCTGGGTCACCATCGTCTGGGATGATCCGGTCAACCTGATGAACTATGTGACCTACATCTTCCAGAAGTTGTTCGGCTACTCCGAACCACACGCCACCAAGCTCATGCTGCAGGTCCACAACGAGGGCAAGGCCGTCGTGTCGTCAGGGTCTCGCGAGTCGGTGGAGGTCGACGTCTCCAAGCTGCACGCCGCCGGTTTGTGGGCCACCATGCAGCAAGACCGCTGAGCGGTAGCGGTGCGCAAATGGAAGCGCGTGGAGACCGCTGACGGTCCCCGTTTCCGATCGGCCGTGGAAGCTCATGAATCGGCCCTACTGCACAACATGGCGACATCGATGATCGGGATGCTCGATGCCCGGGAATCATCTTCGCCCAGAGACGAACTCGAAGACATCACCGGGATGCGCACCGGGCATTCGGACCCGCCCGAGGACGCCACGATGAGTCGGCTGTTGCCGGACTTCCTGCGTCCGCAGTGTCCTCATCCGGCCGACTCAGGCACCGCCGAGAGCATCAACGGAGCACTGCGCAGTCTGCATGAGCCGGAGATAATCGATGCCAAACGTGAAGCGGCGCAACGTTTGTTGTCCACCTGCCCGGAGGGCGGCGGGCGTTTCGAACTGGCCGAGGACGACGCGAACGCGTGGGTAACGGCCGTCAACGACATCCGGTTGGCTCTGGGCGCCATGCTGGGCGTGGGCCCCGACGGTCCGGAGCGGCTGCCGCCGAAACACCCCATGGCCGGGCACCTTGACGTGTATCAGTGGCTGACCGTGCTTCAGGAGTATCTGGTGTTGGCGCTGATGGACAAACCTGTCCGATGACGGGCTCGATCACCGATGTCGACGGGATCCTCGTCGGACATCACCACCGGGTCGACGGCGACGCAACCTTCGGGTCCGGCTGGGCGACCGGCACGACCGTGGTGCTCGCTCCACCCGCGACCGTCGGTGCCGTCGATGTGCGGGGAGGCGCGCCCGGGAGCCGCGAAACCGAGCTGTTGGACCCTTCCAACAGCGTGCGCCACGTCGACGCGGTGGTCTTGACCGGTGGCAGTGCCTTCGGGCTGGCAGCCGCCGACGGGGTGATGACGTGGCTGGAGGGCAACGGCCGCGGCGTGGCGATGGACGGCGGCCGGGTGCCGATCGTACCCGCTGCGGTCATCTTCGACCTCCCGGTCGGCGGGTGGGACCGACGTCCCACGGCCGAGTTCGGTCGCGCGGCGGCGGAGTCGGCCGCAGCCGACGTGCCCCAGGGCAGCGTCGGCGCGGGCGCGGGTGCGCGGGCCGGAGTACTCAAGGGCGGCGTGGGTACCGCATCGGTGCGACTGGCCGGTGAGTTCGCGGGGGTGACGGTGGGTGCGATCGTCGTCGTGAATGCGGCCGGTAATGTCGTCGACCCGGAGACGGGGTTGCCGTGGATGAACCGTCTGATCGGGGCGTTCGGGCTCACCCCGCCGCCGGGCGATCAGATCGCCGCGTTCGTCGAACTCGACCGTGCCGAGGGCCCGCTGAACACGACGATCGGCGTCGTCGCCACCGACGCGGCGCTGACGCCGGCCGGGTGCCGCCGCGTCGCGGTGGCCGCCCACGACGGACTGGCCCACACCATCCGGCCCTGCCACACCCCGGTCGACGGGGACACGGTGTTCGCGTTGTCAACCGGCGCGGTCGAGGTGGCGCCGGACCCGGACACCCCCACCGCGATGTCGCCGGAGACCAAGCTGGTGACGGCCGTCGGGTCGGCCGCCGCAGACGTATTGGCACAGGCCGTGCTGGCTGGGGTACTCGCCGCCGAATCGGTGGCCGGAATACCCACCTACCGCAACCTGTTGCCCGGGGCATTCGCTGACCGGCAACGGGAGTAGCGCGTGTTGGTGATTCGTGCCGACTTGGTCGACGCCATGGTCGCGCATGCGCGCGGAGGGCTGGGAAGTATCGGTCGATCGCGCGTACGCCGGTAGCCTTGACGAAGCCGAGGACGTAATGGAAGGGCAGCTATGGGCATGACGGGAACGTCCGGCTTGCCGGCGCCGCAGAAGCGGTCGGCGTGGAAGGTCGGCGGTGCCACCATCCTGACTTTCGTCGTGCTGCTCTACGTCATCGAACTCGTCGACCAGCTGAGCGGAAGCCGACTCGACCGCAACGGGATTCGTCCATTGGAGGCAGACGGACTGTGGGGCATCGTGTTCTCCCCACTGCTGCACGCGAACTGGGGTCACCTGCTGGCCAATACGGTTCCCGCTCTGGTGCTCGGCTTTCTGGTGACGTTGGCCGGGATGTCCCGGTTCATCTGGGCGACGGCGATCATCTGGATTCTCGGTGGCTTCGGCACGTGGCTGATCGGCAACATGGGGGCCGATTGCGGGGAGACCAACCACATCGGGGCTTCCGGCCTCATCTTCGGCTGGCTGGGCTTCCTGCTCGTGTTCGGCTGGCTTACCCGGCACGTCTGGCAGATCGTGACGGGGATCGTGGTGTTGTTCGTCTACGGCGGCATCCTGTGGGGCGCGGTCCCGGTGTTCGATCGCTGCGGCGGGGTGTCATGGCAGGGCCACCTGTGCGGGGCGGTGGCAGGTGTCGCCGCCGCCTATTGGTTGTCGGCGCCCGAACGTAAGGAGCGCGAACTTCGCAAACTCGGTCGGCGGCCCCCGCGCCTGAAGTCATGACGACACCGCTGCATCCGGAGGCGCCGGTCGGGGTGTTCGACTCCGGGGTGGGGGGACTGACGGTGGCCCGCGCCATCATCGACCAACTCCCCGCCGAGAACATGATCTACGTCGGCGACACAGCTCACGGTCCATATGGCCCGCTGCCGCTGGCGGCGATCCGCTCGCATGCCCTGGCAATCATGGACGGCCTCGTCGATCGCGGTGTCAAGGCACTCGTCATCGCCTGCAATACGGCGTCGTCGGCCTGCCTGCGCGACGCCCGCGAACGGTACGACGTACCCGTCGTCGAGGTGATCCTGCCCGCGGTTCGCCGCGCGGTCGCCGCCACCCGCAACGGCCGCATCGGGGTGATCGGCACCCGGGCGACCATTACGTCGCGGGCGTACCAGGATGCATTCGCCGCGGCCGTCGACACCGAGATCACGGCCGTGGCGTGCCCCCGGTTCGTGGACTTCGTCGAACGTGGGATCACCAGCGGACGGCAGGTGCTGGGCCTGGCCGAGGGATATCTGGAGCCGATGCAGCGCGCGGGTGTGGACACCCTGGTGCTGGGCTGTACGCACTACCCGCTGCTGTCCGGCCTCATCCAATTGGCGATGGGTGACAGCGTGACGCTGGTGTCGTCGGCCGAAGAGACGGCCAAGGAGTTGTTGCGCGTCCTCACCGAGCGTGAACTGCTGCGGCTCGACCCGGACAGCCCGCTGGCGCCCGCGGCGTCTCGGCTCTTCGAGGCGACCGGTGATCCAGCGGCGTTCCTCACCCTCGCAGCCCGGTTCCTTGGCCCGGCCATTACCGGTGTTTCACCTGTTCAGTATCACACCAGCGCGTCCAGGTGATCATCCGCGCAAATCGCGCGATGTTTTTCTCAATGTGCTATTGGGCATGGCACAGTGGTGACTGTGCGAATCACCGTTCTCGGCTGCTCCGGCAGCGTGGTCGGCCCGGATTCGCCCGCGTCCGGGTACCTCGTGAACGCACCGGACACCGAGCCCCTGGTGGTCGATTTCGGGGGCGGTGTTCTCGGCGCGCTGCAGCGTCACGCGGATCCCGGCGACGTCCATGTGCTGTTGTCGCACCTGCACGCCGACCACTGTCTGGACCTGCCGGGTCTGTTCGTATGGCGGCGCTACCATCCGAACCCGCCGATCGGAAAGAAGTCGATATACGGCCCCAGCGATCTGCAATCGCGGTTGGGCGCGGCGTCCTCGCCCGCGGGTGGCGAACTCGACGACTTCACCGACATATTCGACGTTCATCGGTGGCGCGCCGGGGAGAGCGTGCGGTTGGGGACCCTCGATGTGCTGCCGGTGCCGGTATCGCATCCAACCGAGTCCTACGGCATGCGGTTCACGGACCCGTCGGGCGCGGTGTTCGTCTACAGCGGCGATACCGGACCCTGTGAGTCCGTCGTCGAACTGGCCGGCGGCGCAGATGTCTTTCTGTGTGAGGCGTCGTGGACCCACGACCCTGGCAATCGCCCGCCGAATGTTCATCTGTCTGGCACCGAGGCCGGTCAGATTGCTGCACGGGCAGGAGTGTCAGAGCTGCTGCTGACGCACATCCCACCCTGGACGTCGCGCGAGGACCTCATCACCGAGGCAAAGTCGACGTTCGACGGACCGGTGCGCGCTGTGGTGAGCGGTGAGACGTTCGAGGTGGCGCGGACGCGCTGACCGCCTGCCGATAGGGTTGCGCTGTGCCTGAACGCGAAGACGGCCGCGTCGATGACGAACTGCGGCCGGTAACCATCACCCGGGGTTTCACCTCACATCCCGCCGGATCGGTGCTGGTGGAATTCGGTCAGACCCGGGTCATGTGCACGGCTTCGGTGACCGAGGGTGTGCCCCGCTGGCGTAAGGGTGCCGGGCTGGGCTGGCTGACTGCCGAGTACGCGATGCTGCCCGCCGCCACCCACACCCGCTCTGACCGTGAGTCGGTGAGGGGCCGGGTGGGCGGTCGAACGCAGGAGATCAGCAGGCTGGTCGGGCGTTCGCTGCGGGCATGCATCGACCTGCGCGCACTCGGCGAGAACACCATTGCGATCGACTGCGACGTCCTGCAGGCCGATGGCGGCACCCGCACGGCGGCGATCACCGGAGCGTATGTCGCTCTGGCCGACGCGGTGACTTATCTCGGCGCGGCCGGCAAGCTGTCGGACCCGCGCCCGCTGTCCTGCGCGATCGCGGCGGTCAGCGTCGGGGTGGTCGACGGGCGGGTGCGAGTCGACCTGCCCTACGAGGAGGATGCACGGGCCGAGGTCGACATGAACGTCGTCGCTACCGACACCGGCACGCTTGTCGAGGTGCAGGGCACGGGGGAGGGGGCGACGTTCCCGCGCTCGACCCTGGACAAGATGCTCGACGCCGCATTGGCCGCCTGCGACACGTTGTTCGCGCTGCAGCGCGAAGCGCTGGAGGCCCCCTACCCGGGCACGTTGCCCCAGGGACCTGCCCCGAAGAAAGCGTTCGGCAGCTGATCCGGGTCCTGGTCGCCAGCCGTAATGCCAAGAAACTGGTGGAACTGCGCCGAGTGCTCGACGGAGCGGGTGTGACCGGTGTGGAACTGGTTTCGTTGGCTGACGTCCCCGACTTTCCCGAGTCGCCCGAAACCGGGGCGACTTTCGAGGAGAACGCGCTCGCCAAAGCACGCGATGGCTTCGCTGCCACCGGATTGCCTTGTGTGGCGGATGATTCGGGTCTTGAGGTGGATGCCCTCAACGGGATGCCGGGGGTGCTGTCGGCGCGGTGGTCAGGTCCGTACGGGCATGGCCGCGGGAAAGACGAGGCAAACTACCGGCTGCTGCTGGCCCAGATTTCGGATGTGCCCGCTGATCGGCGCGGGGCAGCTTTCGTGTCGGCCTGTGCGCTGGTGTCCGCCGCGGCGGAAACGGTTGTCCGGGGCAGCTGGCCGGGAGTCATCGCAGCCGGGCCGCGAGGTGCCGGAGGGTTCGGCTACGACCCGGTGTTCGTGCCCGCTGGATCGGACTGCTCGGCCGCCGAGCTGACTCCGGCCGCAAAGGATGCGATGTCGCACCGCGGCCGGGCGCTGGCCTTGCTGCTGCCGGCGCTGCGGGCTCTGGCCTGAGGATTCGAGGGATCCGTCCGTCCTGGCAGCTGCTTTGCATGACCGGGATCGGGACACCATCGGGAGTCGCCGACGGACCCGGTACGCGACTTACCCGCAGGTTCAGGATTTGGCGGCTGGCCGCTCAGCGCCGGGTTTCGGTGAGCCGGCGCAGCGCAACAGCCAGCGGGACGGTGATTGCCAACGTCAGCCCGTAGAGCACGATCATCGAACCGGTGAACAGCGGCCACCGCAGCACGACACCCGTCGCCAGTGCCATGACGACCACATGCAGCAGGAAGATCTCGTAGGAGATCTCGCCGAGCCACACCAGCGGCCCGCTGCTCAGCAGCCGCGAGTAGCGGCCGCGGTCACCGAGCGTCAGTGGTGCCACCACCAAAGTCGCAATGGCGGCGTAGAGAACGGACTTCGCCAGCGGTTGCCACCACTCATCCGCCCCTAGGACATGTCCGCCGGCCTCGGTGGACACCAGCAGGAACAGTCCGGCCGCCAGCGGGATCGCGACCCGCGCGCGGCACCGCGCGCCGAGGATATGCAGCACCGCCAACGCCATTCCGCCGGTAAACCAGGACAGCTGCGCGGGCAGCCACATGCCGGCCGCCGTCGGCAGCCAGTCGGTGGTGTGCACTGCGATCAGCCACAACGGGCTGATCGCGGTGAGGCCGAACAGCCCCGCCAACAGCACCTCGGGCTGCCATCGGCCGCGGCACAACACCGTGAGAAGCACATATGCCACTGCCGGCAGGGCCGCATAGAACGAGACCTCGACCGCCAGGCTCCACATCTGCGACAACCCCGGGTGCAGATAGTTCACGAGGTAGTTGTCGGTGTAGATCTGGGTCAGCGTCAGGTAGCGCAACAGTCCGAGCCATGTCTGGCCGGGATTGGGGCCCGGCGTGAACGTGGTGTACACGGCGAAGGTCGCCAGGACGGTCACCAGATAACCCGGCATCACGCGGCGGATGCGGTGGCGCGCGTAGCGTCCCAGGTTGGGTGACCGCGATCCGCGGGCCGCCGCGCGCACCCAGGGCCGGAACAACAGGAACCCCGACAGCACGAAGAAGATTGGCACGCCGACCTCGAGGCGCGCGCCCATCAGACCGAGATAGCCCTGGGTCAAGATTCCTGTGGCAAATGCCGTGTGAGTGCCGACCACCAGTAACGCAGCAACGGCGCGCAGACCGGTGAGGGCCGCGACGCGGTCATCACAGGCTTCGGGTTTGGCGGTCTCGTTGCCGGGGTAGGCGCGGCTGCCGCACACGTCTACCAGGGTTGACACGGGCCAATTGTAGCGTGCGACAGGGCTGGAACATCGCAGGCAAATGCGACCGGGACGGTTCCACCCGGCGCACAGCGAAGCGTGCCGAGCCGAGCTAATTACGTCGCTGGCCGCAGCCCCGTCAGTCAGAAGCGAAAGCGGCTTTTGACTTCCGCTGTCCGGTAGTGCTCGACGATCAGGCCAAGAAACGGAACGGTGCCGGCCAGAAGCGTGCCGATTGTTTTCGCGATGGGCCAGCGGACCTTGATCGCCAGGTTGAACGTGGCGAGCAGGTAGGCGAAATAGACCCAGCCGTGCACGACGCCGATCCAGGTCGGCGGGTTGTCCACCTTGAGTATGTAGCGGACGTAGATCTCATAGCACAGCGCGATCAGCCAGATACCAGTGGCCCAGGCCAGGACGCGGTAGGCAGTCAGCGCGGGGCGGATCGTCTCGGGCGCGGGGGCACCGGCGGGTCGCTCGGGTGTCTGGGTCATGCACTTGTCCTGTCGGGTCGGTCTTTGCCGGCGAGTTCGGCGAGGTAGTCGTTGTACTCGCGGAGCACGGGGTCGTCGTCGGTCGGCGGTATCGCTTTCGGCCGTTCGGGGAGCAGTCCCTCGGGAATCTCGGTGACCTCCGTGGCACTCCTGCACTCAGGCGGCGTGTCTTCGTATCGGACGAACTTGCGGTAGGCGTAGATACAGAAGCCGGCGAAGAACGGCCACTGCATCGCGTAGCCGAGGTTCTGGAAGTTGCCGCTGGCAGACTCGTAGCGGGTCCATTGCCACCAACCCAGAGCCAGGCAGCCGCATGCGGCAACGACGACCAGGATGATCATCGGCCATCTGCGGCGGTGCGTGCTGGGCATGCTCTGACGGTACCGGTCAGCGGTGCGTCGGCAGGAATTCAGGGCCGGGGAGCCCTCGCACTCCTACAGTGTTCCGAGCGTGCGGTTTCGTTGACGACACGCGGTTGGGATTGCTGAAATTGCCCGCTCGACCCCGCTCTTACGGCCGACGGCTCACCGGGAGTCGGTCAGCGCACGACGGGGTAGGATCTGGCGCGTTGCGGGCGTGGCGAAATTGGCATACGCGCGGGCTTTAGGTGCCCGTGCTCGGGAGAGCGTGTGGGTTCGAGTCCCACCGCCCGCACCAGGTCAAAGGTGGTTTTAGGCACCGACTCGCCGGTACCGGGCTCCTTGGCCGGTTGCAGCGGCACGTCGCCGGTGGGCTTGTTCGAGGTGCTCTCGCCCTTGTGCTGGGTGCGGAAGTCGAAATCGACGGTACAGACCGACCTCGTTGAGCTGGTCGCTGGCGATGACCGGGGCCACGTGATGCAGGCAGATGGACAGCTTCTCCAGCGATGGGTCTTCGTAGTTGACGATCTGGAATAGGAAGTCGTCGTGCTGGCGCAGGTAGGTGCCCACTCCGCGGTGAACCAACCGCTGACTATCCGAGTCGTGAACTGCAGATGAACCTCAAACGGCTACACGCCGACAAGGCCACGATACGGCTTGACTGCATCCCGAATGCATCAAAAATAGTGATTGAGTCGAAGGTGAATAGGTCAATGGCTGCCGAGCGTGGTTCGACGTGCGGAGATCCATGCCGCGCTTGCCGACCGCTTGGGGCCGCTGGAAGCGATGGTGCCCTCGGCGGCGCGGCAGGCAAAGCGAGTCACCCCGTGCGCGCCGGCGTCCCCGAAGCGTTCAATCAGGCGCTCGACGCTCTCACCGAGCGGATCGGCCGCCTTGGTCCCGCGGTGCACGCCCTCTGGCAACGGAAGCCCGTGATGGCCGATCCCCTCGCCGCCGGTGAACCCGCAGTGGTCGCCGTGTCCATTGCCTCTATCGGTCGAGCAGCGACTGCGCTGGTTAGCGCCGCCCCGTTTCGTGACCGGGTCGAAACCGGTAGCGATGTGTTCCTAACCCTAACCCGTTGGAAGGAGCGTTGATGCTCAACCGATTTGGTGCTGCAATCTCCCTGCTGGCAGCGAGTGTCCTGGTGCTTTCGGCATGCGGTGGCGACAAAAACGCAGGCCCACCGTATGCGGAGTCGGCGAAGATAATCTGTGGCGGCCAGCAGTCGCTGAAGGCCAGCGGTTCAACGGCCCAGGCCAACGCGATGACGAGGTTCATCGACGCCTACCAAAAGGCCTGCCCGGGTCAGACGCTGACCTACATCTCCAACGGGTCGGGTGCGGGGGTGAGCGAGTTCCTGGCCAACCAGACCGATTTCGGTGGTTCGGACTCGCCGCTGAGCAACAAGCGCGATGAATACACCCAGGCCGTTCAGCGGTGCGGCTCGGACGCCTGGAATCTGCCCGTGGTGTTCGGCCCGCTGGCGATCACCTACAACCTCGACGCCGTCGACACGTTGGTGCTCGACGCGCCAACACTGGCGAAGATCTTCAACGGCACCATCACGCGGTGGAACGACCCGGCGATCAGGGCGCTCAACCAGTCGATGCCGGCTCAGCCCATCCACGTCGTGTACCGCAGCGACGAGTCCGGAACCACCGACAACTTCCAGCAGTACCTGGATGCCGCCTCCGACGGCGCGTGGGGCAAGGGAACCGGCAAGACGTTCAACGGCGGCGTCGGCCGAGGCGCCAATGGCAACGAGGGCACATCGGCGACGGTCAAGAACACCGAGGGCGCGATCAGCTACAACGAATGGTCATTCGCCCAGGCGCATCGCCTGTTCTGGGCGAAGATCCTGACCTCGGCGGGCCCGAATCCGGTGGGGATCAGCGACGACACCGTTGCCAAGACCATCGCTGGCGCAACGTTCACGGGTCAGGGCAACGACCTGGTGTTCGACATCTCATCGTTCTACAAGCCCACCCAGCCCGGCGCCTACCCGATCATGCTGGTTACCTACGAGATCGTCTGCTCGAAATACCCCGACGCCGAGGTGGGCAAGGCGGTGCGGGCGTTCCTTCAGTCCACCATCGGCCCCGGCCAAGTCGGCCTGGAGGACCACGGATATTTTCCGCTGCCCGAGCAGTTCCAGTCGAGAGTGTCGAGCGCCGTCAACGCCATCACGTGATCCAAACGCGGGATCGGCAGGCCCAAAAGAGGTGCCTGCCGATCCCGTGGTGCGCTCAGGTGAGCGGCACAACATGTCAGATACGGCCTTCTCCGGGTCAGCCGACCGTGGCGCCGCAGCAGACGCTGCGTTCTGCGTCGGGTCGGGGTGATAGGGCTGGAGCCGAAAGGCACGGCGGGGCTTGCCCGCCGGGACGAATGACCCCCGCAGCGTCGCCAACGATTCCGTGCCTGGGGATGTCGGTCGCTGCCACCCGGGTGGTACGGGCTGTCGGATGCAGACGATCAGGGTTCCCGGCCAGAAGGCGCGCATCACACCGTCGGTGAGTTCTACCCTTGCACCGCAACGATCGTAAGAGGAGCGACACATGATCGAACACAACCTCGATACCGAGCATTCCATCCTGCACGTGCAACCAAAATCTGCGTTCGAAAAGGACGACTTTGTTCGAGGTCATCACAAGCGCATCAAAAAATCGGAGTCGTGACGGACTCCCACCTGGGGGATGCCGCAGAGCATCTGGGCGCAGTTGGGGCAACAGAACCCGTCTAGGGTGGTGGCCGTGACGCAGTGGTCGCCGAGTCGGCTCGGCGATCTGAGTGACAAGCGGATCATCGTGACCGGGGCAACCAACGGGGTGGGGCTGGGCACGGCGCAGGCGCTGGCCAGGGCCGGAGCCCGTGTCATCATGGCGGTCCGCAATACCGACCTGGGCGCCACGCGCGCCGCCGAGATGGGTGGGTCGACCCAGGTGCTCGAACTCGACCTCGCCGATCTGTCGTCGGTGCGGGCGTTTCCCGGACTGCTCGGCGGTGACGTCGACATCCTGATCAACAACGCCGGCGTGCTGTGCGAACACCGCCACGAGACCGTCGACGGTTTCGAGATGACGTTGGGGACCAACCTGCTCGGGCCGTTCGCCCTGACCAACCTGCTCTTCGACCGGGTGCGCTCCCAGATCATCAACGTCGGTTCGAACGCGCACAAGTCGGCCACGCTGCGATTCGACGACATGCACCTGCGGACCGGCAGGTGGACACCCATGGGTTCCTACGCCCGCTCCAAACTCGCGGTGATGCTGTGGGGGCTGGACCTGGACCGCCGGCTGCGCGCCGCGGGC
>CAYLWH010000013.1:32202-53939 GCA_964387245.1 uncultured Mycobacterium sp.
GGCCGCTCCGAGCTTGCCTGCGACTACGACGTCGCGGCCCGACTCGTCGAGTTTGCCGAAAAGGAAACCGGCACAGCACTTCCGATCTGACCGCGAGCAGACGCGGAATCGCCTGAATCTGCTTGGAACTGGGTGATTCCGCGTCTGCTCGCGGTGTTCAAACCATGTCGTTGCGGGAGAGCCAGCGCATCACCGGCCAGCCGATGAACACAGGCAACCAGCAGGTCAGAATGCGGTAGAGCAGGACCGCGGGCACCGCGATCGCTGCGGGAACCCCGAACGCCGCCAGCCCGCCGATCAGCGCCGCTTCGACCGCCCCGACACCGCCGGGTGTTGGCGCCGCGGACGCCAGGGTCCCGCCGACCATCGTCACCACGGTTACGGTGACGAAAGACGTGTCACCCCCGAACGCCTCCACACTGGCCCACAATGCCAGCGCGGCACCGAGAGTGGTTGCCGCACAACCTAATGTGATGATTCCGAGCCGTTTGGGTTCACGGGCAAGTTCGACGAGGTCGTTTCCCACCTCGACGAGCTTGGGACGGACGGCGGTCCCGAGCCAGCGCCGCAGCCTGGGCACGAACAGGAACACCCCGACCGCACCGAGCAGGACACCGGCGATCAAGTAGAGGATGGTTGCCGACGGCACGAAATGCGACAGGTCTGCTGAGGCGCCCGCGAGCGTGCTGAAGACCGCCAGCAGTATCACGTGGTCGATCACCTGCACCGTTTGTTGCAGCGCTACCGCCGTGGTGGCCCGCACCGCCCCCAGTCCGCCCTTCTGCAGGAAGCGGGTGCTGAGCGCCAGGCCGCCGACACCCGCAGGCGTGGTGGTGGCGGCGAAGGTGTTGGCGAACTGCATGATTGTCAGGTTGCGGAAACCGACCAGTCCGTCGGCGCACGCCCACAGTGCGGCCGCCGCGCCCACGTAGGTGAGCATCGACACCGCGAGGCCGAGCAGCGCCCACCACCAGTTCGCGTTCCGCAGTTCGGTGAAGAACGCCGGAACGGTGCTGATGAACGGAGAGGCGACATACACCAGCGCGACCAGCAGCACCAACCGGACGATCTGGCCGCGGGTGAACCGTGTGATCGTCTCGGCCTGGATCTCGTCGGCGCCGGTCTGCCTCTTCACCTCGTGACGCGCCGCCGCAAGCACCGCGCCGTCGTCGCCGAGAGGTTGCCGGACACGTTGCGGGACAGCCGATTTCGTCAGGCGGCGAGATGCGGTCAGCACGGCATCCTTGCCGAAAACGCCGATGGCGGATGCCACGGCGGTCTCCGCGCCGTACAGTTCGGTCGTCGTCACCAGCAGCGCGGCGACGTCCGCCTGCTGTTGGGCGTCGGTGGCACCGAACTCGGCGTAGCCGAAGCCGCCGAACGCCACCTCGCCCTCGTCGACGGTGATCGACTTGCCGCGCAGATCGCCGTGGGACATGCCGTGTTCATGCAAGACCCCCAGCGCATCCCAGACGCGCGTGATCGGAGTCGTGTCGGCGCATTCATCGAGCGGGGTGCCGCGAGCGGGGGTGTGGGCGTACATCGTCCAGCCGCGGTCCAGCGAGGCAACCGACAGTGTCGAACTGTTAGCCAGTCCTTGGTCGCCGATCGCCACAGCCATCAGGGCGCGATGTTCCACGGCCCGGCGCACCGACAGTTGGAGCGGGCCGGTTTCACTTGGCCGCAGTCGCAGCTTGCGCCAGAACTGTCGCAGCGCTCCATCGCTGCGCTGATTCGGCCCGTACAGCTCGACGACCACCCGCTGCCCGGACTCGTCACCGCGTTCGGGGACGTCGGCGAACAGCTGCAGTGGGCCGCGACCGGCCGGACGAACCACCCGCAGCGCCGACACCGACAGTCCGCGGCGCGCCAGCGCGCGCACCGCGCCATCGAGGGGCACTTCGAGTGCCGGCGTGCCGACCACCCACACCACCAAGGCGCCGACGAACCAGCCGACTGTCAGCCCGAGCAATGCCCGTGCGGGCACCACGGCGCTGACCACGAGGTGAATCGGCACGAAGGCCAACAGCAGTGTCCACCACCATCGGCGCCAGCGTGTCGGAAGCCACGGTCCCGACACTGTCAGCATCGCGGCGAGCATCGCTATCCAGCGGGGGTCGTCGACGAACTGGGACAGCACTGTGTCGAGGCGCCCAGTGAGGTCGAAATGCCAGCGCGGAGCAGCGATCCCGTCGTCATTGACGGAGAGGGCGAGCACGCTCAGGACTCCGGCAGCGGCATACGCCCAGAGCATCTTCCACTGCCGGCCGGCCAGCAGCCCGATCAGGATTGCGAACGGCAGCGCCAGGATCGCGATGCCGTAGGCCAGGTACACCAGGTTGGATTGGGTTGCCGTCAGCACGCCGACGATGTCGGAGATCGACTTCTCCAGCGCCACCCAGTCGTTGCGGGTGATGAGCGAACTTGTGATGACGACAGCCAGCAGAACCGTCGCGATCGCCAGGCGCAGGATGTCGGTGGTGCGGCGGGTCAGCGGCTGCAGCAACCTGCCCGAAACCGTGATGTCCCGTCCGTCAACGCGCATGTGCCGGGATCCTCCGGATCGTCCGCCGGCCCGCGTTCGCCGGCCGCTCCCGACAAAGATATCCGCATCACCCGGTCAGATCGGCGAGGCCGCGCGAGTGCGGCGGTACCCGGTGCGATGATTGGGGACGTGCCCGACGAGGATTTCGCCGACGACGCAGGGTGGAATCATGCGGCCCGCCATGAGACGGAAACCGAACGGCTGGACCGAAATTGGTCCAGCTTGCTGCAGGAGCTGCGGGTGGTAGAGACCGGTGTGCAATTGCTGACCGGTCTCTTGCTGACGTTGCCGTTCCAGGCGCGGTTCGAAATGCTCGACGAAGGCACACGCACGCTGTATCTGGCCACGGTGGCCTGCTCGCTGGTGTCCACGGCGTTGTTGGCAGCGCCGGTCGCCATCCACCGGATGTTGTTCCGTCGCCATCAAATCGACAAACTGGTCAGCGCGGCGCACCATTGTGCCTTCGCCGGGTTGGTTCTACTGGGGCTGGCCATGGCCGGTGTGACCACGATTGTGTTCTATGCGGTGGAAGTCCGACCCGCCGGGATGATCGCGGGCGGGGTTGCGCTGGCCGCGTTCGCCGTTTTCTGGCTTGCGGTTCCGCTGCTGATGCGCCGTGGCGCACCGGATGTCAGGCCGAATGGTCCAGGCTCGTGACGTGTGCGGTGCGGTGTGCGTCCAGCTTGCGCCCGCCCACCGCGAAGCAGATCAGGCTGGTGGTGAACAGCACGGCGCCGAGAGCCACAGCGGCGACGGCGGCGAATGTGGCACTGTCGCACAGCCCGGCGCCACCTGTCGCGAAGGCCAGCACAGCAGCGACGTTGAGGAAAAGGCCTACCGTGCTCAGCGCTTCGGACGCGGGCTCTGCGGGACGCTTCATCATGGCGACCCTGGTACCCCGACAGGCAAAGTCACAAACTCGACGCGTTTCGGCTTCGGTCCGATTGTTCGACGTATCCGAGGAGCGCCGGCAGGGATGATGGCGTTACGGACTTAGTGCGGGAGAGGCCCGGTCCCTGGACAAGGGGCCGGGCCTTTCGGTGACCGTCAGCCGCACCCGCGCCGGCGCCCTCCGTACTGGGTCGTCCCAGCCCATGCGTAACGACACGGGTCTCTCCCGGGCGGCCATTTACGCCAGTCGGTATTGGCATTCTCATTCTTGCAAGTACGTTATCCGGTGATGGCTACCACGGACAACACAGCTCAGACGTCCTCCGGTATCGACCGGAGCGTTGGTCGCCGCTGACGGCGCGCACTCAGCAGTCGTAGTCGACGATAACCGAACCGTCGGGAGTGGCCTGACAGGTCAGCACGTAGCCCTCGGCAACCTCGTCGTCGTCGAGCGCATCGTTGAGCCGCATCTGTGCGGTGCCCTCGCGTAGCAACGCCATGCAGGTGCCGCAGTTGCCGGCTTCGCAAGAGAACGGCGGGGTAAGCCCCGCGCGGCGGCCGCTTTCCAGCAGGGTCTCACCGGGGGTCACCGGCACCGACGCGCTCCTGCCGTCGAGCAGGATGGTCACGGTCCCGGTCCCTGGGCCGTCGGTCGTGTCGGTGGCCGTCTGGGTTCCGCCGGACGTCGGTATCGTCATCACCCTCCTCCTGACTGGTAGGAGATTCTACCCTAACGAGAACAATATTCTCGTCGTCCGATAGCCTCTTCTTACCATGCCGTCGTCCGCCATCTTCGCGCGACAGGCCAGTCCGGCCCCGCCGGGGGCCGGGCTGACCGTGCGTTGTTGGCGTTCGACGACCGAGAATATCTCCGATCCGAGCTGGATGGGCTCACCGCGGGAATGGCCTGGCGCTGGCCGTCCGGGCGTGAGCCGCGGCCACCGGGTGGCGATGATTTCGTCGAACCGGCCCGAATTCGTCATCGTCGTGGGCGACGTCGCCTTCGACGCCCGCGGCTACCACCGGGCACTGCTGCTCGACGGCACCGCGGTGCGCTCCGTCGCACTCGCCGGCGCTCGCGGCGGCGCCGACCTGACCGGTCCAGGGTCGAGATCGTGGCGGATGCAACCGATCTCGAGACGTTGAGCGAAGAGGACCGTCGATAGGCTGATCACCAAGAAACAGCCGGCGTTAGGCCGCGGCAGTTGCCGCGGGCGACGCCGACGCCTACACGGCGGCGGAATTTCTGCTGGCGCCGCGGTTCGGTTTGCGCGGAGAACTGACCCCGTCAAGCGCAACTGGCCGCGGGTGAGCAGGGCCGTGTGCGCCGCGGAGCGTAAGCGCCATTCTGGCGTTGGAAGAATGTACTTCTACCGTTGCTTCGCGGCAAATCCCGTGGCGCAGAAACGCCATACCTCTTCGGAGGTTATCGAGTGCAGTGGGTCGCCATCGGCCGGCGCGCTCGACTGTGCGGTGAACATCACAGTCTGCATCGCCATGGCGGCCATCCGCTTCGGGTTGACACCCGACCGCAGCTTGCTAACTGCCTCGGCCTCTTCCATCAGTTCGGTGAACAGCGCGATGAGCGGTGCATGCGCAATGCGCACCTCGGTCGGATGCGAGATGAGCAACTGCGGTGCGAAATCGGTGAAGAGCGGTCGCTGGGCGCTCGGATCGGGCCGAGAAAGCTCGAACAGCAACTCAATTGCCACTCTGAGGCGGCCCAGGGGATCGGTCTGACCGGAGATCGCCGCACGGATCTGGTCGGCTGCCCGACTCAGCGCGTCCTCGAACAGTGCCAGCAGCAGTTCGTGCTTGCCGTCGAACTGCAGATAGAAACTGCGTAACGACTGACGCGAGCGGTCGACGACCTCCTGCACCGTGAAGTCGGTGCTGCCCTTCTCGGTGATGATCGCCTGGGCGGCGTCAAGGAAACGTTGCACCCGCTGTGCGGCCCGCAACTTCGCGGTCTTGATCGACCGTTCGACTGCGCGCTGCTTCCAGGCGGGTTCTTCGCCGGGGCTGCTCACCGGAGCTCCGATGGGCACCCTTGTGGAAGGGACATGGCAGAACTGTACCGGAAAACAGAACCCCATTGGGACTGTACGTTCCACATATTGCCTCATTTTGAGATTCTTACTTCTTGTGACGGAGAATATGCTTCTCCAAGAATGCCAGCGAGTGCGCTGAAGACTGTATTGAGGGCGCTACCGGCGCGCTGCCGCAGTTTGCCTTCCGTCAGGCGTGGGGTCTCGGTAAACCCGATTCCAAGCTGCGCGGGAACGGTCGGTGCAGGTTGATTCTCGCACTGTGAGAAGCTAGTTTTCTGGCTACGAGAACTCGTGAGCGCCGTGCCCGGCCGCGTACCGTCAACACAATGGCCGCCGGTCCGGCGGGAAAACATCGGGATTTCGAGGGGATAGCCGTGAACAAGGACGACGTGATCCTGATCAGCGTGGATAACCACATCGTCGAGCCACCCGACATGTTCAAGAACCATCTGCCGAAGAAGTACATCGATGGGGCCCCACGGTTGGTGCACCACCCAGACGGCAGCGACACCTGGCAGTTCCGCGACACGGTGATCCCGAATGCGCTGGCGGGCCGGCCCAAGGAGGAGTACGGGCTGGAGCCCCACCCCGGGCCGGTTCATCCCGATGGCGCTGCCGGTGATCTGGGATCCGCAACTGTGCGCCGGCGAGATGCGCCGCGTCTCCAAGAAGGGTGCGCATTCGCTGACGTTCAGAACCCGTCGACCCTCGACTGTCCCTCGTCTACGACATGGACTACTGGAAGCCGATGTGGGAGGCGCTGGTCGACACCGAGACCGTGATGAAAGTGCACATCGGATCGTCGGGCAAGCTGGCGATCACCGCGCCGGATGCGCCGATGGATGTGATGACCACGCTAGGGTCTCGACGAGATCCGGCCCGGGTGTTACGACGCCGCCGATGGCCGATATCGCGGCCAGCGCAAAGTACGGAGTGCATGCGCTCGGCCACCGGGTTGCACGCAGCACACGTGAGCGTGGGTGTCCGAACGCTGTTCGAAACGAGGGGTCCGAAAAAATGTCTGGCGGAATGAGTTTCGCGCTCACGGAGGATCAGGAACTGATCCGCAAGTCGGTGGCAGAACTGTGTGGAAGGTTCGACGACCACTACTGGCTGGAGAAGGACCAGGCGCACGAGTTCCCACAGGAGTTCTACGACGCCATCGCCAAGGGCGGTTGGCTCGGCATGACGATCCCCGAGGAGTACGGCGGACACGGCCTGGGCATCACCGAGGCGACGCTGCTGCTCGAGGAGGTCGCCCGCTCCGGGGCGGCGATGAACGGCGCGAGCGCGATTCACCTGTCCATCTTCGGGATGCAGCCGGTCGTCAAGCACGGCTCCGACGAACTCAAGGCGGCCACCCTGCCGCGCATCGTCGACGGCGACCTGCACGTGTGTTTCGGTGTCACCGAACCCGGTGCGGGACTGGATACCTCACGTATCACCACATTCGCCAAGCGGGAAGGCGACCGGTACCGGGTCAATGGGCGAAAGGTGTGGATCTCAAAAGCGCTGGAATCCGAGAAGATCCTATTGCTGACTCGGACCACCCCCTTCGACCAGGTCGCCAAGAAGACCGACGGCATGACGCTGTTCCTGACCGATCTGAATCGCGACCACGTCGACGTCCGGCCGATCAAGAAGATGGGCCGAAACGCCGTGAGTTCGAACGAGGTTTTCATCGACGACCTGATGGTTCCGGTCGGCGATCGCGTCGGCGAAGAGGGTCAGGGCTTCAGGTACATCCTGGACGGCCTGAACCCCGAACGCATGCTGATCGCCGCCGAGGCACTCGGCATCGGACGCGTCGCCCTGGAGAAGGCGGTCAGATACGGCAACGAACGGGTCGTCTTCAACCGGCCCATCGGCATGAACCAGGGCCTGCAGTTTCCGCTGGCCGATTCGCTCGCCCGCCTCGATGCCGCCGAACTTGTGCTGCGCAAGGCCACCTGGCTCTACGACAACGGCAAATCCTGTGGACGTGAAGCGAATACGGCGAAGTACCTGTGCGCCGATGCCGGTTTCGGCGCCGCCGACCGCGCGCTGCAGGCGCACGGCGGCATGGGATACTCCGAGGAGTACCACGTGTCGCGCTACTTCCGGGAATCCAGGCTCATGAAGATCGCCCCGGTCAGCCAGGAGATGATCCTGAATTTCCTCGGCGAACATGTGCTGGGCCTGCCGAGGAGTTACTGATGGTCGTCGCGAACCCCCTCTTCGACCTCACCGCCCGGTCGGCCCTGGTGACCGGCACTCGCCCCGCTGGCGGCCACCCCCATGACCCAGACCATCCGCACCGACGAGAGGTTCGCGTCCAACATGATGCAGAGAATTCCGTTGAAACGCTGGGCTGAACCCGAAGAGGTCGCCGGGACCTTCGTGTTCTTGGCCTCCGATGCCGCGTCGTACGTCACCGGTCAGATACTGCCGGTCGACGGCGGCCTGGTCATGTGACGGCGGTGACTTCGAGCGGGCCGGCGCCGCTGGCCGGAATCACCGTGATCACCCTGGAGCAGGCCATCTCCGCGCCGATGTGTACCCGGGTGCTCGCCGACTTCGGCGCGCGTGTCGTCAAGGTGGAGAACCCCAAGGGCGGGGACTTCGCCCGCGACTACGACGATGTCGTGAACGGCCTTGCGGCGCACTTCGTCTGGGCCAATCGGGGTAAGGAGTCGGTGACCCTTGATCTCAAGTCGGATCCCGGGATGGCCGTTCTGCATCGCCTGCTGGACCGCGCCGATGCGCTGGTATCCAACCTTGCGCCGGGTGCGACCGCGCGCTTGGGTATCGGCGCGGAGGACATGCGACAACGGCACCCCGGCGTCATCGCGGTCGAGATAGACGGATACGGGCCGGGTGGCCCGATTTCACAGAAGCGTGCCTACGACCTGCTGGTGCAGGCGGAAGCGGGGGCCTGCGCCGTCACCGGTTATCCCGGTATGCCCGCCAAACCCGGTCCGCCCGTTGCGGATATCTCCACCGGCCTGTACTCCGCGCTGTCCGTCATGGCCCTGTTGCTGGGCAGGGCTCGGGGCAGATACCCGGACGGCCCCCAGCGGGGGATGCCGGCCGTCACGGTCAGTCTCTTCGACACCATGACCGATATCATGGGCTACCAGCTGACCTACACCCAGCACTCCGGCATCGACCAGCAGCCCCTCGGCATGAGCTCCCCGGCCGTGGCGCCCTATGGTGCGTTCGCCACCCGCGACCGGCAGACCGTGGTGCTCGGCACCACCAACGACCGTGAATGGCAGCGGCTCGCGCGTGAGATCATCGAGCGCCCGGATCTGGCCGACGATCGGCGGTTTGCGACCAACTCCGACCGCTGCGCCCGACGCGACGAACTCAACGCGGCCATCGAGACCTGGTGCGCGCAGCACGATCTCGCCGACATCCAGCAGACGGCAGATGCCGCCGGTATCGGCAACTCCCGGTACAACGTGCCCAGTGAGGTCGTGACGCACCCGCAGTTGGCCGCCCGCGACCGCTGGCGTCCGGTGGACACTCCCAACGGTCTGATCTCGGCGCTGCTGCCGCCGCCGGTCATCAGCGGATTCGAACAACCCATGGGTGCGGTGCCCGGTCTGGGCGAACACACCGATGCGGTGCTCACCGAACTCGGCCTGAGCGACGACGACGTCGCGGCCCTGCGTGCGCAGGGCGCCATCGGCCCGTCCTATTCGTGATTGGAGACAACTGATGAGGGAAACAGTCATCGCGGGCGCGGTCCGCACCGCGGTGGGTAAGCGCAACGGCGGTCTGGCCGATCAACACGCCGCCGATCTGTCCGCCATCGTTCTGCGGGAATTGGCGCAGCGCACCGGTGTAGATCCCGCCATCGTCGACGATGTGGTGTGGGGCTGTGTGAGCCAGGTCGGCGACCAGTCCAGCAATATCGGGCGCTATTGCGTGCTGGCCGCCGGGTGGCCCGAACATGTCCCTGGAACCACCGTGAACCGGGCCTGCGGATCCAGCCAGCAGGCACTGGATTTCGCGGTGCATGCGGTGATGTCGGGGCAGCAGGATGTGGTGGTGGCCGGCGGTGTCGAGGTGATGAGCCGGGTACCGCTGGGCGCGGCGCGGTCAACGGGTATGCCGTACGGCCCGAAAGTGCTTGAGCGTTATGACGACTTCTCGTTCAACCAGGGTATTTCGGCGGAATTGATCTGCCGGGAATGGGGTTTCGGCAGAACCCAGCTGGACGAGTACTCGGCGCGGTCGCACGAACGGGCGGGCGCGGCCCAGGATGCCGGTGCGTTCACCGACCAGATCGTCCCGGTGTCGACCGACGGCGGCGTCGTCGACGCCGACGAGGGCATCCGGCGCGACACCACCGTCGACAAGTTGGCGGGGCTGAAACCGGCGTTCGCCGACGACGGAATGATCCACGCGGGCAACTCCTCTCAGATCTCCGACGGTGCCGCGGCGCTGTTGGTGACCACCCCCGAGAAGGCCCGCGCGTTGGGCCTGACACCGCTGGTGCGCTACGTAGCGGGGGCGGTCACCGGAGCCGACCCGGTGCTGATGCTGACCGGACCCATCCCGGCCACCGAGAAGGTGCTGCGCAAGGCCGGCCTGGATATCGTTGATGTCGGTGTGTTCGAAGTCAACGAGGCGTTCGCGCCGGTGCCTATGGCGTGGCTGGCCGATACCGGCGCCGACCCGGAGCGGCTCAACCCTCTTGGCGGAGCGATCGCACTCGGCCACCCGCTCGGCGCCTCCGGGGGCGTGCTCATGACACGCATGATTCATCACATGCGTGACAACGGAATTCGCTACGGTCTGCAGACCATGTGCGAGGGCGGCGGCACCGCCAACGCCACCGTCGTCGAGCTCGTCTGAGTCGTCCGAGAGGGGAAACACCATGCGCCGCACCCTGTTCACCGAAGACCACGAGGCGTTCCGCGAGCTGGCCCGCGACTTCATCGAGCAGGAGGTCGTGCCGGCCTACCCCCGGTGGGAGAAGGCCGGCCGGATACCGCGTGAGGCCTTCGAGCGGCTCGGCGCCACCGGCAGGTCCCGCCGCCGGCTCGGCCAGGTCATCGGCGAACACCAGGGATCCGGCGGCCCGTGCTCCTGGCAGACAACAGCTTTCACGACCGTCCCAGCCCCCGCAGACAGAACCGGACCAGATGCTCGATGTCGTCGGACCCCGGCTGCGTGCCGGACTCGACGTAGCGGCGCATCGTCGCCGACGTGATCTGAAAGACCGCGTCGGCGTCGCGCACGGTGTCCCGGCCGCCTAGGGCGCCAACGGGTTCGAGCAGCAGGTCGCGCATCGGGGCCATGATGTCGTCGCCGGGACTGGACGCCGAAACCGGGATCTGACCGGCCACCGCGCGACTCATGCTGATCAGGTGCGGGTCGGCGACCTGGGCCAGCGCTCCCGAGATCCACCGCGCAATCCTGTCCTCGGCCCGCTGCTCCTTGGCCATCTGGTGCTCCAGGTAGGACACGATCATCCCCACCCCGCGTTCCAGCACCGCCAGCAGCAGGTCGTCCTTCCCGGCGAAGTAACGATAGAACGCCTTCTTCGACGATCCGGCCTCGGTCACGATGTCGCTGACCCGCGGCGGGTCGGGACTCACGCGTTGCATCACCCGTACGGTGGCCGCCAGGATGCGCTCGACCTCTTCGCTGGCCTCGCGCTGACGTTCGTCCAGCGCGCGTTCGACCGCCTTGGCGGCGAGCGATCCGTCGGTGCTCATGGCCGGGGCAGTGCCGGTATCCGGTCGATGAGATTGCCGTACTTGGCCTTGGCGGCGGCGATGCGGACATCGGCGAACTCGCTGGGCCATTCGGGATCCTCGGCCTGGTAGTCCTTGAGCAGCATCCGTGCCAGATTGACCTTGTGGGCCTCGGTCGGCCCGTCGGCCAGACCGAGCGCGACACCGCCGAGCAGGACGTTGATCAGCGGCAGCTGTTCGGTCATGCCCATTGCCCCGTGCACCTGGATGGCCCGCAATCCGATCGACTTGAGCACCTGCGAGGCCAGCACCTTGCATACCCCGATCTCCTTTCGGGCGGCATGTTCGCCGGCCGTGTCGATCAGCCACGCGGCGTGCAGCACGGTGAGCCGGAACTGCAGCAGTTCGGTGTACGAGTCGGCGATGAAGGCCTGTACCAGCTGTTTGTCGGCGAGCGAACTGCCCTGGGTGAAACGGCTTTTGGCGCGTCGGGCCATCATGTCCAGGGCCCGCTGGGCCACCCCGATGGACCGCATCGCGTGGTGGATCCGCCCGCCGGCCAACCGGGCCTGCAGGATCTCGAAACCGTGCCCCGGCTCGCCGAGCATGGCCGTGGCGGGAAGCCGCAGGTTGTCGTAGTGGATCAGGGAGTGACCGGCTTCGTGCGGCAGTGAGCCGACCAGGTGATGGGTGGCCTCGATGTTCAGCCCGGCGGTGTCGGCCGGGATGAGGAACGTCGAGGCGCCGCGGTGCACCGGGACGTCGGGGTCGGTGATCGCGACGACGATGAAGAACGATGCCACCGACGCATTCGACGAAAAGTACTTGCGGCCGTTGATGACCCAGTCCTCACCGTCGCGTTCCGCCCTGGTGGTGAACACCCGCGGGTCCGACCCGCCCTGCGGTTCGGTCATCGAGAAGCAGGAGAAGATCTCGCCCGACAGCAGGCCGGCCAGATAGCGGTCCTGCTGCTCCCGCGTGCCGAACCGCGCGAGGATTTCGGCGTTGCCGGTGTCGGGGGCCTGGGTGCCGAACACGATCGGGGCCCAGCTGCTGCGGCCCAGGATTTCGTTGATGAGCGTCAGTTTGACCGCGCCGAAACCCTGCCCGCCGAGTTCGGGGCCCAGATGTGGCGCCCACAGACCCTCGTCGCGGACCCGCCGCTTGAGGGGGTCGACGATACGGCGGCGCTCGTCGTCCAGCGGCAGGAACTCACAGCCGGGGAAGAGCAGTTCGAGCGGCTCGACCTCCTCGTGGACGAAGTCGCGGATCCACGCCAGCTTCTTCTCGAACTCCGGCTCGGTGGAGAAATCCATGTCTTTCCTCATCTTTCGCCGAGAAGTGGGTTCTGAACACAAACCCGCAGGACGGGGTGTCAAAAAGTCACTTCTCGGCGCGGGTGGTCAGGGAATGCCGCCGTCGACCCGCAGGATCGAGCCGGTGGTGTAGCTGGACGCATCGGAAATCAGGAACAATGCGGCGCCGACGATCTCC
This sequence comes from uncultured Mycobacterium sp., assembly GCA_964387245.1. Taxonomy (GTDB): domain Bacteria; phylum Actinomycetota; class Actinomycetes; order Mycobacteriales; family Mycobacteriaceae; genus Mycobacterium. The sequence goes on from CAYLWH010000013.1 coordinate 44,874, forward strand.
GCCGGGTTGCCCGCGCGCGCAAGAGCAAAGTTGCTGAACGGATTCTGCATGCCTTCGAAGTTCCACGCCTTGCTGATGTCGGTGAGGAACGGTCCGGGCATCAGCGTGTTGACCCGCACGGTCGGCCCGAACGCGTGCGCCAGGGCCTCGGTCATCGCGTTCAGCCCTGCCTTCGACGCGGCGTAGGGGATGAACGACGGGTGGGGCCGCAACGTACCGTGCGTGCTGACGTTGACTATGACGCCCCCGCCGGCGGCCATCATCCGTTCACCGGCCAGGGCCGACAGCCGGAACGGTCCCTTGAGGTTGAGGTTGACCACGGCGTCGAACATCTTCTCGGTGACATCGGTCTGCTTGTTGTAGACCGGTGACATGCCGGCGTTGTTGACCAGCACGTCGAGCTTGCCGAACCGCTCATAGACCGCGTCGACCAGTCCGTCGAGCTGATCCCACCTGCCCACGTGCACCGCGTACGGCATTGTGGTGCGTCCGGTTTCGGCCTGGATCTCCATCGCCGTCGCCTTGCAGGAATCCAGGTTGCGGCTGGCTATCACGATGTCGGCGCCGCACCGCGCCGCGCCGAATGCCATCTGGCGGCCCAGTCCGCGGCTGCCCCCCGTGATCAACACCACCCTGTCGGTCAGGTCGAAAAGTCTTTCCGCATAACCCTTTTCGTCGGTCATCTGCCACTCCGGATGGCGAGCTCGTCGGCGGTGCCGATCAGCTCGGGGATCATCGGTCCCATTGCGGCCGCGACGGGGGAGTCCGCTTTGCCGGCCTGCACGGCAACCGCGTAGGTCTTCTCCAGCACGATGCCGAGCTTCCAGTTGGCCAGCACCAGGTAGTAGTCGATGTTCTCGGTGGACAGACCGCTCACCTCCTCGTAGCGGGTGAGCAGTTCGGTGCGTGTGGGCATGCCCGTCATGTCGAGATAGCAGCCGTCGGTGCGGGGGTGCTCACCGTCATAGCCCAGCAGACACCAGGCCAGATCCAGCAGCGGGTCGCCGATGGTGGTCATCTCCCAATCCACGATGGCAGCCAGGCGGGCGGGAGCGTCTTGCGCGTACATCACGTTGGCGAATGTAGTCGCCGTGCATGATTCCGGGCGTGTACTGCCGCGGCCGATTGCGCCGCAGCCAGTCGGCGGCGACGTCGAGGCCGGGCAGTTCCCGGATCTGATAGGCCCGCAGGAAGTTCAGCCAGCGGTCGACCTCGGCCATCACGTAGAACGGCATGCCCAGGACGTCGCCGGTGTCGTCGGCGGCAATCAGCTCGGCGTGCGGAACGTCGGTTCCCCGCAATCCGCGCACCAGCCGGATCTCGCGCAGCAGGGCCGTCGAGCCGACCGGCGTCCGCACCCGCGTCCGGCATCCGCAGCACCATCGGATGATCGCCGCGCCGAACCCGGTAGAGCGTGTTCTGCGAGCCGCCGGTGAGCAGTTCGAGCACCGGCTGATCGCCGCCGCCGGGGGCTCCGTTGGCATCGAGCCAGCGGCCCAGCGCGGCGGTGTCGGGGGCGGCTACGGTGTCGACGGGCATGCGGTGGACTCCTCGCTCTCTTGGAGAATCTTGGTCTCGAATCAGATAACCATAGTTACCGCGGGTGGCCAATAACCTCGTCAACCGATGTCGGGATCGGCGGTGTAGCGTTTGCCGGAACTGCGCCCGGTTGTAGCGAGCGGCGACGGAATGTCGCGATCGGGCTGCACGGGGGAGGTCTTCGGGTGTCAGATCAGAAAATCGAGTCCGGTCATCGGCGTTCAAAGGTCCGGTACCGGCGAGGTCCGAGGCTGGTGGCCGTCACCAGCGCAATGATTTTGACGGCCGCGGCGGCGATCGACCCGACCGGCTCGGTTGCTGCGCTGGACGTCGACTTGGCGGCCCTGATCACGCCGTCGAACTCCACGGCCCAGATATTCGCGGGTTCGACGTACTACGGGGTCGACTGGCCGGACCAGGGCTACGGCAGTCAGCAGGTGGTCCCGTTCTTCTTGGGTCCGAAGGGCATCGTCGATGCCGTCGACGACAGTGCGGACGACTCGCGCGGTGTCGTCGTGCTGTCCTCAGGCTGGGGAGCGGGACAGACCGGCACGGCATTGGCAATGATGCAGCGGGCCGACGATCCCGCCTTGGACAACATCGAATTGGTCATCCTCGACAACAACTCCAACCGCGCCGGCGGCGGTTTCTGGACCACCTACGACGTGTTCGCACCGCTGCTGGGCACCTCGTCGGCGCCGTCCCCGAGCGACTTGGGCGTGCCGGTGCTGGACGTGTCCTACGAATACAACATCAATTCGAATGCGTCCACGTACCCGCTCAACCTTCTCTCCGACCTGAACAGCCTGGTCGCATATGTCTACGACTACGGCGGTCAGGCAACGGCACCGGTGCCCGCCGGGCTGGAACCCGGGAAGCACTACGTGCTCGACCGGGCCGGGAACGTCGTCGCCACGCACGACCTTCCCGCCGGCACCACCACCACCTATGTCACGTTCGAATCCGATGGGCTGCCGCTCCTGCGGCCATTGCGGGCCGTTCCCGTTCTCGGCGATCTCGTGGCCGATGCCCTCGAGCCGGTGTCGACGGTGCTCGTCAACGCGGGCTACAAGGACAACAGCCCGATTCCGACGGACCCGACCGTCACACGTCCGGCCGCCCTGTTGCCGAGCGCGGCCGAGGTGGCCGAGACCCTCACCGCACTGCAAGACGCGCTCACCGAAGGTGCCGCGGCACCGGCTCCCAGAGCCAGGGTGCCCGCGGGGTTCGGCACCGCGACGCCGAGCGACAGCGAGCCCGTATCCGGGACATCTGTGTCGTCGGCGAAAGTGTTAGAAACGCTCGGCCGAGTGTTGTCGCCCAGCGGAGCCGGCCGGCACCGAGTCGGTGATGTCCGCCCACGGTTGCTTGACTCGGATGCCGGTCCTCGCACCGGTTCGTCGACGGCGGCGCACTCGCGCTCGGCGGACCTGTCTGCGTTGGCGACGACGACTGACGCCGACTCCGCGGCGAAGGCCGGGAAGCCTGCGATTGACGGGCATGCCCGACACCGCCGGATCGAACGCGAGGGAACTGATGGCTCGGGCGGCCTCGGTACCCCGTCCGGCGCCTCGCGTGGGTTGGGTTCGGGCCGTGCGATCCGCGCCACCCCGGCGAATCGGTATCGATAGGCCACACATTCGGCATTGCCATGACGAGATCAGTTCTCCGTCGCTGAGAATCCTATTTCCGCTGGGAAACGGCCGAGTATTGCCGCCTGATGGGGCCGCTCACCGTCAGTGTGACGCATCAACTGATAACGTCATTACCAAGACAGAGCATCACGCTTACACGTTGGAAGCGGTGTTTTGCGCGTTGCGCCTCACTGTCCCCGTGCTGATCCACGGGGCCCAACGAAAGGTCGACAATGTCCACGCAGTCCAGTGCCGCCACGCTCTACCCGCCCGGTGGACTCTCGGTGCACCCAAGGATCGCCGCGGTCACGCCACGGGCGATTTCGGTCTGCCGGCCGGCACGGTGGTGTTCTCCGCGGACAACCACATCTCGGTGGCCGACGACATCTTCTACGAACGATTCCCCGTAAACCTGAAGGGTGCCGCGCCGCGGATCTGGTACGAGGACGGCGCGTACATGGTCGGCATGAAAGGCAAGTCCTGGGTCGGCGGTGACTTCGATCGGGTGCTGATGCAGGACGACGACCTGGCCGGAGCCGCCTCGAACAACATCGAGGCCCGTATCCGTGAACTGCGCGGAGACGGTATCGAAAACGAGTTGGCCCTCCCCAACGCGGTGCTGACGCTGTTCCACTATCCCGACAAGAGCCTGCGCGAGCGGGTGTTCCGGATCTACAACGAACATATCGCCGAATTGCAAGAGCGTTCCGGCGGCCATTTCTACGGCGTCGGGCTGATCAACTGGTGGGACCCCAAGGCCACCCGCAGCACACTCGCCGAACTGAAGTCCTTGGGTCTCAAGACCTTTCTGTTGCCGCTGAATCCCGGCAAGGACAGACGAGGGCAATATCTACGATTTCGGCAGTCGCACGATGGACGCCGTGTGGGACGAGATCGAAGAGGCGGGGCTGCGCGGGTTGGGTCTGGGTGATGAGGAGATCGCGGGGCGGGAGCGTGACGGGGTGATCGGCGCCGAACCCGCCATGGGCGGCCGGCGCAAGGCGTCGACCTGACATCTCCCCCTCGCGAGCGTGCGTGTCGCCGGCCGACACACCGGCGATGTCACCGGGATTGCGCACGCTCGTGCCACGCATTCCATCAGAACTCCCAGCCCTGCGCCCTCTGGGCATCGAAGGTGGCGTCGATGCGGTCGAACCTGCGCCGGATGGAGGTTCGTGCCGCCTGATGGGGCAGCACGTACAGCCGGTCGGCCAGCACCGCCTCGGCGGTGAGTCGCGCGACATCGGTGACCTCGAGGACGCCGTCACCGGTCATCGTGAGTTCCTCGACGGTGTCGCTGCCCGCGTCACGGACCCGCGCCGAGGTCGCGAACAGGTTCGTGGCCACGAGCATGGGGCACAGCACCGAAACCCCGATGCCGTCGCTCTTGGCTTCGCGGGCAAGCACTTCGGCCAGGGCCACCACACCGTATTTCGCCACGCAGTACGGGCCGAGTCCGCTGTTGGGAACCAGGCCGGCGAACGACGCCGTGAACAGCAGATGTCCGCCCTGGCCCTGTTCGCGCATCCGCGGCAGGAATGCCTCGACACCGTGGATGGGTCCCCACAGATCGACGTCGATCACGAACCGCCAATCTTCGTGCGTCATCTTCGCTATCGGGCCGTCGACGGCAACCCCGGCGTTGTTGAACAGGATGTGCACGGCCCCGAGGAGCCGGAATGCCTCGTCGGCAAGATGTGCAACCTGGTCGCGCTGTCGCACATCGCAATTCACGCCGTAGGCGTCGAGTCCATCGGCGCGGAGTGCCTCTACTGCCCGCCCCAGCGTCGACGGGTCGATGTCGGCGAGTACGACACCGGCCCCCCGCGCCGCGAACTCCCGCGCGGTGGCCAGACCGATGCCGCTGGCACCGCCGGTGACGACGGCACCGCGTCCCTGGAAGGTGTCCACCCGCCGACTGTATTGCCGCTCAGGTGCCGGGCAGGCGCGCTTCGCCAAACCTGCGGGCCGCCGCGTCGGTCACGGCATCCGCGTCGGCCGGGTCGGCTCCGCCCGGGCGGTTTGTCCCAATTCCTCACGAACTGGAACTGCGGGGTGGCCCACGGCCCCGATCCAGCGTCCATTCTCGTGCAATGCCGACCTCCAAAGCTGCACAAGGGTGGAAGCTCGCGCAGAACGGTGATCTGCCACCATGCTGCGGGCGAGCTGACCCCACTCACCAGGTGGACTGTCGGCGAGGTCGACGTCAAGACCCCGGCTCGCACGCGGAGACGGCTCACTTCAGGCAGCTGCCCGCATCGACCGGCAGCGTGACACCCGTGACGTAGCAGGACTCGTCGCAGGCGAAGAACAGCACCGCGTTGCTGATGTCCTGCGTCTGCGCCCACCCGAACTGGTCAGGATGATCGATCCGCCTTTGCCGCCGGAGATGATATGCGGGACAACGGCTTTGATCGACTTCCATACCCCGGAGAGGTTTGATGTGGATCGTCTCGTCCCAGTCCTGCTCGCTGGTCTGGTCCAGCGTGGCGCCGCCGTTGCCGATGCCGGCCTTGGCCACGATGATGTCCAGTCCGGTCGCCAGGGCCTCGACCCTGTCGCCCGCCGCCGACGGCGATGCACGACGAGAACAACTCGGCGTCCTTGTATCCCACCGATGCCTACGCGTGGCCGGTGACCGCGACCACGCCGTAGTTCGCCGTGGGCAGCACCGGACACTGCGACCGCAGGTGGTCGAAATACGGATAGGGATCGGGCACCCGCGACTGATCGGTGAAGAAGTCGATCGAGTCGTAGTCGACTTGTCGAGCGGCCTCGGACGGTGTTTCTGGCAACGCGTCCCCTGAAGGGCTGACAGGTGCTGAGCACTTGCTTGGCATGTGAGCTGGCGCACGGTCAAGATCGCCGGCCCGGCACTAGCATGTCCACCAGCGCGAATGCCGAAAAGAGAGGCACCGAGATCCCGATGGCACGCCCGACGAGTACGGCCCGCAGGTTGGGGGCGCCGGACGCCAAGAACCGGACGCTGCTCCTCCACGCGGCCGAACAGCTGATGCGGGACGAGGGGTACGCGGCGGTGACGTCCCGCCGGGTCGCCGAACAGGCCGGCCTCAAGCCGCAGCTCGTGCACTACTACTTCCGGACGATGGACGATCTGTTCCTGGCGGTCTTCCGCCGCCGTGCCGACCAGATGCTGCACTATCACCAGCTCGCACGGAAATCGCCACAACCGCTGTGGGCGTTGTGGGAGCTCAACACCGATGCCGCGGGGACCGCGATGACGATGGAGTTCATCGCACTCGCCAACCACCGCAAGACCCTGCGGGCCGAAATCGCCCGGTACGCCGAACTGTTCCGCACCGAGCAGATCAGAACGCTGACCGCCGCGATGGAACGCTACGACGTTCCCTTCGAGGAGTTCAGCCCGACGGTGCTGATGGTGATGACCGGCGCCACGCAGGTGCTGGTACAAGAGCAACTGTTGGGCATGACCGCCGGTCACGAGGAAACCCTACGCTTCGCCGAGCGGTGGCTGACGTTCCTCGAGGGCCCGCGCAAACACGACGTGGATAATGGAGATTCTCCCGAGGTTTCGGCCGGGTCAGCACGAAGCTTCAAACACAGTCACACCTGATTCCGGAGCAAATCACTGGCGCATCACGTCCCGGTTGGACGCTCGGTCATCCATGGTGGCAGCGGTGTCGGCTGTTCCTTTGAGGCTGTCGATGAGTGTTTGGACGTCTGCGCGAAGTGCGTCGATCTGTTGTTTGACGTCGGCGCGGACCGCGTCGATGTGGGCTTCGGTTGCCGCATTGTGTCCATCGCCTTCCAGTGCGGCACGTTGGAGAATCCATGACGCGAGTGACGCTGTGATGACGCTGACTATGCCGATGCCGCCGATCATCAGTGTGGCCGCGATCCATTTGCCCGTTCCGGTGTGGGGTGCCGTGTCCCCGTAGCCAACTGTCGTCACGGTCTCCAGCGACCACCACAGAGCGTCGCCGAAGTTCTTGATCGTGGTGTCTGGTTGGGATCGTTCGACTTGCAGGATCGACAACGCGCACACGTAGACGAGTAGGACCACGCTGAATGCAGTGTAGAGGGCCACCCGTCCGCGCACCGTTCGGCGGACGGCCTTTTCGATCACTGTTATCAAAAGGAGCAGGCGGAACAGACGTAGCGGTAGGAACAGCGGCCAGGCAATGATCGCCAGGTCCAACAGATTTCGGACGAACCACCGTCGGCGATCGTAGGCGAGGAAGAGTCGGACGGCGTAGTCCACGACGAAGCTCACCCATGCGGCAACCATCACGGCATATGTGGCGGTGGCCGCCATCCCGACGGGCTGAGTGATGACTCGCACGGAGTAGGCAACCAGGAAGACAAGGGCCGCGGCAGCTCTGAACCATTTTGACCGCTCCTCAATCCGCTCCAGCCTCGCTGACCGGTCCGCTGGCGGAAGAACGGCGTCATCCAGCTCGTCGTTGGTCTCAGGTTGCGCTCGTGCCGAGTTGTGGGACAGGTGTCGCCTCACCCGATCGTCGCCCCGACCGATGGCCCGCCGGGGTTAACGTTGTTCGCGCACACGGCGTCGATGTAGACCGTTGTGAATGTCGCAGATGGCGCGACGGCGATCGATGGCACTACGGTCACCACCCACAACGGCGCGAAGTGTCTTCGTGTTTTCGGCATAGCTGGTCCTCTAAACGGCGGCTAGCGCACTCTTTTCCCAGTGTCCGCTCAATTGAGCGAGGATGTCCCGAGTTCCACCGAACTTCGGTGGCGGTCCGGTGAGCACTAGGGCGCGACTCGTTCCGCGCGCTGAGCCTTGGCGCGCGCCATCACGCCGTCGGCGGCCGCCCAATGCGCGTCGCCCACCCACAACCGGGCGAACGCGCCGATGGCCTCCTCGGGCGAAACGCCGGCCATCACCCGCTTGATGTCGCCCGCGGCGCTGTTGGTCAACGACCGGGCGACCGCGCGCCAGCCCTCTTCGAAGACCGCCCGGGGCAACACCTGGTCGACGAGGCCGACGCACTGGGCCTCGTCGGCGTCGAGAATCGTGCCGCTACCGGCGAGCAGCAGTGCACGACCCCGGCCGACGAGGGCGGCCAGCCGTTCGGCGCCGCCCCACGCCGGCATGATCGCCAGCGAAACCTGGTTGAATCCGATCCGGATGTCGTCGGCGGCGATCCGGATGTCCGCGGCGACCGCCACCTCGGCGCCGCCGCCGAGAGCATGCCCGTTGAGCGCGGCGATGACGGGCGCCGGGAAGGCCGCGATGCGGTCGCAGATCGAGCGCATCCGGCGGGCCATTGCCGCGGCGTCCTCCTCGGTGCGCAGCTTCGCCAGTTCTTTGAGGTCGCCACCGGAGACGAACGCGCGGTTACCGCTGCCGCGGATCACCAGTCCCAGCGCGCCGTGGGCCCGGTCGAGAGCCGCGTCGAGCTTATCCATGGTCTTGGGCGCGATCGCGTTACGCGCATGCGGGCGATCGATGGTGATGACAGCCAGGCCCGCAACACCGCCAGCGTTCAGCTCGAGGTCGACCATGAGGGCGTTCTCCAGATCTGATATTGGCATTCTTCAAAACTGAGAATAACATCACGCGCACTCGGAAAGTCTCTGTCGAGCACCAAGCGCGCCAAAGGGTGCGGTGCACAAACCGCCGCAGCATCCCCGCGAGACCCGAGCCGCCCGCACCCATTGCCACACGCCCGCTGTGAGAATGTGATTCTTACGAACTGGAAGGCAGAATTCCATGGGACAGCTTTCGCATCGGGTCGACGTCCCGTTTCCGCTCTTCGATGCGGACAATCATCTCTACGAGCCGCCAGACGCACTGACCAAGTACCTGCCCAAGGAGTACAAGGACGTCGTCCAGTACGTGGAGGTCAACGGCCGCACCAAGATAGCGCTGAGGGTGTCGAGT
>CAYLWH010000014.1:0-52988 GCA_964387245.1 uncultured Mycobacterium sp.
CGTCCAGTACGTGGAGGTCAACGGCCGCACCAAGATAGCGCTGAGGGTGTCGAGTACAACGTGTTCGCCGGGATGCACTCCAGCGACAGCGGCTACTCCCGCTACACCTCCGGGGGAGGGCGCCCAGGAGATGCTGCCGTTCCAGACCAACGCGATGTCGATCCTCAACGAGTGGCGCCCGATCCAGGATGCGGTCGCCTCCTGGGTGATCCACGGCGCACTGTTCCGGTTCCCGAAGCTCAAGGTGGGCATCGTCGAGACCGGGTCGAAATGGATGTTCCCGCTGCTGGATTCGATGGCCGAGGTCTACAAGAAGGCACCCGAGGCATTCTTGGGGAACCCGATCGAAGAGATCAAGAACCGGATCTACGTCAGCCCGTTCTACGAGGAGGGCATCGACGCCCTGATCAACCTGATCGGCGTGGACCAGGTGCTCTACGGCTCCGACTGGCCGCACCCGGAGGGCTGGCGGAGCCGACACACTATGTGACCGCGCTCGAGCACCTGTCCATGGAGGATCAGGCGAAGATCATGGGCGGCAACCGGTCTCGCCTCGTCACGGTGTGACAACAGTTTCCAAGACTCGCGTCGGATGTCTCGACTGTGCGGATTCACGTTCGGCTACGCTCGCTGCATCGCCTCGATGATCTGCGGTGCCACGGTGCTGCCGATGGCGGTCCCCGACATGGATCATTTGGTGGATCTCGTTGAGCGGGAACGGATCACGATGCTTCCCGGACCGCCGACGCTGTACCACCGCCTGCTGGAGATCTCGCAACAGGAGGGTACGAGGGAGCGACTCGCCACGTTGCGGGCCGCCGTCACCGGCTCGGCCGACATCCCTGTCGAGCTCATTCGGCGGTACACGACGAACTGCCGTTCGAGACGATCATGACCGGATACGGTCTGACCGAAGCGGGCACCGTCTCCGCGTCGCGCCTCGGCGATCTCTTCGAGGACATCGCGATGACGGTCGGAATCGCCTGTGCCGAACAGGAATTGCGAGTTGCTGACGACGGTGAACTGCTCGTGCGTGGCTACAACGTGATGCAGGGCTATCTCGACGATCCCGTGGCCACCGCCGAAGCCGTCGACGCCGAAGGCTGGTGGCGCACCGGCGACCTGCCAGCATCGACGTCAACGGCCGGGTGCGCATGGTGGGCCGCAAGAAGGACATGTTCATCGTCGGCGGGTTCAACGCCTATCCGGCCGAGATCGAAGGTTTCCTGCTCGTACACCCTGCTGTGGCGCAGGTGGCCGTGATCGGGGTGGCCGACGAGCGGATGGGGCAGGCCGGCAAGGCGTTCGTCGTGACGAGGGGCCCGCCAAGGTTTCGGAGTCCGGTCTCATCTACTGGCGCAAACAGCGAATGGCCGGATGCAAGGTGCCCCGGTCTATCGTGTTCCTCGACGCACTGCCGTTGAACCCCACCGGCAAGGTGATGAAGGACAGGCTGCAATGAGCATCTCCGATGTGTATCGCCACTCGATGGTCATCGCGTCGGATTACCGCATTGCCGATCCCGTCAAAGTCGGCCGACTCCTGGAGAAGCGCAAGGACGGCCTCGCCGAAATGGGCGCGCACCACGTCGTGGTCTACCGTTCGCTGCGCGAGCAGGGGCGGGTGCTGGTGATGATCGGCGTCCGCAGCCGTGAACCGGTGGAGGAACTGCTGCGTTCCCGGGTGTTCTTCGACTGGTTCGACGCCGTCGGGGTCGAGGACATCCCCGCGGTGTTCGCCGGCGAGATCGTCGACCGGTACGACTTGTCCGACTCCGACGCGGAATGGCCCCCCGGCATCCTGGTCTCGGCGATCGTCTCGGTGCCCGACACCGACCTGTTGCTCACCGAATTACACACCGCGGCAGGCACGTTCAGGGCAGCCGGGGTTCGCAAGGTATGGGTGTTCCAGGCGTTCGACAATCCGCGTGAGGTGTTGATCCTCCAGAACGTCGACACCGAGGAGCACGCCAGGCGCTGGATCAATCAGCACGACGTGGCCGCGGACTGGATGGAGCGCACCGGTGTCGGCGTCTACCCGCCGCTATTCGTCGGAGAGTACCTGCAGATGGTGCGCATCGACGATTCGGACTCCGGCGAGAGTCGCTGAGTCCCCGCGAAGCGGGTGTGTCCGTCCATCATCGAGGCGGTGGCGAACCAGCCCGACCAGGTCGCTCCGGACTGACGGACTAGACAGGATCGAACGCGGAGATCAGCCACTTGCCGTCGACCTTGTCGAGTGTGACGACCACGCTCGAGGCGGCCATCGACGGTTCCGCGCGCTCCGAACTGGTAGTCGTTTGGTTGACGAACACCAGCACCCGAGCCTCGTCCGGACTCATCTCCGACACCGCAGCGCGGACCACATTGGCGGTCGTCGACACCTGCTTGGTCTTGACCGCCGGGCGTACCACCTGATCGGTGAACTGGGTGTAGTACGTCAGGAAGTTACCGGTCAGATGTGACTTTGCGTTGTCGAGATCCTTGTCGAGGCTCTCGGGTGTGTAGGAGAGCACGGCCACTATTGCGTCCTTGGCCGCGTCTAGAGCCGTGTCGGAGGCAGCCTGACCGGTCTGCTGGTCCGGGCGGTACAAGCTGAAATACAGCCACGCCGTCAGGCCGACGGACGCGATCATCAGCGCCGCGAGCGCCCCGCTGGCGACCCGGGCCCACGTGCGGCGTCGGACCGGAACCACGTCGGCGACGATCGCGATGTCGGCTTCGTCCTCGACGTTCGAGGTGTCGGCTTGCGTCAACTCCTCGGCGGCCTCGGTCTCGGTGAGTTCTGTGGTTTCATTCGATCCCTGATCACCGGTCACGGTACGAACTCGACTTTCGACATCTTGAGTTGGCCGTTGTCCCGTTGGACGGTGACGGCCAGGCGCCACCCGCGGGCCGACTGCTGGGCGCTGGCCGAATTGGAAACCTGCGATGCCGCGACCACCAGGACGTGCGCGGAATCCTTGGTCATCGACTCGACGGCGGTGGCCTTGACGGCTGCGTTGGTCACCACTTTGGCATCCTTCATGACCGTCAGGAAGTCGTTCTGACTCTTCTCGAAGTCCGCACGGAAGTCGCCCGTCGTGCTGTCGATGAGGCGTTTGATGTCTCCATCGCCCTTGTTGAAGTCCAGCGACAACAGGTTGACGACGCCCTGCTTGGCCGCCGCGGTGAATTCAGCCTCCTGCGCCCGGCGCTGCGAGGCCTGATAACCATGCCACAGCATCAAGCCGTTGGCCGCCACCAATGCGAACGCGAGCAGGGCGGCAACGGCTGTGGCGAGGGTCCTGCGCATGGGCATGCGCCTGGGATCGGCGGGCGCGTCGTCCTCGTCGGCGCCCGCCAGCTCGGTGGTCACGCCGGCCGTGGTCTCGGCTGTGCGCCCCGTCTTCTGCGCACGCAGGTCCTCGGCGTGCGCGCGAGCTGCTGCCGCTTGTGCCTCGGCCTCAGCGGCTCGGGCCTCGGCCTGTTCGGCCAATGAGAGCGCGTCGTTGTTGGATGCCATCGTTCTCCCGGGGTGAGGCCCTCATCAACATGCGGGGCACATCGAGAATGACGTTACTTGCGAATACTGAGAGCAACACCTTATCGCACGTGGTCGGTGCGCCAACACGCGCGATTATCTGCGGAAATGGTATTTCTGCATATAGCGTCCGGCAACTTTTGCGGTCTGGGCACGTGGCGGATTAGCGTGTTCGGCGTGGCGCTGACGCTCACCGACGACGAGCTGAACGCGATGCTGAACCAACTTCCGGCACTGGCCGGTCGCAGTCGTGACCTCGAAGACCTCCCGGGCGGACTGACCAACCGCAACGTGAAGGTGACCACCGACGACGGCGTCTACGTGGCGCGCTGCCCCGACCCGGCCAACCTGCTGGGCATCGACCGGGAAAGCGAGTTCTACAACAGCCGGGCGGCGCAGCGAGCCGGTGTCGGTGCTCCCGTGATCGACTACCGCCCCTATCTCGGCGTCCTGTTGGTCGGCTTTCTCAACGGTGTGACGTTGCGCAACGAGGACTTCCAGCGTCCGGGGGTGATCGCCCAAGTCGCGGTCGGCTGCCGCGCGCTGCACGCCGGACCGCGCTTTCGCAATGACTTCGACATGTTCTCGCTGCAACCGCAGTATCTGCGGGTGGTCGCCGAAAACGGGTTCCGGCTGCCCGCCGACTATCTCGACCACTCGGAACGATTCGACAGGGTGCGGCGGGCGCTGGCGGCGACTCCGGCGGCGACGGTGCCGTGCCAGAACGATCTGCTTGCGGCCAACTGCCTCGAGGACGGCGACAGGGTCTGGCTGATCGACTACGAGTACTCGGAAACAACGATCCCTGCTTCGAACTCGGCAACATCTGGCGCGAGTGCCGGTTGTCGGTGGATCAGCTCGCGGAGTTGGTGACCGCGTACTACGGGCGCGCGTTACGTCACAAACTGGCCCGCGCCCGTCTGCAGGGCACGGTGTCGCAGTACGGCTGGACGCTGTGGGGATGTATTCAGAATAGTTCCAGCACCGTGGATTTCGACTTCTGGGCGTGGGCCATGGAGCGCTATGACAACGCGGTCGCCGGGACACTTCGGCGAGGAGGACCGGGTCGGGGGAATTCGTCAGTTCGTGATGGTCCCTGACCTGTGCGCGGACCGAACCGCTTCGACGCACGCGACGGACACCAAAACGATGGCCAGATACCCTTGGACACCCAGTTGCTGCCCGAGCACCAGCCAGCCGGCGACAGCTGCCGTGACGGGGGAGATCGACATCAGGACCGCGAACGTCTCCGCCGACAACCGGCGCAACGACAGAAGTTCCAGCGAGTAGGGAATCACCGACGACATCAGGCCCACAACCAGGGCCAGGCCGACAACATCCCAATGTAGTGCGGCCGGAGGGTCGATCGAGGCCAAGGCGAACGGGGCGATCACCAGCGCGCCCAACGCCGTCGCGAGCGCCAGTCCATCCAGGCGGGGCAATGCCGCGCCAGCGCGTGCGGACGCCACGATGTAGGCAGCCCAGGCGACCGCCGCGGCGGCGGCGAACAGCACACCCATCGCATCGATGTCGCCGAGCCGGCGCTGACTGAACCCGAGCAGTGCGACGCCGGCGAAGGCCAGCAATGCCCACAGCCATGCTGTCCGGCGTACACTCACCACTACCGAAAGAATAAGTGGCCCAAGGACTTCAAGCGTCACCGCGATCCCCAGCGGGATGCGGGCGATGGCAAAGTAGAAGCAGGTGTTCATCACGGCCAACGCCGCCGCCAGTCCGAGCGCGGCCACCCAGGCGCGCCGCGACAGGCCCGCGAACCTGGGGTCGCATCGCCACACCGAGAACCACCGCCGAGACCGCCAACCGGACGAAGACCGCGCCGAGCGGGCCGAGCGCCGGGTCACCGCCAACGCCGCACCCAGTTCCTGACTGATCGCCGCGATGACGACGAGCGCGACGGGAACCACGGTTAGCAGCCTACGAACTGCGGGCGGGGTTACCGGCTATGCGGATCGACACCTCCACGCCGCGTGATCCAGTCCGCCGGCCGCGTCACCCGCGTACTAAAGTCGGGCCGCATGTGCACACGCGTGGTCTACCTCGGCGACGACGATCGGATCGTCACCGGCAGGTCGATGGACTGGAAGTTCGAGATCGGCACAAATCTCTGGGTGATGCCGCGGGGAGTTCATCGCACCGGGCTGGCCGGTCCGAATTCGGTTGAGTGGACCTCGAAATACGGCAGCGTCATCGCCTCGGGCTACGACATCTGCTCCACCGACGGTCTCAACGAGGCGGGCCTGGCGGCAAACCTGCTGTGGCTGGCCGAATCGCAGTACCCACAGGCCCCCGCGAACGGGCGGGCCATCTCGCTGGCGATCTGGGCTCAGTACGTGCTCGACAGTTTCGGCAGCGTGGCCGAGGCCGTGGCCGCACTGACCGCCGATCCGCTGTCGGTGTTGTCGGCCGAAGTGCCGGGTGAGAAGCGGATGGCCACCTTGCACCTGTCCATGTCCGACGCCTCCGGCGACAGCGCGATCGTCGAGTACATCGACGGCACCCAGGTCATCCACCACAGCCGCGACTACCAGGTGATGACCAACTCACCGGTCTTCGACAAACAGTTGGCCATCAACGAGTACTGGTCGGAGATCGGAGGCGAGGTGATGCTGCCGGGCACCAACCGCGCAGCCGACCGGTTCGTGCGGGCATCGTTCTACATCAACGCAATTCCGAAGACGAGCGATCCGAAGATGGCGGTGGCCTCGGTGCTCAGCGTCGTCCGCAACGCCTCGGTGCCCTACGGCATCTCGACGGCCGAGGAGCCGAACATCTCCTCGACGCGCTGGCGAACCGCGGTGGACCACAAGGGCCTGCGGTACGTCTTCGAGTCGGCGCTGGCGCCCAACACGTTCTGGGTCGAACTGGACAATCTCGACTTGACCAAGACCTACAAGCTCGAACTCGGGGAGGGCGAGAAGTCCGTGTATGCCGGCGAGGCGAGCGGGAACTTCGAGGAAGCGACGGCGTTCGAATTCCTGGCGGTGCCGGCCTAACTCAGGTCTGGCTCACGTACCCGTCGGCGACCGTCAGCGCGGCGTCGAGGATGCGCAGCCCTTCGGCCACCTCCTCGTCGCTGACGTTGCACGGAGGCACGGCGTGGATGCGGTTGAAGTTCGAGAACGGCAGCAGCCCACCGGATTTGCACGCCGCGACGACAGCGTTCAGCGCCGGGCTGGAACCGCCGTAGGGTGCCAACGGCTCACGGGTGACCTGGTTGGCGACCAGTTCGATGGCCCAGAAGACCCCGAGGCCGCGAACCTCGCCCACCGACGGATGCCGGTCGGCCAATTCGCGCAGGCCCGGCCCGAGCACCTCCTCGCCGATGCGAGCGGCATTGGTCACCATGCCCTCGTCCTCCATCGCGTTGATGGTGGCCACGGCGCAGGCCGTCGCCAGCGGATGACCCGAGTAGGTCAGGCCGCCGGGGTAGGCACGATCGGCGAACGTCGCGTAGATGGCGTCGCTCATCGCCACCCCGCCCAGCGGCACGTAGCCGGACGTCACACCCTTGGCGAACGTGATCAGGTCGGGCACGACGTCGAAGTTGTCAATGGCGAACCACTTTCCGGTCCGGCCGAAGCCGGCCATCACCTCGTCGGCGATGAACATGATGCCGTAGCGGTCGCAGATCTCGCGGACGCCGGCCAGGTAGCCGGGCGGCGGCACCATGATGCCGGCCGTGCCGGGCACCGACTCGAGGACGATCGCCGCGAACGTGTCGGGCCCCTCCATCTGGATCAGCCGGTCGAGGTAGTCGAGCGCGCGTTGCGATTCCTGCTGCTCCGTCTCGGCGTGGAACGACGAGCGGTACAGGAACGGTCCGTTGAAGTGCACGACGCCGCCGCTGGCGTAGTCGTTCGGCCAGCGTCGCGGGTCGCCGGTGAGGTTGATCGCGGTGTCGGTGCCGCCGTGGTAGGAGCGGTACCGCGACAGCACCTTGTAGCGGCCGGTGTGCAGACGCGCCATCCGGGTTGCGTGCTCGACGGCGTCGGCACCGCCGTTGGTGAAGAAGATGTGGTTGAGGTCGCCCGGCGTCCGCTCGGCGACCAGGCGGGCGGCCTCAGAGCGGGCGGCGTTGACATGCTGGGGGGCCACCGTGCACAGCTTGGTGGCTTGGTCGGCAATGGCGGCAACAACTTTCGGGTGTTGGTGACCGATGTTGGTGTTCACCAGCTGACAGGAGAAGTCCAGCAGCTTGTTGCCCTCACCGTCCCAGATGTAGGAGCCCTGGGCCGCCACGATCGTCATCGGCTTGAGCTGAGCCTGCGCCGACCAGGAGTGGAAGACGTGCTTGCGGTCCAGCTCGTAGGCGCGCCTGCCTTCGGCGATCGCAGCGTCGAGGGTCTGTCCACCGGGCAGGATCGCTTCGGAGAGGGAAGTCATCACAGGGTCCTTCGTTTCAGTTGTTCCGGGAAAGCCCAGATCGAGCCAACATGTGGTGACTACTTTGCCACGGCTGAAGAACTGCAGCCATCGAGCCCGTGGGCGGGGCTGTCGCCGAAACAGTGCGGCTTTTTCCAGCCGCCGCTCGGGTCGATCGGTGCATCGAGTCAGCGGTCAGGTACACCCGCACTCGCACGCCGCGTACCGGAGTGCTGAATCGACGGTGAGTTCAGCAATGCCTGTGGCCCGCGGTTCATCAGCTGCCGCGCGACGATGAGGCGCTGGATCTCGCTGGCACCCTCCCAGATTCGCTCGACGCGCAGCTCGCGGAACATCCGCTCGGCGACGTTCTCGCGCATGTAGCCCCGGCCACCGAACACCTGGACTGCGCGGTCGGCCACCCTGCCGGCCATCTCCGAGCAGTACAGCTTGGCCATCGAGGCCTGGCCGTGCAAGGTCTTGCGGTCCGCCCCGGTGTCGATGGACCGGGCCACCTCGTAGAGCATCGTGCGCGCCGCGAACAGTTCGGTGGCACTGTCGGCCAGCATTCCCGCCACCAACTGGTATTCGCCCAGGGGCTTCCCGTCGATGACGCGGATACGCGCGAAATCCGTCATCTCGTCGACGAGTCGTTGCGCCGCGCCGACACAACGCGAGGCCACCATGAGCCGTTCGAAGCGGAACCAGTCCTGCGTGAAGGTCATACCCTGCCCTTCGGCCCCGACCAGGTTCGCCGCCGGGAGGCGCACGTCGGTGAACGAGACGATCGGGTGCTCGTCGGCGATGTGGTGGCTGTAGTGCGGGGTCCGGACCACCGCCACGCCCGGCCACGGCAGATCGACCACCAGCAGGACGTGATCGCCTGCGAATTCCCCGTTTTCGAGCACCGCCTGCACGAACAGGTAGTCGGCGAGGTTGTAGGACGTGACGTGCCATTTGGTTCCGTTGACGATGTACTCGTCGCCCTCCCGACGGGCGGTGGCCGCGAGGTCGGAGACATCTGAACCGGCGAATTCCTCGGTGATCGCGTATGCCTCGTGCTTCTCACCGCGCACAGCGGGTAGCAGCCAGCGGTCCAGCTGATAGTCGGTGGCGACATCGGCCCACCACTGCGGCGGCGTATGCGCTGCCCAGGCCAGACCGTTGGTCACCCGGCCCACCTGCTCCTGCACCAGGACCTGTTGTAGCGCCGTGCAACCGGGGCCGCCCACCGAGGTGGGCATGTTGGTGCCGTACAGTCCCAGTTCGATGGCACGCCGGTGGAACTGGGCGGTCAACTCGTCGGGCAGTCGGCCCCCGGCCATCTCGGCGTCCACTTCGTAGGGCATGAGCGATTCGGCGAATTCGGCGGCCTTGTCCCGGATGCGTCGATCCTGCGCTGTCAGTCCGTACATGCGGTGTTTCCCTCCATTGGGCCCTGCCCGATGCTCTTGACTGATCGTTCAGTCTATGTCACCGTCTCCTACTATGACCAGCGCATCCTCGACCGCCGACGTGGTGGTGGTGGGGGGCGGCACCGTCGGTGCATGGACGGCGGTGCTGCTCGCCGAAAGCGGTGTGAAGCAGGTGATCCTGCTCGAGGCCGCCACCCTCGGCGATGGCGCCAGCAGTCGGGCCGCCGGAATGGTGCGCGCCCAGGGTGGCACCGAGACCGCCATCCGGTTGGGTATGCGCAGTCAGGAGTTCTATCGCGCCAGCGGGGACCGTTTCCCGCTCGACTGCGGCTTCACGGCACAGGGCTATCTCATGCCGTGTTTCAGCGAGGCCGAGGTGACCCAGGCGCATGCCCGGATCGCGCTGCAGCAGTCTCTGGGTCTGGACGTGGAGTGGCTGTCCGGATCGGACATCGACGCCCGGGACACCGGTATTGCGCCGGGAGTGACACTCGGCGCATCAAACGCGCCGGGCGACGGCTATATCGACGCGCCCCGCAATGTACTGGCCTATACCGCTGCTCTGACCGCGCACGCCGTCGATGTCCGAGAACACACCGCGTTCACCGGCCTGCGCGTCGCGCGGGGCCGAGTGGTGGGTGTGGACACCTCGGCTGGGCCGATCACGACCGACCGCGTGGTGCTCACCGGCGGCCCGCAACTGGCCGACGTGGGAGCGACCGCGGGGGGCCGGATACCGGCGGGCGGGACCCGGCACCAGGTGGTGGTCACCGCACCACTGCCCGTCGACGTCCACGCGTTGCCGATGGTGTTCGACGTCGTATCCGGAATCTATTGGCGCCCTGGTGAATCCGGTGGGCTGCTGTGGGGGATGAGCAACCCCGCAGAACAACCGGGCGTCGCCGTCGATTTCGACTGGCTGTACTACCAGAAGGCCCGCGACCGGATCGAGGAGCTGTATCCGGCGGTCCGCGGTCTCGGCCTGCGTCGCACGTGGGCAGCGACCATCGACTACACACCCGATCATTTGCCGATCCTGGGTCCGCTGCTCGCCGACGACGGGCCGGTGGCCGGCACGGTCGTCGCTTCGGCCGCCGGTCACGGGATGATGTGGGGCCCGGCGGTCGCGCAGGTCGCCGCGGATCTGGCGATGACGGGGGAGTGCGGCTGGCTGGATCTGACCGACCTGGGTCTGGACCGGTTCGACGCCGACGGCCGCAGTCGTCTTGAGCCCGAACCGATCTCACTGCCCTTCCCGGAGCGGGTCTATTCATGAACGGTGCTGTCCTGATGCCCAATTTGGCCGGAGCCGCCGACGCCGAACTGGAGCACTGGGTCCGCTGGAGGAGGCCGGTGGTGTGCCGATGGTCACGCATGGCCGGCGGGTGTGACATCCCCGAAACTCTGCGGAAGGTCTATTCGATCGTCTGAGTCTCGATCGTCTGAGTCCTCTGCCGAGGGATCACCAGGGCGTCCACCGCTTCCGCGCCGGACGGGGTGGCGATCACCGGATTGGCCTCGACGGCCGCCAGCACATCGCCGAGTTCGATTGCCATTTGCGAGAATCCGGTGACCACGGCGGCGAGGCTCTCGATGTCCACGGCCGGCGCGCCCCGCCAGCCGGACAGCAGCGGGGCGATCCGCAGTGAGGCCAGCAGTCTGCGGGCGCCGGCCGCGGAGACGGGCGGGCAGGTCACCGCCCGGTCGTCGAGCAGCTCCACGGTCACGCCGCCGGCGGCCACCACCAGCAATGGGCCGAAGGCGTCGTCGTGGACGAAGCCGACCGACACCTCCACGCCGGGTCGTGCCATCGCCTCGACACTCACCGCCGGACCGAGCGCCGCCGCCATCGCGACATATGCCGCCCGCAGTGCGTCGTCGTCGGCGATACCGAGGGATACTCCGCCCACGTCGGTTTTGTGCGGCGCACCTTGGGTCTTCAGGGCGACGGGATAGCCGATCTCGTGGGCGGCCGACACGGCATCGTCGGAACAACGGGCGGTCCGTGACGAGACAACCGGTACGCCGTAGTCGGCGAGCAGGTCGAACGGCGCCACCGCGCCTGTCGCGATGCACTCGCGCCAGCGCTGCCGACGATCCCCGTCCGGCACGGCGGTGGGTGGCTCGACCGGCAGTGGCCACGCGGCCAGATGTGCCAGCGCCGCCAGACCGCTGCGCATTCCCTCCAGCACTGGAACGCCGTTGTCGCGCAGTCGTTGTGCCGTTGCCCCGTCGATTGCCGAGGGCACCGAGGCGAGTACCGCCAATGGTGCCGCAGCGTCCCGTGTGACATCGAGGACGGCGTCCGGGTATGCGGTGTCGCCGTCGTATTCGGTCAGCAGGTCGATCGCCAAGGCGGTGACGGCCACCGCCGGATCCTGTGACATCGTGCGCAGACACGTGCCGAACAACGCGCGGGTGTCGGCACCGGTGCCCCACACGTCGAGGGGATTGGCGGCTTTCAGGCCGTCGTCGAGCAAACCGCTGAGGGTCGTCAGCGTGTCGGCAGACAGATCGGCGAATTCGACACCCAAGTCGTGCGCCACGTCGGCGCACAACGCGCGTTCTGCGCCGGAATCGTGCACGGTCGCGATACCGCCGGGGTGGCGCGCCCGCCGGCCCGCCGCGAAGAGCTCGAGCGTGTCGGTGAACTCGGCGAGGTCGGTCACGCGTACGGCTCCGGTGGACGCGCAGAACGCCGACCACCCGGCGGCATCGCCGGCGAGCGCACCCGAGTGCGCGGCGACCATGCTCTGACCCCGCGGCGAGCCACCGACGGCGAGGAGCACCACCGGTATACCGTTGTCCGCCGCGCGTATCAGGGCCGCCCGCAGGCGTACTCCGGACCGAGGCGTTTCCATCATCAGCCCGAGCACCGCGGTCTGCGGATCGTCGAGCGCGTACTCGACGTAGTCGGCGGTGTCGGTGACGAGTTCCTGACCCGAGGACACCGCCAGCCGGAAGCCGAATCCGCGCCGCGTGCGCAGCATTGTGGAGAATGCCGAGCCGGAATGGGTGACCAGCGAAATACCGCCCGGGGGAAGCGGATCGGGTTCGAGGTAGCCGAGTGCCCGCACTCCGGTGGCATTGTTGACGAACCCCATGCAGCCCGCGCCGCACATCGCCATGCCGGCGCCGGTGGCGATCGAGGCGAGCGATCTCCGCAGTGCTGCTCCGTTGGCGGACCCGAACAGCACCGCCGAGCGGGCGCCCACCGCCGCCGCGGACGTCAACTGGTCGATCAGCGCCGCATCCGGTACACCGAGCAGCACCAGGTCCGGCGGCTCGTCGAGCGCTTCCAGCGTCGGTGCGCACGGGAGATCGCCGATCCGGTCGTAGCGCGGGTTCACCAGATGCACCCGTGCCGAACTCCGCAGCGCCTCGGTGACCATGCGCGCACCGAAGCTGTCCACCCGCGCGCTGGCGCCCACCACGGCCAGCGACCGGGCGCCCAGCATGGCCGCCACCGCGGCGCGGCGGTCGGTCAGTGCCGCCTGCCCAGCGCCGAGAGCCGCCGCCGGCTGCCCCGCTTCTGGTCGGCCAGGGCGGCACGCGCCGCCTGCCAGCCCGGAATGCCGCAGACTCCGCCGCCGGCATGGGTGGCCGAACCACCGTTGTACAGACCGGCGATCGGTGTGCGGTAGTCCGCGTATCCGGGCGCGGGCCGCATGTGGAAGAGCTGTTCGAGTGACAACTCGCCGTGGAAGATGTTGCCGCCGATGAGGCCGTATTCCTGTTCCATCTCGTGCGGCCCGACGACGTCGCGGTGGGTGATCGAGGACTTGAAGCCGGGCGCCACCCGGTCGTAGGTTTCGATCACCCGGTCGGCATAGGCGTCGAGTTCCTCGGTATGCGGTTCAGCGGCCCAATCCGCCGGTACCCACTGCGTGAACAACGACATGACGTGTGTTCCATCGGGATTCAGGGTCTTGTCGAGGGTGGTGGGAATGACGCCATCGCTGAACGGCAGCGCGGCCGGATGTCCGGTCCGGGCATCCTGGAACGCGGCCTCTAGGTACTCCATCGTCGGGGCCATCTCGATCGAACCGCTGAGATGTTCGGCCATGCCCGAGCTCGGGTCGGCGGTGAAACTCGGCAGCTCGGCCAGGGCGAGGTTGATCTTGACCACGCCGCTGCGGGTCTTCCAGTGCTCGATGTCGCCGACGAAGTCGTCCGGCAGCTCGGCCCGTGAAAGGTGTTCGAGAAAGGCGATTTTCGGGTGCAGGGTGGTGACCACCAACGGGGCAGTGATTTCGTCCCCGTTGTCGAGTACCACTCCGCACACTTGTCCGCTGCGGGTGAGCACGCGGGAGACCTTTGCTTCGGTTCGGATTTCGGCGCCGAAGCTGCGGGCCGACCGGGCGATGGCCTCCGACACGCCGCCCATGCCGCCTTCGGGATATCCCCAGCTGCCGAGTTGGCCGTCACCGACGTCGCCAATCGAGTGGTGTGCCATCACGTAGGCGGTTCCGGGCTCGTATGGGCCGGCCCAGGTGCCGATGATGCCGTTGACCGCCATCAACCCCTTGATGTGCGGCGACTCGAACCAGTCATCGAGTAGATCGGCGATGCTCATCGTGAGCAGCCGGGTGATGTCGGCGGTGATGCGTGGGGTGATGCCACGCTGGCTCCAGGCCAGCTTGCCCAGATCGAGCAGATCCGAGGGCCGCTTCGACCCGATGTTCGGTGGCACCCGGGTGAGCAGCGGGCCCATCACGTCGGCGATGCCCTCGAGCCAGGCGTTGTACTTGGGCAACGCGTCCGCGTCCTTCTTCGAGAACTTGGCGAGCTGCTCGTGGGTGCGCGCCGGGTCGTCCTCGTAGATGATCAGTGACCCACCCTCGGGAAACGCCTGGTAGGACGGGCCCATCGGATGCACCTTGTAGCCATGCTTTTTCAGGTTCAGCTCACCGACGATGGTCGGCGGCATCAGGCTCATCACATAGGACAATCGGGTCACCCGCAGATGCGGGGCGTCGTCCCAGGGCGCCTCGGTGGTCGCCGCCCCGCCCAGGCTCTTGCGGGACTCCAGCACGAGTGTTCGTGCGCCGGAGCGGGCGAGGTAGGCCGCGGAGACGAGGCCGTTGTGGCCGCCGCCGATCACCAACGCGTCGTAGTCGTTCGTTCCGGCGTCGTTCATTCCAGCGTTGTTCGACATCGGGCCCCACTTTCGTCCGTGCTCCCGCGATCTTGACTGACTGTTCAATCTAACCAAGTGTTAGGCTTCGGACAAGTGCAGCGATGCTCTTGCGGGAGGGGAGACCGAACACGATGGCCGATCCGGCACCTGCCACCGAGAACAACGAGGTGCGCCGCATCCAGATGCTGCGCGCGGCAGCTGAGCTGATCTGCGAGCGCGGCTTTTCCGACACCCGCATCGCCGATGTCGCCAAGCGAGCGGGCGTGAGCTCTGCTCTGGTCATCTACTATTTCGGCACCCGCGACCGTCTGCTCGTCGACGCTCTGCGGTACTCGGAGGAGTCGTTCTACAGCACGGCAGAGGAGATGCTCGCCGAGGTGAGTTCGCTGCGCGAACGGTTGTCGCTGCTGATCCGGTGGACGTGTGTGCCGGAGGGCGACGACGACGACGAGGTTCCGGGTGCCTGGGGTCTGTGGTTTGACCTGTGGGCGCAGGCGTTTCGCCACGACGAGGTGAAGGCGGGGCGTATCGAGCTGGATGCGCGATGGCGCAGAATGATCACCGACGCGCTGGAGTCAGCAGATTCGGGCGAGTTGAGGGCCAGCGTGGACGCCAAGATGTTCGCCCTCGAGTTCGCCGCCCTGCTCGACGGGCTATCGATTCAGGTCGCACTGGAGGATCCGGAGGTGGATTCCGAGATCGCCTACCAGATCGCCATGGGATTCGCCGAGCGTGAACTCAATCTGTCGCCGGCCAAGAAGCATGCCGCGATACGAACACGAAATGGCAAGGTGCCCGGTAAATCCCGGCGGCGCTGAGGCTCAGGGCGGGCTCAGCGCATTCTCCGGTTCGATTACCGGATCTCCGAGCACCGCGGTGGCGCTGCGGGTGAGCACCCGCACCGCATCGGCGGTGCATACGCAATGCACTGGGCTGCCGGCGGCCAACTCGACCGACTGCGGTCCGGCGTGGTTGGCGACTTCCACCACCAGGGCGCAGGACTCGCCGACGTCCACGTGAACCTGGGTCGAGGACCCGAGGTAGACCACCGCCGCCACGGTCCCGGGAATCACATTGCGGCCCGGTGTCACGGTGTCGTCGGGGCGGTGCAACGCGATGCGCTCAGGCCGGATGACGATCGCGGCGGGGCCGGGCGGACAGGCCCAGTCGACGGAGGCGCCCAGCCTGGTGGACATCGACCGGCAGACGGCGGACCCGCCCGAGCATTCCAATACCTCGGCGTCAAAGATGTTGGCGGCGCCCAGAAATCCGGCGACATATGTGGTAGCGGGTGCGGAGTAGATCTCCCGCGGCGGACCCACCTGCTCGACCCGGCCGCCGGCCATGACGGCGATCTGGTCGCTCATCGTCAGCGCCTCTTCCTGGTCGTGGGTCACGTAGACGAAGGTGATCTCGACTTCGCGTTGCACCGACCGCAGTTCGAGCTGCAACAGCTTGCGCAGCTTGGCGTCCAGCGCTCCGAGCGGCTCGTCGAGCAGCAGCACCCGCGGCCGCAGCACCAGCGCGCGGGC
This sequence comes from uncultured Mycobacterium sp., assembly GCA_964387245.1. Lineage (GTDB taxonomy): Bacteria > Actinomycetota > Actinomycetes > Mycobacteriales > Mycobacteriaceae > Mycobacterium. The sequence goes on from CAYLWH010000014.1 coordinate 15,993, forward strand.
TAGCGCGACGCGCTGCTGCTGACCACCGGACAGCTGGGCAGGGCGGCGCTTGGCGAAGTCGGTCATCCGAACCAGCTCGAGCGCCTCGCCGACCCGGCGCCTGGTCTGCTCGCGGGACGTCTTCTGATACCGCAGCCCGAATGCGACGTTGTCCCACACCGACATGAACGGAAACAGTGCGTAGGTCTGGAACACGGTGTTCACCGGTCGCTTGTGTGGAGGGTCGTCCGCGACGTCATGGCCGTCGAGTTCGATGCGACCGGAGTCGGGTTTCTCGAATCCGGCGATCATTCGAAGGGTCGTGGTCTTGCCACAGCCCGATGCGCCCAGCAGCGAATAGAACTGGCCGCCGGGGATTTCCAGGTCGATGCCGTTGACGGCGAGTTCGCCGTCGAATGACTTGGTCAGCTGATGCAGCCGGATTGCGCCGCCGGTCACCGGCGGGGTTCCCGGTTCAGTGTGCCACCGCCGTCGCCAGCCGGGAGAAGTTGGCGGCGAACCGGTCGGTGTCGGACTCGTCGTGCTGGACGGAAAGCAGCCATTGCTCCACCTTGCCCCATGGCGGCAGAAAAACCCCGCCGTTGTGCTGGACGAGCCAGTGCAGCTGGCCCAACCGCTCGTCGATCTGCAGGAAATCGCGGAACTCCCGCACGCGTTCACGGCGAAACGTCACGCACCCCTTGGCGCCGACGGTCACGACGTGCCAGTCGAGACCGTGGGCGGCGATGACGGACTCCAGTGCGTTGCGTAACCGGCATGCCAGCGCGTCGAGATGGTCGTAGGCCTCCGACGTGAGCACCTCGGTCAGGGTGGCGCGGGTGGCCGCCATCGCGAGGGGATTGCCGTTGAATGTGCCCACCTGTTCGTAGCGCCCGTCGGCGATGGCGGACATGACGGCTGTTGACCCACCGATCGCGGCAACCGAGATGCCGCCGCCCAGCGCCTTGGCCAGGCACACGATATCGGGGAGGACGCCCGAAAGCGCGGTGATCCCACCGGGTCCTGTGGTGAATCCGGTCTTGACCTCGTCGTAGATCAGCAGCGCGCCCGCGGCGTGCAGGAGACCGCGGATGGCCGCCAGATAGCCGTCGTCGGGCGGGATGATGCCGGCGTTCATCATCACCGGTTCGAGGATCATCGCGGCGACGCGGTCCTGGTGCTCGGCCAGCGCTCGGGCCACGGCTTCGGGGTCGTTGAACGGAACCACGACCACCAGATCGCGGATCGCCCGGGGGATTCCGCCGTTGGCGGGCACGGCGGTGGGATGCTCTCGCGGGCCCACTTCGTCGGCTTCCGGGAGCACGGAAACCTGCACCGAATCGTGGTGTCCGTGGTAACAGCCCTCGACCTTGATGATGAGATCCCGACCGGTACATGCGCGTGCCAGATGCACGGCATCCATGGTGGCTTCGGTGCCGGAGTTGGCGAATCGCCACAGGGGCAGCCCGAACCGGCGGGCCAGTTCCTCGGCGTTGAAGATGGCGTCCTCCGTGGGCTGCGCGAAATGTGTTCCACGCCTGACCTGTTCGGTGACTGCTGCGACGATGGCCGGGTGTGCGTGCCCTGCGATCGACGCTCCGTAGCCGCCGTGCATGTCGACATACTCGTTGCCGTCGGCGTCGTAGACCTTCGATCCGCTGCCGTGGCTCATCCACACCGCCTGCGGTTGGGCGATCTGCCAGTTCGACGTCGCGCCACCGGCCAGGTGCGCGCATGCCCGGCTGATCAGTTGCGTGCTGCGAGGTTGGCGGCGCAGGAAGATCTGCTCCTGTTCAGCAATCAGGTGATCCACTAGATCGCCACGGACATCGGGTTCCTCGCGATCGACCACCGACGAAGCCACGGCGAAACCTCCGCTCAGGTACTGATTCACCGGCGAACGGAGGGTGCGGGTGAGAAGGGGTCAGTAACCTTGACTGAGCGTTCAGTCTATGCGAGAGTCCATGCAGCCACAAGACTGCGAGTCGGGAGGCCCGGATGCCTGTACCCACCGGAAGTGAACTGCCGCATGAGATGACGCGGCGAGGACCGAACCGCAGACAGTTCCTCACTCGCGCCGCGCTGCTCGCAGCGGGCGCCCCGGCGGTGAGTCTCTTCTTTCAGGCATGTTCGAACAGCGAGACACCAGGCTCCTCGCCGGCGTCGCCGAGTCTGCAGATCGCCTCCCCCGACAGTCCGGTCACCTGGGACATTCCGGCGGACAACGCGCCGATCGCCGGCGGACTGGCCCCCGAGCAGGGTGCCACGCTCCAGCTCTACAGCTACGCCGACTACATGTCCCCGGACGTCGTGAAATCGTTCGAGGAGAAGTACAACACCACCGTGCGGATCTCGACCTTCAACGACACCGACGAAGCCATCACCAAGATCCGCGGCGGCAACGTCGATTACGATATCTACTTCCCGAGCTACGACCAGATCAGCCGGCTGGTCAACGGGGGCCTGGTGAAGCCCTTGAACCACAGCTACATCCCGAACATCAGCAACGTGTGGCCGGTCTTCACCAACCCCTGGTACGACCAGGAGTGGCGGTTCACCGTCCCCTACACCGTCTACACCACCGGATTGGGCTGGCACGCCGGCCGGGTCCCCGACGACATCGGTTCGCTGGCGAATCCCTATGACTCCCTGTGGGATCCGAAGTACAAGAACAAGACCGCGGTCATCGACGACTGGCACACCGCGATGGCGTTGCCGCTGTTGCGGGCCGGCAAATCCGACGTCAACACGTCGGACCCGGACGACCTGGCGATGATCGGCGAGCAGTTGACCGCGATGGTCGCCGCGACCTCGCCGAAGGTGACTATCACCATGTACAGCGACCTGCCGGCCGGTCAGATCGGGCTGGCCCAGATGTGGTCGGGCGACATCATCAACGCGCAGAGCTACCTGCCCGAGGGCACCGGCCCAGAGGTGCTGCGGTACTGGTTCCCCGCGGACGGCAAAGGCCTGGTGGACAACGACCTGATGGTCATCCTCAAGGGCGGTAGGAACCCGGTGCTGTCCCACCTGTTCCTCAACCACATGCTCGAACCCGAGATGGCCAAGCTGAACTTCACCCAAATCGGGTACCAGCCGCCGCAGAACTCGATCAATCCCGACAGCCTGGTCGCCGACGGCTTCATCCCCGAGAACCTCAGGCCGGCGATCGTCAAGCCCGAATACTTCGACGTGGGATACCGGCTACTCGAACTCGACGCCGCCAATGATGCCGCCTGGCACAACGTCTGGCGCGCATTCAAGGCCGGCGGGTCCTGAGCCTGGCGCCGGTGACGACCCCGTCATTGGACGCTGTTCCCCCGACGCCTCGCCGTCGCGAGCGCGTTTCTGGGCTGTGGCCGCTGCTGGCCGCACCCGGTATCGTCTGGCTGCTGCTGTTCGTGGTGGCACCCTTGTACGTGGTCGCCGCGATCGTGTTCGGCCAGGTCGACCCGATCTTCCGCACCCCGGTGCCGGTATGGAATCCGCTGCGGTGGGACGCCACTCAGTTCACCTACGTGCTGGCGCGCATCGGGCCGGGCGGTGTGTTCGGGCCTGCTCTGATCCGAACCGCCGTTTACGTGCTCACCGCCAGTGTGCTGTGCTTGCTGATCGCTTTTCCGGTGTCGTACTACGCGGCCCGGCTGGCCCCGCGCAAGGGCCTGCTGCTGGCATTGCTCATCGCGCCGTTCTGGATCAGCTACATGATGCGGATGTTGGCCTGGGTCAATCTGTTACAGGACGACGGCCTGGTGAACCGGGTGCTACGCCTCGGTGGCGTGTTCAGCGCCGACGTGCACTGGCTGACCGGTCAGCCGGCGGTGGTGATCCTCGGCCTGGTGTACGGCTACGTGCCCTACATGATCCTGCCGCTGTACGCCGGTCTGGACCGGCTGCCGCAGTCCACGTTGGAAGCGGCGCGCGATCTGGGTGCGAACCGGTTCGGATCGTTCTGGCGGGTGACGCTGCCGATGTGCCGGCCGACCATCGTGGCCGCGGTGCTGCTCACCTGCCTGCCGATGCTGGGTGACTACTTCACCTCGGACATGCTGTCGGCGTCGCCGAAGACCGCGATGGTCGGCAACCTGATCAATGACAGTGTGCAGGCGCCCGGCCAGACCGGGCAGGCCGGCGCGTTCGTGATGCTGGTGCTGATCGTGACGATCCTGCCGATGTTCTACTACGTGCGCGTCACCTCACGCGGGGACGAGGTGGCCACATGAGCCGTTCCCTCAAGAGCCCGTTGTCGTGGTGGAGCGATCCATGGCGTCCGCCCCGAATTCTGCTGGGCGTCACCGCCTTATACCTGGTGTGGTCGCTGTTGCCGGTGTTGATCGCGGTGGCGTTCTCGTTCAACGACGGCAAGTCGCGCACGAACTGGCAGGGCTTCTCGTTCCGGTGGTACTGGGGCGATCCGGCGAAATCGGTTTGGCATGACGCGGCGCTGCACACTGCGCTGTTCCAGACATTGAAACTCGGGGTGATCACCACGCTGATCACGGTGCCGCTGGGCGTGCTGTTCGCGATCGGCATCGACCGGTGGCGGGGCCGGTTACCGGCGGGGGCAAACATGCTGATGCTGATCAGCTTCGTGGTGCCCGAGGTGTTGTTGGCGGTCGCATTGCTGTTCGTGGTGACATCGCTGGCCTTGCCGATCGCGCTGGGCACCTCGGCGCAGGTGGTCGGGTTGGTGACGTTCCAGTTCGCCTACCCTGCCGTCCTGGTCCGGGCCCGGCTGGCCACCGTCGGTAAGCAATACGAAGAGGCCGCAATGGATCTCGGGGCCGCTCCGCTCGGAGCGCTGCGCCGTGTCACCCTGCCGATGCTGGTGCCGGCGATCTTCGCCAGCACGGTACTGGTGTTCGCCGATGTCATCGACGACTTCGTGCTGGTGCGGTATCTGTCCGGCGACGCCTCTACCGAACCAGTGTCGGTGAAGATCTACAACACGGCCAGGGCCGCGCCGACACCGGCCCTCAACGCCCTGGCGACCTTGTTGCTGTTGGCCGCCGTGCTGGCGATCGTCGTCGGGTTCATCGTGTATCGGCGGATGACCCGCGGCGACGAGACCGCCGACCGCGGAATCGCCGGCTTTGCGGGGGAGACCACCGCCTGACTCGAAGTCCCAGGTCTGGACCGCGGACGTCCGAGACAGTATCCTGACTGTATGTTCAAACAGGGTGGCCCCGCGCCGGTGCCCGCCGACGGCCTGGCGGCGGCGTTGGCACCGTTCGGGCAGTCGCGCATGCTGCCGCGGGAGGCGTACGTCGACCCCGCGGTCTTCGAGTGGGAGCAGCGGGCTATCTTCTCCGGCTGGACCTGTGTCGGGCATGCCGCCGACATCGCCGCACCGGGCAGCCAACGGGCCGTGGGGTCCGGCGCAAACGGTGTGCTGCTGGTGCGCGGAGACGACGGCGCGGTGCGTGCATTCGCGAACACGTGCCGGCACCGCGGCCACGAACTGCTGTCCTGTGGCGCGGAAACCAAGCGCCGCAACATCGTCTGCCCCTATCACGCGTGGGCCTACCGGCTCGACGGTTCGCTGCGCGGCGCGCGCGGGTTCAACGACGACGCGGGCTTCAATGCCGGCGAGTTCGGTCTGACCGAACTGCGGTTGGTGAACTGGCACGGTTGGCTGTTCGTGGACCAAAGCGGTGAGGACACCGACTTCGCCGAACACGTCGCCGGTCTGGAGGACATCGTCGCGCCGTATCAGCCCGAGGAACTGAGGATCGTCGCCCGGCACTCGTACGAATTGGCCACCAACTGGAAGGTGATTGCCGAGAACTATCAGGAGTGCTACCACTGCTCCTCGATCCACCCCGAGTTGTCCCGCATCAGCCCGCCGACGAGCGGAGAGAACCTCGACCTGCCGGGTTCGTGGATGGGCGGCTGGATGTCGATAATCGACGGGGCCGAGACGATGTCGCTGACGGGTAAGAGTGGCGGCGTGGCGATCCAGGGCCTGTCCGAGCACGAACTGCGCACGGTGATGTACCTGGTCGGTTATCCCAACCTTCTGGTCAGCCTGCACCCCGACTACGTCATGACCCACCTCATGACGCCGCTCGCGGTGGACCGCACGCATGTCGAATGCGCGTGGGCGTTTCCGAAAGAGATTGCCGCCGAACCGGATTTCGATCCGTCGTACGCGGTGGACTTCTGGGATCTGACCAATCGCCAGGATTGGGCCGCCTGTGAGTCCGTGCAACGCGGATTGACCTCACCGCACGCTCGTCCGGGACCACTGGCCCCGGACGAGGACGGTGTCTATCAGTTCGTCACGCGGGTTGCCCGCGCGTATCAGGCCCGCTGATCGACCACAATCGGTATCGGACCCGACACTGCGACGCCGACTCGACGTAGCTTGTGCGACGGGTGGCACCCGGCATGGTCAGACCCGAGGTCAAAGCTGGTAGGACTCGCCACCGGCGAACCCTGCCGTCGAGTAGCTGCCGTCGGGCAATGGTGATCATGGCGGTCAGGCGGCCCCAGCCGCTGCGTCCGGTGGACAGTGCCTCGACCGTGGAATTGTCGTCGGTCATGTGAGTTCCCCTCAGATCGGCTTGATGGGAAAGGCCACGGCCGGCCCGGCGGGGGAGGTGCGGGTGATCCACTACTCGACCCGGCCCGCGGATTCAGCGGGCGAGATGGCGCTCGTCGAAGAATTCGAGCAGGTACTTGCTCTCGTCGATGTCGCCGATGGTGCGCCGGGCTTTGCGGCGGGTGACCAGAATCGCGATGGCCGTGACCGCCCAGACCGCATACTGCACCGACCACGCGAGCCGGAACGAGTCGAACGAATACCCGCCCGCCGCGCCGATGATCAGGCCCATCCCCTGCATGACCAACAGCGAGGCGATGAAACCACCCATGTTCACGATTCCGGTCGCGGTGCCCAGCGTCGGGCGCGGGTTGAAGGTGCGGGCGAAGTCGAAGCCCACCATCGACCCCGGACCGCCGACCGAGATGACCACGATGAGGGCCACCAGCAACCACAGCGGTGCTGGAGCGGGCAGTGCGAGCACCACCGTCCAGATCAGCGCATTGCTCGCGATGATACCCAGCACCACGCGGGTGCGCCGGTGTGGACGGCGCCCGGTGAAAACCCCGATCAGGATGCCGGCCGATATCGCCGAGACAACCGAAACCGTGAGCAGGGCCCCGGCCATGGAGTGTGACAACCCCTGGGCCTCGGTCAGATAGGGCACACCCCACATCAGCGCGAAGGTCGTCACGGAGAACTGGGTGCCCATGTGCGTGAAGAACCCGAGCCGGGTGCCCGGGCGCAGCCATACGGTTTTCAGATGCGACCACGTTTCCCGAACCGCGACGGAATGTTCCGGAACGGCGCGGCCGTGCGGGGTGTCCCGGATCAGTGCCAGCGCCAGAGTCGCGGCCAGCACACCCAGGCCGGCCGCCGACAGATACGCCGTGCTCCACCCCGCGTCGCCGAGCAACGCCACGAACGGCACCGCGGAGAGCACCTGGCCGAACTGGCCACAGATGCCGGTCAGCTGACTCACCAGGGGGATCTGCCGTTCGCTGAACCAGTGCGGGACGAGTCGGAGCACGGAGATGAAGGTGAACGCGTCGCCGAGGCCGAGTACCGCGCGGGCGGCGATCGCTGCGGGAAGAGACTCACTGAATGCCAGGGTCGCCTGGCCGACCGCCATCAGCAGGCCGCCGCCGACGATCATCAGACGCGAACCGAACCGGTCGAGCAGCAGACCGGCCGGAACCTGCGCGGCCGCGTAGACGATGACCTGCAGCACCACGAACGTCGACAGCACCCCGGGGCCGGCATGGAAGCGCGCCGCCGCGTCGAGGCCGGAAACCCCCAACGTGGTGCGGTCCAGGATGGCCACGATGTAGGCCAGGAGTCCGATGGACCACACGATCCAGGGCCGCACGCTCGCCTCGTCTTCCGGTGATGCTCGTCAGTGTTGACCCTCAACCGCGCGTTGGATCATGCCAGCCGGCCCGGCTACCGAGGAAATCCCGGGTTCACACCCGTGTTGCCGCCGGGTCGCCGCCGACGCGCTGGGCCAGCCACACCGGGACGATCGCGGCCAGTGTCAGCGCGGCGGCGACCACGTTGACCACCGGCGCCTGGTTGGGCCGGAACAGGTTGCCGAAGATCCAGATCGGAAGCGTTTGCACCGTCGGTCCGGCGGTGAACGTCGTGACGACGATCTCGTCGAAGCTCAGCGCGAACGCAAGGATTGCACCGGCCATCAGTGCCCCCCGCATCATCGGGAAGGTCACGAATCGGAACGTCTGCCATGCGGATGCGCCGAGGTCGGCCGATGCTTCCTCGATGTCGGGACCCATCCGGCGGAGGCGGGCCGCAATGTTGTTGAAAACGATGACGATACAGAACGTGGCGTGGCCGATGACCACCGTCGCCATCCCGAGGGTGACACCCAGCGCGGAGGTGAAGGTGGCATTCAGGGCGATGCCGGTGACGATGCCGGGAAGCGTAATGGGGAGCACGACAAGCAAACTGACGACGTGTCTGCCGAAGAATGCGTACCGTGCCACAGCGATGGCCGCCATGGTCCCGAGTATCAGGGCGATGGTGGTGGCCGCGAGCCCGACGACCACCGAATTGGCCAGGGAGCGCCACATGCCGTCGCTGCGCAGGGCCGCGGTCCACCACCGCAGGGTGAACCCGCTCGGCGGAAACGCGAAGGTCCTGGATCGGTTGAATGCATTGACGACCACGAGAAGTAGTGGTGCATAGAGGAATACCAGCACCAGCAGAGTCCACACCCGGGTGATCCGGCGCACTGGCGAGGTGAACATCAGATGTTCTCCAGCGCACCGGTGCGGCGCATGGCGAGCAGATAGCCGATGATCGCCGCCAGCGGGATGAGCGACAGCGCGGCGGCCAGCGGCTGATTGTTCGCGGTGACCAACTGCCCGTAGATGATGTTGCCGAGCATCTGTGTCTTGCCGCCGACGATGGTCACGGCGATGTAGTCACCCAGCGACAGCGAGAACGTGAAGATGGAGCCGGCCGCGATCCCGGGGTACACCAGCGGCGCGACCACCGACCGTAGCGTCATGAGCCCCGAGGCGCCGAGGTCGGCGCTGGCGTCGACCAGTGCGTCGGGCACCCGGTCGAACGCGGCGAACACCGGAATCACCATGTACGGCAACCAGAGATACGACAGGGTGACGATGGTGGCGGTCAAGCCGTAGCCCGGGATGTGCCCCGTTGCCCAGGCCATCGGACCGTCGGGGGAGAACATCATCCGCCAGGCGTACGCCTTGACCAGATAACTCGCCCACAGCGGGGTGGTCACGGCGACGGTCAGCGCCAGTCGCACCGCCGGTGACGCGAATCTTGGCCATGTAGAGCGCCATCGGCACGGCCAGGATGGCGCAGATCAGCGTTACCGTCAGCGCGATCCCGATGGTCCGCACCGTAGCCGTACGGAACATCGGGTCGGTGAGCACCGCCGTGATGTTGTCGGCGGTGAAGGTGCGCACCACCGCTCCGGTGAAGGCGTTGGTGCTCCAGAATGCCGAAACCAATAGCACGGCAAGCGATCCCAGGTAGGCGATGACCAACCAGGCAAGCGGCGGGATCAGTAGTGCGCCAGTCCCGCGCGACGGCGCCCGCTCACCGGTGATGGGGGCACGCTCATGTCGCCGCGGCGCGAACGTGCGCAGTTCGTCGCAAGTTGCGGCGTGTCGGCGTGCAGAGATGCCCGCTCGCGGGATTACGAGGTGGCCTTGGCCTTTCTAACCTTTCAAGTGCTGCCACTTGTCGACCCACTCCTGGTAAGACGTGCAATTGTCACCGCTGCCGTCGACGCACTTGGTCTGCGGCGTGGTCCAGTAGTGGATCTGCTCGGCGAACTTCTCATCGGTGGCGTGGTAGATGTCGCAGTGCGCCTTGTCCTTGGTGAGTTCACACGCCTTGGTCTGGGCGGGGGCTTCACCGAAGTACTCGGCCACCGCGGCGTTGATCTCCGGTGAGATGATCCAGTCCATCCACTTGTACATGCAGTTGGGATGCGCGGCTTTCGAGCCCAGCATCCAGGTGTCCGACCACCCGGTCGACCCTTCCTTGGGCAGCACGGTGTTGACCTGGACCTTGTTGTCGGCACCGATGGTGTTCGCGATCACCTGCCAGGTGGTGCCGATCACCGATGTGCCCGACTCGAAGGCCTGCACCGCCTTGGTGTAGTCCGACCAGTACTCGCCGATGTTCTCCTTCTGCTGGGAAAGCAATTCCACTGCGGCATCGAGCTGTTCGGAGGTCAGCGAATAAGGATCCTTGATCCCGAGGTCGGGCTTGGTCTTCATCAGGTACAGCGCGGCGTCGGCGATGTAGATCGGTGAGTCGTAGGCGGTCACCTTGCCCTTGTGCGCGCTCCCGGGGAACACCGCACCCCACGAATCGGGTACGTCCCTGACCACCTCGGTGTTGTACATCAACAGATTTGCGCCCCATCCGTGCGGGACACCGTACATCTGGCCGTCGATCGAGTTCCACGGCCGATCCTTGAGGAAAGCGGAAACGGTCGCGTAGTTGGGCACCAGGTCGGTGTCGACCGGTGCGACGTCACCGGCGTAGATCAGCCGTAGGGTCGCGTCGCCGGAGGCGGACACCCCGTCGTACTGTCCGCTGCGCATCAGTTGCACCATTTCGTCGGAGGTGTTGCCGATCTTGACGTTGACCTTGCAGCCGGACTTCTGCTCAAACGGGGTGACCCAGTCGACTGCCGGATCGTTTGATCCGTTCTCGGCGTAGCCCGCCCATGCGATCAGATTGAGTTCGCCCTCGCCGTCGCCCACCGCCGTGGCGGGGGTCAGCTTCGGCGGTGTCTGGCTGGCACCGGAGTCGGACGAGCTTGTGCACCCGCCGACCAGCAGGGCGACGGCCGCGAGCGCCGCGACGCATCGGCAGCTCCGCGACTTCTTGACCGGGACAGGCGTGAATTTCATTGCTACTCCTCGGGTTTGGTGTTGAGGTCGGTGACGGCGGAGTCCGGCCAGGCCAGCATCACCGCAGCGCCGTGTTCGAGGTCGCGGGACGCCTCGGCGCTCAGCATGGTGGCGGTCAGCTCGACGCCGGCCGGGGTGCGCGCGGTGATCCGGGTGGTGGGCCCGGCGTACACCACCTCGGCGACGGTGGCGTCCACCGAGCGGGTGCCCGGCGGCGGGCTCTTGCCGTCGGAGAGCACCAGGATGTGCTCTGGGCGCACCGCGAACGCGCCGGTGCGGCCGAGCAGGTCCTGAGCCTGCGCGCCGTCGAGGACATTGGACGTGCCGACGAAGTCGGCCACGAATCGATTCGCCGGATGCTCGTAGACGTCACGGGGGCGCCGACCTGTTCCACCCGGCCATCGTTGAGTACCGCCAGCCGGTCGCACAGGGTCAGGGCCTCGTCCTGGTCGTGGGTGACGATGACGAAGGTGATCCCGACCTCACGCTGAATCGCCTTGAGTTCCACCTGCATCTGCTCGCGCAGTTTGAGGTCGATTGCGCCGAGCGGCTCGTCGAGCAGCAGGACTTTCGGGCGACCCACCAGTGCGCGGGCCAGTGCCACCCGCTGCTGTTGGCCGCCGGAGAGTTGGGCGGGTTTGCGGGTGGCGTGGTCGGCCAGCCGGACCATCTCGAGCGCCTCGCCGGCCCGCCGTCGTCGCTCGGGTTTGGCCACGCCGCGGACGCGCAGCCCGTACTCGACGTTCTGGATCACCGTCATGTGCGGGAACAAGGCGTACTGCTGGAAGACTGTGTTGGTGTCGCGGCGTGCCGGGGGCAGTGCGGTGACGTCCTGTCCGCCGAGTTTGATGACTCCCGAAGTGGGTTGCTCGAAGCCGGCGATCATGCGCAGCACCGTGGTCTTGCCGGACCCGGACGGCCCGAGGATGGCGAAGAGTTCGCCGCCGGCGATCGTCAGGTCGGCGCCGAAGACGGCGACGACCTTCTTCTCGGCCCGGTCTTGCGCGCCGAAAACTTTGCGCACACCGATCAACTCGACCTGGGCGGCGGCGGTGGGCATGGCGAAATCCTATGGATGCCGTTGTGACGTTGCAGCGCCATTGCGGATACGTGGCTGGTGGACCCCGAATCCTGCGGAACTCCGCACTGACGGGACAGCACGGGGCGGTCCCGAACACCGACCAGATGCCGATCAGAATCGGCGACATGTGACCGGTGTGACTGACGGGTTGATCGGGATCATTGACGTACTGTGATGCCCGTGGCCGTGTCTGTCTCCCGCCGCGACATGTTCAAGATCGCGGCCGTCGCCCCCGCCGCGGTCGGTCTGGGCGCCGCGACGGCCGCGTCGACGGCTCCGCGGGCATCCGCCGAACCGCTGGGCGTGCTGCTCGACTATGCCGCCGGAGTGATCCCGGCGAGTGAGATCCGGGCCGCCGGGGCCGTCGGCGCCATCCGGTACGTATCCGACCGCCGGCCCGGCGGTGAGTGGATGCTGGGCAAACCGATCCAGCTCGCGGAGGCACGTGATCTCTACCAGGGTGGGCTCAAGATCGTGTCGTGTTACCAGTACGGCAAGCAGGACACCGCCGACTGGCTCGGCGGTGAGGCCGCGGGTGTCACACACGCCAAGCGCGGCTGGCAGTTGCACGTCGAGGCCGGTGGCAGCTACGGCGCTCCGATCTACGCCTCGATCGACGACGATCCCACCTATGAGCAGTACAAACAGCAGGCCGCGCCATACCTCAAGGGGTGGGTGTCCGTCCTCGGCCCCGCGCGGGTCGGCATCTACGCCAACTCGAAGACCATCGAATGGGCCTTGCAGGACGGCATCGGCTCGTACTTTTGGCAGCACAACTGGGGTTCGCCGGGAAGAATCGCACATCCCGCCGCGCACCTGCACCAGGTCGAGATCGACAAGCGCAGCGTGGCCGGCGTCGGCGTCGACATCAACCACATCCTCAAGCCCCGGTTCGGCCAGTGGGACTGACGGCGACCGCCGAGGCTCCCGACCGCCCGATGTCAGCAAATTTATCCAACCGCTCGGTGGACGTCTTCGACGGCGGTCGTCGCCGCGCCGCACCAAGTGGGTGCCAAAATATTTACATAACGATTACATAACAATGCTGCCTTGATCAGCGCAGTTATGGCTACTGGACCGTAACCGCCCGCAAGCAGGACGTTTGTCCGCTATGTCGGGGCCCGTTATTCGGCGGCCGGTTACGCACATCATGGTTACCCGCGCGTAGAACCCGTCAGTAACCCCTAAAGCGCCCTCGACCTGCCAGATCCTTATGCCACTCTTAGTGCATCCGGTGGGGTCACCGCAGCGTCGGTCGGGCAAGACCGATCGCCGGTGCCACACCGGTCCGGCCCGCATCGGACCGGACGATCCGAATGGGGATTCGATGACGAATCTCCACTGACCGACCTCCGCAGGACTGCTCCGCGCCGACGTGTGAAACGACGCGGACCGGTCGACTGCAGACGTTCAAGTTCCGCCGTGATGAAGCACAGGGAGATATACAAGGTGACGATCTTCGAGCACGACCGAGTGTCCACAAGCCACGATGGCAGCGTCGCCGGATCCGCACCGTCAACCCAGGCCTTGGTCGACCTGCTCAATGCCGGCGAGCCGTACGCCGTCGTCTTCGGCGGCCAGGGCGGCACCTGGCTGGAAAGTCTCGAGGAACTGGTCAACATGGCCGGCATCGAGTCCGAGTTGAGCACGCTGGTCGGCGAAGCCGAACTGTTGCTGGAGCCGATAGCCCGCCAGCTCGTGGTCGTCCGCCCGATCGGTTTCGAGCCGTTGCGCTGGGTGCGTGCGCACGCCGCCGGTGACCCGGTGCCGAGCCAGCGACAGCTCACCGCCATCGCCATCTCGGGGCCGGGCATTCTGCTGACCCAGATGGCCGCCATCCGCGCTCTGACACATCAGGGTCTGGATCTGACCGAGACGCCGCCGGTGGTCGTGGCCGGGCATTCGCAGGGCTGCTTCGGCTGTGAGTCGCTCGCGGCGGCCGGTGCCCGCGACGCCGAACTGCTGGCCATGTCACAGCTGCTGGGGGCCGCGGGATCGCTGATCTCGCGGCGGCGCGGCATGGTCGGCCGGGGCGACAAGTCGCCCATGCTGTCGGTCACCAACGCCGACCCGGCCCGGATCGCCGAACTGCTGCACGAATTCAGCCAGGACGTGCGGACCGTGCAGGCACCCGTGCTGTCGATCCGCAACGGTCGGCGTTCGGTGGTCATCACCGGCACACCCGAACAGCTGACCCGATTCGAGCTGTACTGCGCCAAGATCACCGAGAAGGAGGAGGCCGACCGCAAGAACAAGCTGCGTGGCGGCGCGGTATTCCGCCCGGTGTTCAACCGCATCCTCACCGAGGTCGGATTCCACACGCCGCGGCTGGCCGATGCCATCAGTCTCGTCGATGAGTGGGTCGCCCGCTGCCCGGGCATCGACCCCGATCTGGCGCGTCACATCGCGGAGCGGATCTACATCGAGCCGGTCGACTGGGTAGGCGAGGTCGAACGCATCCACCAGACCGGAGCCCGCTGGATCGTCGACCTCGGACCCGGTGACGTCGCCACCCGCGTGACCGCGCCGGTGATTCGCGGACTGGGGATCGGCATCGTTCCCGCTGCCACCCGCCCGGGCCATCGCAGCCTGTTCACCCCCGGCGCGATCCCCAGTGTCGATCCGGCGTGGTCGAGTTACACCCCGACGGTGGAGACCCTGCCGGACGGTTCGGTCAAGCTGTCGACCAAGTTCACCCGGCTGACCGGACGCTCACCGATCCTGCTCGCCGGCATGACGCCGACGACCGTCGACGCGAAGATCGTGGCCGCGGCGGCCAACGCCGGCCACTGGGCCGAGCTCGCGGGTGGCGGACAGGTCACCGAGGAGATCTTCAACGACCGCATCGCCGAGCTGACGACGTTGCTTCAGCCGGGCCGCGAGGTCCAGTTCAACTCGCTGTTCCTCGATCCGTACCTGTGGAAGCTGCAGCTCGGCGGAAAGCGGTTGGTGCAGAAAGCCCGTCAGGCCGGCGCGCCGATCGACGGCGTCGTCGTCAGCGCGGGCATCCCCGATCTCGAAGAGGCCGTCGACCTGATCGACGAACTCAACGGCATCGGCATCAGCCACGTGGTGTTCAAGCCGGGCACCGTCGACCAGATCAAATCCGTCATCAATATCGCCGCCGAGGTGCCCGACAAGCCGGTGATCGTGCACATCGAGGGCGGGCGCGCCGGTGGCCACCACTCGTGGGAGGACCTCGACGATCTGCTGCTGGCCACCTACTCGGACCTGCGTCGACGACCCAACGTCACGGTGTGCGTCGGTGGCGGCATCGGTACGCCGGAGCGGGCCGCCGAGTACCTGTCGGGCCGATGGTCGGTGCGTTACGACTTCCCGCGGATGCCCGTCGACGGCATCCTGGTCGGTACCGCGGCGATGGCCACCCTCGAGGCCACCACGTCGCCTCAGGTCAAGAAGCTGTTGGTCGGCACCACCGGCACCGACCAATGGGTCGGCGCCGGAAAAGCCCAGGGCGGCATGGCATCCGGCCGTAGCCAGCTCGGTGCCGACATTCACGAGATCGACAACGCGGCCTCGCGCTGCGGGCGTCTTCTCGATGATGTGGCGGGTGACGCAGACGCCGTCGCCGAGCGTCGGGACGAGATCATCGCAGCCATGGCCCGCACCGCCAAGCCCTACTTCGGCGATGTCGGCGAGATGAGCTACGAGCAGTGGCTCAGCCGCTACGTCGAGTTGTCGATCGGTGCCGGCGACTCGACCGCCGACAGTCTCAAGGCCGGGTCGCCGTGGCTGGACATCACCTGGCGCGACCGGTTCGCGGCCATGCTGCAGCGGGCCGAGGCCCGGTTGCATCCCAAGGACTTCGGCCCGATCGACTCGCTGTTCGACGGTCCGGACGGATCGGCGCTGCTGGAGAACCCGGACGCCGCGATCCAGGCGCTGCTGGCCCGCTATCCCGATGCAGGCCAGGTCGTCCTGCATCCCGCAGACGTCCCGTTCTTCGTGACCCTGTGCAAGACGCTGGGCAAGCCGGTGAACTTCGTGCCGGTCATCGACAAGGACGTGCGCCGCTGGTGGCGCAGCGACTCGCTGTGGCAGGCCCACGACGCCCGCTACCCGGCCGACCAGGTGTGCGTGATCCCGGGTACCGCGGCGGTCGCGGGCATCACGCGGGTCGACGAGCCGGTGGGCGAACTGCTGGACCGCTTCGAGCGGGCCGCCATCGACGACGTGGTCGCGGCGCTGCCGCCGAAAGCGGAACCGACCCGGGTGATGTCGCGCCGGCACGTCCGCACCGACGTCACGGGTCCGCTCGCCGTGGTGCTCGACGCGCCCGACGTGCTGTGGGCCGGCCGCATCGCCACCAACCCGGTGCATCGCATCGCGCCGCCGTCGGATTGGCAGGTCCACCCCAGCCCCGGTCACGAGAATGTCAGTGCGACAAGCCCTTCCACTGGCGCGCGGCTGGAGGTCGTCGGCGAGCACGTGGTGCTGAGCGTGCCGTTGTCCGACACCTGGATCACCATGCGGTTCACGTTGCCGGACGCGACCGTCGACGGTGGCGCTCCGTTGGTGTCCACCGAGGACGCCGCGGCCGCCATGCGTTCGGTGTTGGCGATTGCCGCCGGCGTGGACGCGCCCGAGTCGCTTCCGGCGGTCCGTGACATCGACGGCGACAAGACCGCAACGGTCACCGTGGGATGGGATCCGGAGTGCGTCGCCGACCACACCGGCGTCACGGCGGCCTTCGTCGACAATCTGTGGCCCACGCTCACCGTCATTCCGGATGCCGTGGTCGGCCTGTGCTGGCCCGCGGTGTTCGCGACCATCGGTTCGGCCGTCACCGATACCGGTTTCCCGGTCGTCGAAGGCCTGCTGAGCCTGGTGCATCTCGATCACGCCGCGCGCCTGCTGTCCCCGCTGCCCAAGGAACCGGTCGAATTGACGGTCTCCGCAACGGCTTCGGCCGCCTACGACACCGAGGTCGGCCGTGTCGTGCCGGTCGCGGTGAGCATCGCCACGCCCGACGGTGAGATCGTGGCGACCCTGCAGGAGCGGTTCGCCATTCGCGGCCGAATCGGCGAGGCTCAGCTGGCCGATCCGGTGCGCGCCGGGGGAGCGGTCTCGGACAACGCCACCGACACCCCGCGTCGCCGCCGTCGCGACACCACCCTGACCGCCCCGGGCGACATGCATGCGTTCGCGGTGGTCTCCGGTGACCACAACCCGATCCACACCGACCGCGCCGCAGCGCTGCTGGCCGGCCTGGATTCGCCAATCGTGCACGGGATGTGGCTGTCGGCGGCGGCTCAGCATGTCGCCACGGCCACTGACGGCAAGCCCGCGGCGCCGGCCAAGCTGGTTGGCTGGACCGCACGGTTCCTGGGCATGGTGCTGCCCGGCGACGAGGTCGACTTCCGGGTCGACCGGGTCGGTATCGACCAGGGCGCGGAGGTCCTCGAGATCGCCGCGCGCGTCGGGTCTGATCTGAAGATGTCGGCGACGGCCCGCCTCGTCGCGCCGAAGACCGTGTATGCCTTCCCGGGTCAGGGCATCCAGTCCAAGGGCATGGGCATGGAGGTCCGGGCCCGCAGCAAGGCCGCCCGCAAGGTGTGGGACACCGCCGACAAGTTCACCCGCGAAACCCTCGGGTTCTCGGTGTTGCACGTGGTGCGCGACAACCCGACCAGCTTGATCGCCTCCGGTGTGCACTACCACCACCCCGAAGGTGTGCTGTACCTGACGCAGTTCACCCAGGTCGCCATGGCGACCGTGGCGGCGGCGCAGGTCGCCGAGATGCGCGAGCAGGGTGCCTTCGTCGAGGACGCCATCGCCTGCGGTCATTCGGTCGGCGAGTACACCGCGTTGGCCTGCGTGTCCGGGGTGTATGAACTCGAGGCGCTGCTGGAGGTCGTCTTCCACCGCGGATCGAAGATGCACGACATCGTGCCCCGGGACGAACACGGTCGGTCCAACTACCGACTCGCGGCGATCCGGCCGTCGCAGATCGATCTCGACGACGACGACGACGTGAAGGCCTTCGTCGCGGGTATCGCCGAAAGCACGGGAGAGTTTCTCGAAATCGTGAACTTCAACCTGCGCGGATCGCAGTACGCGATCGCCGGTACCGTTCGCGGCCTGGCAGCGCTGGAGGAAGAGGTCGAGCGCCGTCGCGAGATCTCCGGCGGCAAGAGGTCTTTCATCCTGGTGCCCGGCATCGACGTCCCGTTCCACTCCAGCGTGCTGCGGGTGGGCGTGCCCGACTTCCGGCGGAGTCTGGAGCGGGTCATGCCACGCGACGCCGACCCCGCTCTGCTGATCGGGCGGTATGTCCCGAACCTGGTGCCTCGACCGTTCACGCTCGACCGCGACTTCATCCAGGAGATCCGCGACCTGGTGCCGGCCGAGCCGCTCGACGAGATCCTCGCCGACTACGACACCTGGCGCAACGAGAAGCCGACCGAGATGTGCCGCAAGGTGGTCATCGAGTTGTTGGCCTGGCAGTTCGCCAGCCCGGTGCGCTGGATCGAGACGCAGGACCTGCTGTTCATCGAGGAGGCCGCCGGCGGCCTTGGCGTCGAGCGGTTCGTCGAGATCGGCGTGAAGTCGGCGCCGACCGTCGCCGGGCTGGCCATCAACACGCTCAAGCTGCCCGAGTACTCGCACAGCACCGTCGAAGTGCTCAACTCGGAGCGGGACGCCGCGGTGCTGTTCGCCACCGACACCGACCCGGAACCGGAGCACGACGACGAGCAGGAACCAGCCGAGGCGCCGGCTGCCGAGCCGGCACCGGCTGAGGCCGCCCCGGTGGCGGCGCCCGCGGCGCCCAGTGGTGGTCCGCGGCCCGCTGACCTCGGGTTCGACGCAGCCGACGCCACAGTGGCGTTGATCGCGTTGTCGGCCAAGATGCGCATCGACCAGATCGAGACACTGGACTCCATCGAGACCATCACCGACGGTGCGTCATCTCGCCGGAATCAGCTGTTGGTCGACCTGGGTTCGGAGCTCAACCTCGGCGCCATCGACGGTGCGGCCGATGCCGACCTCGCCGCCCTGAAGGGTCAGGTCACCAAGTTGGCCCGGACCTACAAGCCATTCGGTCCGGTGCTCTCCGATGCCATCAATGATCAGCTCCGCACCATTCTGGGTCCGTCCGGCAAGCGGCCCGCCTACATCGGCGAGCGGGTCGGCAAGGTCTGGGAGCTGGGTGACGGCTGGACCAGGCATGTGACCGTCGAAGTGGCGCTGGGCACCCGTGAGGGCTCCAGCGTCCGTGGCGGCGATCTCGGTGGGCTGAACGATGGTGCGCTGGCCGATGCCGGCGCCGTCGACAAGGCCGTCGACGCGGCCGTCGCGGCGGTGGCCGCCCGCAAGGGTGTCGCGGTCAGCATTCCGTCGGCCGGCGGCGCTGCGGGCGGTGTCGTGGATTCCGCCGCACTCGGTGCATTCGCCGAGCAGGTGACCGGACGCAACGGTGTGCTTGCCAGTGCGGCGCGAATGGTGCTGGGACAGCTCGGGTTCGACAACCCGGTGAACACCGCGGAGACGACCACCGATGCGGAACTCGTCGACCTGGTCAGCGCCGAACTCGGTTCGGACTGGCCGCGCCTGGTCGCGCCCGCGTTCGATGCGCGCAAGGCCGTGGTGCTCGACGACCGCTGGGCCAGCGCCCGCGAGGACCTGGTCCGGCTGTGGCTCACCGAGGAGGGCGAGATCGACGCCGACTGGGCACGGCTCTCGGAGCGGTTCGAGGGCGCCGGGCACGTCGTTGCGACGCAGGCGAACTGGTGGCAGGGGAAAGCGTTGGCATCCGGTCGCAACGTGCATGCCACGCTGTATGGCCGGATCGCCGCGGGCGCGGAGAATCCCGGCAGGGGTGTTTACTCCAATGAGGTCGCGGTTGTCACCGGGGCGTCCAAAGGGTCGATCGCGGCATCGGTGGTCGCTCAGCTGCTCGGCGGCGGCGCGACGGTGATCGCGACGACCTCGAAGCTCGACGACGACCGGTTGGCGTTCTACAAGGCGCTCTACCGCGACAACGCCCGGTTCGGTGCGACGCTGTGGGTGGCCCCGGCCAATATGGCGTCGTACTCCGACATCGACGAACTCGTCGAGTGGGTGAGCAACGAGCAGAGTGAGAACCTCGGGCCGAAGGCCGTCCACATCAAGGACGCGATGACCCCGACGTTGCTGTTCCCGTTCGCCGCGCCGCGGGTTGCCGGCGACCTCTCCGAGGCCGGAGCGCGCTCCGAAATGGAGATGAAGGTGCTGCTGTGGGCTGTTCAGCGGCTCATCGGCGGGCTGTCCACCATCGGCGCCGACCGCGACATCGCGGCCCGGTTGCACGTGGTGCTGCCCGGTTCGCCCAACCGCGGCATGTTCGGCGGCGACGGCGCCTACGGCGAGTCCAAGTCGGCTCTCGACGCCGTCGTGGCCCGCTGGAAAGCCGAGTCATCCTGGGCGGAACGGGTTTCGCTGGCTCACGCGCTGATCGGCTGGACCAAGGGCACCGGGCTGATGGGTCACAACGACGCCATCGTCAGTGCGGTCGAGCAGGCCGGCGTGACGACGTACACCACCGCCGAGATGGCCGCGATGCTGCTGGGTCTGTGCACGGTGGAGGCCAAGGCCGCCGCAGCCGAGGAGCCCATCAAGGTGGACTTCACCGGTGGACTCGGCGACGTCGAACTGGACATGGCGGCACTCGCCGCTGACGCCCGCGAGCAGATGTCGGCTGAAAAGGGTTCCCCGGAAGCCCATTCCGAGGAGGACAGCGCCATATCGGCGCTGCCGTCACCGCCCCGCCTGGACGACTCGCTGCCGGTCCCGGACTGGGACGACCTCGACGTCGACCCGGCTGATCTCGTCGTCATCGTCGGCGGTGCCGAACTCGGCCCGTACGGCTCGTCGCGGACCCGCTTCGAAATGGAGGTCGACAACGAGTTGTCGGCGGCCGGGGTGCTCGAACTCGCCTGGACCACCGGTCTGGTGAAGTGGGAGGACGACCCGACGCCGGGGTGGTATGACACCACAACCGGTGACCTCGTGGACGAGGCCGAGATCGTCGACCGCTACCATGACGCCGTCGTGGAGCGTTGCGGCATCCGGGAATTCGTTGGCGACGGCGCGATCCAACCCGATCACTGTGCGCCGCTGCTGGTGAGTGTGTTCCTGGACAAGGACTTCAGCTTCGTGGTGTCCGGCGAAGCCGACGCGCGCGCGTTCGTCGAGTTCGATCCCGAACACACCGTCATCCGGCCGGTTCCGGACTCCAATGACTGGGAGGTCGTTCGCAAGGCAGGCACCGAGATCCGGGTGCCGCGGAAGACCAAGCTGTCGCGCACGGTTGGCGCGCAGATCCCGACCGGCTTCGACCCGAAGGTTTGGGGCATCAGCCAGGACATGGTGAGCTCCATCGACCGGGTGGCGTTGTGGAACATGGTGGCCACCGTCGACGCCTTCCTGTCGTCCGGATTCACGCCGGCCGAGTTGATGCGCTGGGTGCACCCCACCATGGTGGGATGCACGCAGGGCACCGGCATGGGCGGCATGACGTCGATGCAGACGATGTACCACGGGAACCTGCTGGGTCGGGCCAAGCCGAACGACATCCTGCAGGAGGTCCTGCCGAATGTCGTTGCCGGGCATGTGGTTCAGAGCTATGTCGGGTCCTACGGCGCGATGATCCACCCGGTGGGCGCGTGCGCCACCGCTGCGGTCTCCATCGAGGAGGGCGTCGACAAGATCCGCCTCGGCAAGGCCGAACTCGTGGTGGCCGGCGGCTTCGACGACATGACGCTGGACGCGATCATCGGCTTCGGTGACATGGCGGCCACCGCCGACACCGAGACGATGCGGGCCAAGGGGATCAGCGACGGGAAGTTCTCGCGGGCCAATGACCGCCGGCGTCTGGGCTTCGTCGAATCGCAGGGCGGCGGAACTGTTCTGCTTGCGCGCGGCGACTTGGCGGCCAAGATGGGCTTGCCGGTGCTGGGTGTGGTGGCCTACGTGCAGAGCTTCGGCGACGGCGTGCACACCTCGATTCCGGCTCCGGGTCTTGGTGCGCTGGCCGCCGGTCGCGGCGGTCGGGCATCCGAGTTGGCACGTTCGCTGAACCGGCTCGGTGTCTCCGCCGACGAAATCGCGGTGGTCTCCAAGCACGACACCTCGACGCTGGCCAACGATCCCAACGAGACCGAGCTGCACGAGCGGCTGGCCGACGCGCTGGGCCGGTCGGCGGGTAACCCACTGTTCGTGGTGAGCCAGAAGACGCTGACCGGGCATGCCAAGGGTGGTGCGGCGGTGTTCCAGACGCTGGGCCTGTGCCAGGTGCTGCGAAATGGTGTGATCCCGCCGAACCGCAGCCTGGACTGTGTCGACGACGAACTCGCGAATGCCGGCCATCTGGTGTGGGTGCGCGAGACGCTGCGGATGGGCAAGGCGTTCCCGCTGAAGGCCGGTCTGGTGACCAGCCTCGGGTTCGGCCATGTGTCGGGGCTGATCGCGGTGGTGCATCCGCAGGCGTTCGTCGCGGCGCTCGACCCCGACCGGCGCGCGGCCTATCTCGCGGAGTCCAAGCGGCGCACACTGGCGGGCCAGCGCCGGCTGGCGTCGGCCATCGCCGGGGGTCCCGCCCCCTACGAGCGGCCGGCGGACCGGCGCTTCGACCACGACGTGCCGGAGAAGAAGGCGGAGGCGGCCATGCTGCTGGATCCGAATTCGCGACTCGGTGCGGACGGAACCTACGTCCGGTGATTTTCGGCTAGGGTTTCGCACCGTGGCGATAGTCGGCGTGGGCATCGACGTGGTCTCCATTCCCGATTTCGCCGAGCAGGTCGACCAGCCCGGAACGGTGTTCGCCGAGACGTTCACGCCCGGGGAGCGGCGCGACGCCGCCGACAAGAGTTCGGTGGCGTCGCGTCACCTGGCCGCCCGTTGGGCGGCCAAGGAGGCGGTCATCAAGGCCTGGTCCAGTTCGCGGTTCGCGCAGCGCCCGGTGCTGCCGGAGGCGATCTACCGCGATATCGAGGTCATCACCGACATGTGGGGCCGGCCCAAGGTGCGGCTATCCGGTGACATCGCCAAGCATCTGTCGGAGGCCATCATCCATGTGTCGCTCACGCACGACGGTGACATCGCGGCCGCAGTCGCCATCCTCGAGACCTGAGCCCCTTCCCGCCGCCGAGAATTGGGTTGTTGACACAAATTCCCAGGAAGGGGTGTCAACAACCCAATTCTCGGCGGCACTACCCTGCTCGGCATGAGTGAACTGGCCGACCGCGTCCGTGACATCCTGCCCTCGGTGCGCTCGGACCTCGAAGACCTGGTGCGGATCCAATCGGTGTGGGCCGACCCGGCGCGCCGCGCGGAGGTGCACCGCAGTGCCCGCGCGGTCGCTGAGCTGTTCACCGGCGTCGGCTTCGACGACGTGCGCATCGTGAGCGAAGGCGGCGCCCCGGCCGTCATCGCCCGCCATCCCGGCCCACCCGGTGCGCCGACCGTCCTGCTCTACGCCCACCACGACGTTCAGCCCGAGGGTGACCACACTCAGTGGCACTCGCCGCCGTTCGAGCCCACCGAGCGCGACGGCCGGCTCTATGGTCGCGGTACCGCCGACGACAAGGCGGGTATCGCAACGCATCTGGCAGCGATGCGGGCTTTCTGTTCTTCCGGGGGCAAGCCTCCCGTGGGTGTGACGGTGTTCGTGGAGGGCGAGGAAGAGTCCGGTTCGCCTTCGCTGAGCCGCCTGTTGGCGGCGCACAAGCACGACCTGGCCGCCGACGTCATCGTCATCGCCGACTCCGACAACTGGAGCACCGAGGTGCCCGCGCTGACGGTGTCACTGCGCGGTCTCGCCGACTGTGTGGTCGAGGTCGCCACCCTTGACCACGGCCTGCATTCCGGTCTGTGGGGCGGCGCGGTGCCCGACGCGCTGTCGGCGTTGGTGCGGTTGTTGGCGAGCCTGCACGACGACGACGGAAATGTCGCGGTGGCGGGCCTGCATGAGGCGGTGGCAGCCGACGTCGCCTACCCTGCGGACCGGGTGCGCGCGGAGTCCGGTTTGCTGGACGGTGTCACCGAAATCGGTTCAGGCACATTGGTGCAACGGCTTTGGGCGAAACCGGCGATCACCGTGATCGGCATCGACACCACGCCCATCGCCAAGGCGTCCAACACGTTGATTCCGCGAGCCCGCGCAAAGGTGAGCCTGCGCGTCGCCCCCGGCGGCGACGCCGCCGCGCACCTCGAGTTGCTGCGGAAGCACCTGGAGAGTCACGCGCCGTGGGGCGCGCAGGTCACCGTCACACCCGGCGACGTCGGCCAACCGTATGTGATGGAGGCGTCCGGCCACGTCTACGACGCCGCCCGGGCCGCATTCCGCACGGCCTGGGGCCACGAACCCGTCGACATGGGAATGGGTGGTTCGATCCCGTTCATCGCCGAGTTCGCCGAGGCATTCCCCGGCGCGACGATCCTGGTCACCGGGGTGGAGGACCCGGGGACTCAGGCGCACAGCATCGACGAGAGCCTGCACCTCGGGGTCCTTGAGAAGGCCGCGATCGCCGAGACGCTGCTGTTGGCGGCGCTGGCAGGCTAGATCGACAGGTCGCGGCGCAGCTTGGCGACGTGTCCGGTCGCTTTCACGTTGTACTGTGCGACGGCCACCTTGCCCGACTCGTCGACCAGGAACGTCGACCGGAGGACACCCTGCACGGTCTTGCCGTACAACTTCTTCTCGCCGAACGCGCCCCACGCCGTCAGCACCGTCTTGTCCGGGTCGGACAGCAGGGGGAACGTCAGGCCTTCGTCGTCGCGGAATTTGGCCAGCTTCTCCGGCTTGTCGGGCGAGATACCGACGACGTCGAGGCCGGCCTCGTTGAGTTCGGCCAGGCTGTCGCGGAAATCGCAGGCCTGTTTGGTGCAGCCCGGCGTAGCCGCGGCCGGGTAGAAGTAGACGATGACCTTCCGGCCGTGGTAGGCGGAGAGCTTCACGGTCTTGCCGTCCGCGTCGGTAAGGCTGAACGCGGGGGCCTTGTCCCCGACGGCGAGGCGTGCGGTGTCAGGCAACATTCGTCCTTTCTGTCACGCCGGAGCGTTGATGAGCGCGCCGACTGAACTAGGGTAATAGGCCGAGCATGCGCACCCACATGGAGGCAACACCGTGGCGGATCGAGATCCCGAGATGATCAAGGCCGAGATCGACCAGGCCCGCGAGAGGTTGGCGGCGACCGTCGACACGCTTGCCGAGCGTGCCAACCCGCATCGGATCGCCGACGATGCCAAATCCAAGGCACTGGAGTTTGTGCAGCAGCCACCGGTGAAGTACTCGTTGGCCGGTGCCGGCGTGGTGGTCTTTCTGCTGATGGTCCGTCGGCTGTTCACCCGCCGGTACTAGTGTCGACGGAACCAGCCGCCGAACGATCCGGCCGGCGGGTTGGCCTGCATCCCCAGGCGGCTGCAGCTGTGGACGGCGAAGGGCGCACTTACCGGTGACTGCCGGGTGATCTCGTCATCGCCGAATGCATCTGCCCCGTCGAAGCCGTTGCGTCGGTCGAACGTACCCATTGGCGATGACCTCGATTCGGCGGTTGGCGGTGTGTAGTGGTGGCCTCACCCACCACAGCTAACTGGCTAATCGCATGTAGCGTGGCGTTTACCCAAGATAACGCACCTCGATAGCCGCCGCAGCGGTTTTGTGGTTACCGGATGACGACGGGAATCGTGTCTCTGGACCATCGCATGGGGCTGGAGGGGTTTCTTTCGCGGTTTCTTCGTAGCCGTCCAACATGCGTGCCAGCCGTCGGACGCGTCAGCTCGCCTGGGCCATGGATTTGGCGCGTGGTACTTCGACGGCGTCCGCATATCGGTGGCCACCCCTGATCGACGAGGGCATGTCCGCCCGGGTCGGGGCTGACCCTGGACCGCTATGTGGCGAGGGCCGGGCGCATTCGGAGGTGGCTGACCTACGGCTGAGGTCGATGGTTGACCACTCGGCTTTCGGTGCGCCCGTGCACATCACTACCGCGTACGGCCCATTGGACGTGTTCTGGCTGATCCCCTTGCCGTCCACCTTGATTGCGCACGAATCGACCCAGAGCCCGCATTCTGCGCGCGTTCACCGCTAGGGCTTGAACCCCCGGCCGGCAATGAAGCTCCTTGTCCAAGGCAGCGTCGCCTCGGTTCCTGCTGCTGGCTGGCTGGTCATCCACGTCACGTTGTTGGCGCTGCCCGAACACTACTGGTGACCTCGTATGTCACCATCGCGTTATTCCCGCCCGCCGACATTGCTGGCGCATCCCGCCACGAACATCGAGGTGAGAACTACGGTGGTGACGATCGGCCTAGCTGCAACATTCCGGGATGTCCCCTCTTGTGCGCCTAGCGGTGCTGTCGACTGCATTCCTGCACGACTTCCCCGTACTCGTCACCCGCTGACCCCAGACTCCGGCCATCGGGCAGCGAACTGAACTCCCGCGCGCTGCCTGACAGTGCGTACATGGCGGCGTCCCGGTACAGCCAGACGTCGCTGCTGGACACTCGCGTCCCGCTTCCTGCGACGATGTCGCCGCCGACGTAAACCCCCGCCGGTGCGTGGAGCGCACGGGGCGCGGAGATCCGGTAGTCGGCTACGAGCTGGCCGTTGATGATGCTGACCAGATCACCGGGGACGGGTACGCAGTCGGACACTTCCGCCGATGCGGCCGCCACCGTTGTCGGTGTTGAGTCTGTCCGGGTGGGTGACGATGTCACCGCGCTGAGCACGCAGCCGCCGAAGGTACCGAGCACGAATCCCACCCCCGCGATCCACGCGATCATCGAGCGGCTTATCCGCCGCGAACCCCCTGAAGTCATGGCCGGAATTCCTTTCTCCGCGAGGGCCCTCAGGCACGTAGGGCATCGCGCCCAGCTGTCCGCGGCCGTTATCGATACTCCGCTGGCCGTCATCGTTTGGTTCGGACACGCCCCATAGACTTCACTTTTCGGCTGGGAACATCAACTTCTGGCGAGGACATCAACTTTCCTGCTGGTTTGCTCAAAATCTCCCAACAAACGAGTCCGAGGGGCAGCGGCGGGTTCTCGGACTGTTTCGGCCAACACGGACGGTGTTCATGGCCTTATACGTCTGGTCGCATGGAAGGACATCGGGGCCAGCGTGATGATCGCTTCGGTGGTCGCTGAGACGATCGGCGTCCTATACGTGATCGCCCGTTACCTGTTCCCCAGTTCGGGACCGAAACCGTAGCGGGCTACGGCGTCGTTTCGGGTGTTGGGATATGCCAGAAAACACACCGGCGGGGCTGGTCAGCTCTCACAGCGACACCCGCGACCCATGGCTTGCCGCATCGATGACGCTTGTGGCCACCCGTGTGTACAGTCGGTGTTAGAAAAACGCTCTGACCTGTGCGCCGTCAGGGTTTCGAACCCCGGACCCGCTGATTAAGAGTCAGCTGCTCTACCAACTGAGCTAACGGCGCGTGAACTGCGTAGGCGACAATAACAGGCCCGGTGCTGCAGCGTGAAATCCTCTCGCCGATCTGGAAGGTTCCCGCGCAGCACGGTCGCCAGAGCCGCCCCGGTGCCCATAGACTATGGCCAGTTGTGCATGTTTCGATCCGGTCGTGAGGTGGAGTTCAGTATGTGGCAGGTCAGGTCGGTGACCCGTCCGCGCGGATTTCGAGCCTCGATCATTCCGTTTGCGCTGTTGTTGGCCGCGAGTCTGGTGTTTACGGCATGCGGGGGCTCGGCAGCCGAACAGCCGGTGCGTCGCATCGTCGACAAGGCCACCCCATACAGCGACCTGCTTGTCCCGAAGCTCATCGCGTCGGTGAAAACCGGGGCTGTCGGAGTGCCCGTCGACCTGCCCGTCACGGTTTCCGCCGAAGGCGGCGTGCTCGGTCCGGTGACGATGACCAACCAAAACGGCACAGCGGTGGAGGGTCGGATGAGCCCCGACGGGCTGACCTGGACCACCACCGAGCCGCTGGGCTACAACAAGCGCTACACGATCAATGCGCAGTCGACGGGTCTCGGCGGCCAGACGAGTCGGCAGATGATCTTCGAGACACACTCGCCGGCCAACCTGACAATGCCGTACCTGGTGCCGAGTGACGGCGAGACGGTGGGCATCGGCCAGCCGATCGCGGTGCGCTTCGACGAGAACATCCCGGACCGGGTTGCAGCCGAAAAGGCGATAAGGGTGACCACCAACCCGCCGGTCGTGGGCGCGTTCTATTGGCTGAACAATCAGGAGGTCCGCTGGCGCCCGAGGGAGTACTGGGCGCCGGGCACCACCGTCGACGTCACCGTCGACACCTATGGGGTGAATCTCGGCGACGGCCTGTACGGCCAGGGCAACGTCAGTACCCGTTTCACCATCGGTGACGCGCTGGTCGCCACTGCCGACGACAACGCCAAGACACTGACCGTCCGCGTCAACGGCGAGGTCGTCAAGACCATGCCGATCTCGATGGGCAAGGACAAGACACCCACGTCCAATGGCACGTACATCATCGGCGACCGCTTCTCGCATCTGGTGATGGACTCGTCTACCTACGGGGTGCCGGTGAACTCGCCGAACGGCTATCGCACCGAGGTCGACTTCGCCACTCAGATGTCCTACAGCGGAATCTACGTGCATGCGGCCCCCTGGTCGGTGGGCAGCCAGGGTTACTCCAACGTCAGTCACGGCTGCCTGAATGTGAGTACCGCGAACGCGCAGTGGTTCTACAACAACACCAAGCGCGGCGACATCGTCGAGGTGCGCAACACGGTGGGTCCCACGCTGTCGGGTGTCGAAGGGTTGGGGGACTGGAACATTCCGTGGTCGCAGTGGCAGGCCGGCAACTCCCAGTCCTGAAACGCAAAAGGTGGGAGAGTCAAAAACCCTCTCCCACCTGCGGGGTGGCTGACGGGACTCGAACCCGCGACAGCCAGGATCACAACCTGGTGCTCTACCAACTGAACTACAGCCACCATCGCCGCTCACCGAGTCGCCTCGATCATGCGGCGGAGTCGATCTTAGCCGGTCGACGGCGTTGCGGCCGAATCGTTTGATTCCGGCGGCCCGAGCTCGGCGGCCACCGCCGCGATATCGCTGGTAGACGGTCCCGGTGGCTCTACGAAAACGGTGCGACGGTAGTACTTGAGTTCGCGGATCGACTCGTGGATGTCCGCCAAAGCCCGGTGTGCCAACCCCTTCTCGGGCTGGCCGAAGTAGATGCGCGGATACCACCGCCGGCACAGTTCCTTGATCGAGCTCACGTCGATCATGCGGTAGTGCAGGAACTGGTCGAGGGTGGGCATGTCGCGGGCGATGAAGCCGCGATCGGTGGCGATCGAGTTCCCGGCCAGCGGTGCCGTGTTGGGTTGCTTGACGTGGGTGCGGACGTAGTCCAGCACCATGGCCTCGGCCGTTGGTACGTCAACCGTCGATGCCCTGACCTCACCGATCAGTCCGGACCGGGTGTGCATCCTGGTGACGACGTCGATCATGCCGTCCAGTGCGGCGTCGTCGGCGTGGATCACCACGTCGACCCCCTCGCCACGGATGTTCAGGTCGCCATCGGTGACCAGCACCGCGATCTCGATGAGCCGGTCGGAGTTGAGGTCCAGGCCCGTCATCTCGCAGTCGATCCATACCAGTTCGTCTCGCGCAACGCTCACAGTTGGTTCACGTTAGTGGCCTGGTCTGCCGACCACCCGTCGCACCCCACGCGGGCCAAGTAATGTCGGAGTGCCTGGCACCAACACCACACCGAGAGGACCGCGAGTCTTGAGCACAGAAGCAGGCGGATCGACTCCCGCGCAGACGATCGCGGCCGGGTACGCGGTCGAGGGTCAGCCGCTCGAACTCGGTTCCGTGGTGGTCGACGGTGCCGCCGATCCGGCCGCCCAGATCCGTATTCCGCTGGCGACGGTCAACCGGCACGGACTGGTGGCCGGAGCCACCGGCACCGGCAAGACCAAGACGCTGCAAGTGATGGCTGAGCAGCTGTCGGCCGCCGGGGTGCCGGTGTTGATGGCCGACATCAAGGGCGACTTGTCGGGCCTGTCCAAGCCGGGCGAGCCCGGCGACAAGGTGACTCAGCGTGCCACAGACACCGGTGACAGCTGGACACCGACGGCCTACCCCGTCGAATTCCTGTCGCTGGGCACTGCCGGGCGCGGGGTCCCGGTGCGTGCCACCATCACCAGCTTCGGGCCGATCCTGCTGTCAAAGGTGCTGGGGCTCAATCAGACTCAGGAGTCGACGCTGGGCCTGATCTTCCACTGGGCCGACCAGAAGGGTCTGCCGCTGCTGGACCTGAAGGATCTACGCGCCGTCATCCAATACCTGACCGGTGACGAGGGCAAGCCGGAACTGAAGGCGCTGGGCGCGGTGTCGACCACCACGGCCGGGGTGATCCTGCGCGCCCTGGTCAACCTGGAAGCCGACGGCGGCGACACCTTCTTCGGTGAACCCGAGTTGCGGCCAGAGGATCTGATTCGCGTCGACGCGCAGGGTCGCGGCGTCATCACACTGCTCGAAGTGGGCGAGCAGGCCGCCCGGCCGGTGATGTTCTCCACCTTCCTGATGTGGGTGCTCGCCGACCTGTTCACCTTCCTGCCCGAAGTCGGTGATCTCGACAAGCCCAAGCTGGTGTTCTTCTTCGACGAGGCCCACCTGCTGTTCAGCGACGCCTCCAAGGCGTTTCTCGAACAGGTCGAGCAGACCGTCAAGCTGATCCGGTCCAAGGGCGTCGGTGTGTTCTTCTGCACGCAGTTGCCCACTGACGTCCCCAACGCGGTCCTCTCGCAATTGGGGGCGCGTGTGCAGCATGCGCTGCGGGCGTTCACCCCTGATGATCAGAAGGCGCTGTCGAAGACGGTGCGGACATACCCGAAGACCGACGTCTACGACCTGGAGTCGGCGTTGACGTCGCTGGGGATCGGCGAGGCCGTCGTCACCGTGCTCTCCGAACGGGGTGCCCCCACGCCGGTCGCCTGGACCCGGCTGCGGGCGCCGCGATCGCTGATGGACACGATCGGGCCCGATGCCATCGCGGCGGCGGCGAAAGCCAGTCCGCTGCAGGCCGCCTATGGGCAGACGGTGGACCGGCAGTCGGCCTATGAGACGCTGGCCGCCAAGCTGGCACCGCCGCCACAGCAGGAGCCGGACCTGCCGCCCGTGCCAACCGGCATCGACCTGCCTCCGATGCCGGAGCCTGCGGCCCCGCCGGTGCCCGGGTTCTTCGACAAGATGATGGATAACCCGGCGTTCAAGAGCGCCATGCGGTCAGCGGGCACCGTGCTCGGGCGCGAGATCACCCGAAGCATCTTCGGCACCGGCCGCCGCCGGCGCTGATTTCGGCGCGCCTGGTCCCGTCGAGCAGGACCGGTTGCCCCGGTCAGTCGCCGCCGAGCTTTTTGTAGACTGCACCGACGATGGGGGCGACGACGGCCCGCGGTGCATACCCGGTGGCGACCGACATCGCCTTGGAGGTCAGGCCCGGGACGACACGCATCCTGTTGTGCTCCAACGCATCCAGCGATTGTCTGGCGGTGTGTTCGGTGTCGATCCAGAGGAAGTCCGGGATCAGCCTTTCGACCCGCGACTGTTCCGAGGGGTCGGGCAGTTCGGTGCGGACCGGACCGGGCGCCAGCAGTGTGACGTGCACGCCGTCCTTCTTCACTTCACCCCGAAGCGACTCGCTGAAGGTGTTGACGAAGGCCTTGCTCGCGGCATAGGTGGCGTTGTTGGGGATGGGTGAGTTGCCCGCCGCCGAACCGGAGATGAGGATGCCGCCCGCGCCGCGGTCGATCATCCCGGGCAGCACGGCCAGCGTCAGATCGTGGACGGCGACGACATTGAGCGCGACCTGTTTCCTCTCGCCCTCGGCGTCGAGTGCGGCCACCGGACCGAAGGTCGCGGTACCGGCGTTGTTGCACAGGATCGAGATGTTCCGGTCGGCGAGTTCGTCGGCGAGCCTGCCGCGGTCCGAAGCGTCGGTGAGATCGACCGCGCGTACCTCGACGGTGACGCCGTGGCGCCGGGTGATCCGGTCGGCCACCTCGTTGAGCACATCGTTGCGGCGGGCGGTGATGATCAGGTGATGGCCGCGCGCGGCGAGTTCGTCGGCGAGCGCTTCACCGATCCCTTGCGAGGCCCCTGTGACGACGGCACGCGCGTCCGGGCGCGGTGGAGGTACGGGCATGCGGTCATGGTAGACAACCGGCATGAGCAGCCCCGGCCGTTCGCGGATCATTGCCTGGGCGTTGTGGGACTGCGGAGCCACCGGCCTGGCGGCCATCGTCGTCACGTTCGTGTTCTCGGTCTACCTGACCGGCGCGGTCGGCGAAGGCATGCCCGGTGGAGCATCACCGTCGAGCTGGCTCGGCCGCGCGCTGGCGATTGCGGGCGTGACCGTGGCGGTTCTGGCGCCGGTCATCGGTGTGTGGGTGCAGGTCCCGGCCCGCCGCCGCACCGCGTTGACTGCGCTGACCGTGCTCGCCGCCGCCCTGACGTGTGCGATGAGTCTGATCCGCGACGACCCTTCCTATCTGTTCGCCGGGCTGGCGTTGCTGGCGGCGACGGCGGCGTGTACAGACCTGGCCAGCGTGCCGTACAACGCCATGCTGCGACAGCTCTCGACGCCGGAGACGTCTGGGCGAATATCCGGGTTCGGTTGGGCAGCAGGCTATCTGGGCAGTGTTCTGCTGCTGCTGATCGTGTACAAGGGCTTCATCGCCGGTGCCGGCCCAACGCGCGGGCTGCTCGGCGTGCCGGCCGACGACGGACTCAACGTGCGGTCGGCGATGCTGCTGGCAGCGGCTTGGGTCACCGTGTTCGCGCTACCGTTGCTGTTCACCGCTCACCGCATCGTGCCTCCGGAAGACCAGGCAGCACCGCCTCATGAACCGCTCGGACTCCTCGGTGCCTACCGCGGCGTCTGGGCAGATCTGCGCGTCGAATGGCGCCGCGACCGCAACTTGGTGTTCTACCTGCTGGCCAGCGCGGTGTTCCGGGACGGATTGGCCGGGGTGTTCGCCTTCGGCGCGGTGCTCGGTGTCAACGTCTACGGCATCTCACCGGCCGATGTGCTGCTGTTCGGGGTCGCCGTCAGCGTGGTGGCCGCCATCGGTGCGGTGCTCGGCGGACACCTCGATGATCGGGTGGGGTCCAAACCGGTCATCGTCGGATCACTGACCGCGATGGTCGCGATCGGTCTGGTGCTCTTGGTACTCAACGGTCCGCTGGCCTTCTGGGTGTGCGGCCTGCTGCTGTGCCTGTTCGTCGGCCCGACTCAGTCCTCCGCCCGCACGATGTTGCTGCGGATGTGTGCCCACGGCCGGGAGGGCATCGCGTTCGGGCTCTACACCATGACCGGCCGCGCGGCGGCCTTCCTGGCCCCGGGGATGTTCTTCATCTTCGTCGACGCGTTCGGCGCCGACCGGGCCGGGCTGGCTGGCCTGTGCGTGGTACTGAGCGCCGGCCTGCTGGCGATGCTGGCGGTTCGATCCCCGCAGTCCCTTGAAGGACCCGCTTAGCGGCCGATCGAGGAGCAAATCGTGAGTCCGGAACCGGTACGATACTCGGCCTGATCACCGTTGAGTGTGATGCTGCAACTGATTTCGCGGCCCACGTTGATCACCGTCACGCTGGCGGCCCGGGCAGTCGTTGGTGACATCACGACCTGCCGGCTCCACGGCAGCACGACGTTGAACTCCATCTGCAGCACGCCGCCGGTGTCGATATAGGTGATGCTGATCGCGCGGCCCACGCCGGTGACGGTGTAGACAACCGTTTCGGTCGCCGCGGCGTCGGTGGTCGTGGGCCAAGGAGTGGCAGTTGTCGCCGGACCTGGGGTCTGGGGGGACGCGGTCGGTATCGGTATCGGTATCGGCGCCGCGGTGCGGGTGGTCGTCGGAAGCGGGTTCGTGGTCGTCGGGTCGGGCATGGGCGGCAGCGGGGCAACCGCGGTGTCGTCCTGCGATGATCCGTTGGCGATCACCAGCGCGATCACCAGTCCGATGACCAACGTGACCGCGGCGCCGGCCACCCCCCACAGCCAGCGCGGCGATTTCGGCGGACCCGGCGGGGAGTCCTGGGGCGGAGGCGGCGGTGCTGTCGGGGGATACTGCGTCTGCGTCCAGTACGGCGGCAGAGGTTCGGTTGGATTGTGCGCTGCCGAGGGGACGTAGCTGGGGTAGCTGTAGTAGCCCCCGTAGGCCGGATCCGGGGGCGGAATCTGCTCAGGGGGCTGCGACCAGTAGGGACGGTTTGGGTCGTAGCCGTCTGGGCGACGTGGATCGCTCATGTCCACCTCATGGCCTGCACGCTACCTGTGGTCCAGTTTGCGCTGGATACTTGGCCGGAAATCGCAGGTCACCGGACCGCCCGGAGACAGTAGTCGGCGCGCGTTACGGTTGGCGGCCGGTAATGGTTTCAGCGTGGTCGGTGAGGGCATTTCCACATGAATTTTCGCCATTTGGTGTTTGGGAATTTAGCGGTTGGGTAACACTTGTCCATACAAGTACAGAAACGGACGGAGGGCCCGCGATGCGACTGATCGGCATAGTCGTGGTGATCTGGCTCATCATCGGAGTATTCGCCACGTATCAACGAGGTTACTTCGAGAGCAGTGCCACAAATTGCGCCACTGCGGGATCCATCGCTTTGACTGTGCTGGCAGGGCCGATGAACTACGCAGGGGTGAACCCGGTAGTGACGTCGTGCAATTTGCCCCAGCCCAGTCCGTAATTCGTCAGCAGGTTCCCGAGTTCACCTCGTAAGTTCACCCTCTTGAATGGAGTTGTCATGATCGTCCTGGGAGTTGTCCTGCTCATTCTCGGATACGTCCTCACCGTTCCTTTCCTGTGGACGGTCGGGATCATCCTGCTGGCCGTAGGCGCGGTGATGTGGATCCTGGGCGCGGTTGGCCGCCCGGTTGCGGGCCGAAGGGTTTGGTACTGACTAACCGCGGCTGACGACCGCGGGAGCGCTCAGCGCCGCGACAGTCATCCCACGCAGCACCGCACGCGACCGCGAGCCGGCCGGGTTTCCACCGGCCGACTTCGTGCTGTACGGGGTGGAGTTCATCAAACCGAACGCGGCATGAGCCATCACTCGAGCGTCGGACTCGTCGAGTTCCGGACTGCGCCGGCGCAGGACCCGGACCCAGATCTCGACATACTGCCGCTGACTCCGGCGGACCTGACGCAGCGCCGAGGCGGGCAGCTGGATGAGGTCGCGGTCCTGGATGCGGATCAGGTCGGGCTCACCGATAGTGAAGTCCAGATGGAAATCGATGAGCTCGCCGAGCGCTTCCGCGGGCGCCTTGGGCGCGGCCACCACCGCACGTCCACCGGCCAGCAGCCGGGTGCTGATCGCCATCAGCAGTTCCACCAGCAGGGCTTCCTTGTTGGGAAAGTGCCGATAGATTGCCGGTCCACTGACGTCGGCGGCGGCGCCGATGTCCTCGAGTCGGACGGCCAGGAAGCCACGTTCGGCGAACTGCCGTTCGGCGGCGGCCAGCAGCAGCGAGCGGCGGTCGGACTTCAGTCGGCTGCGCTTGGTCGCTGTCGGTTCGGCGCCGGCCATCGGACTCCATCCCTTCGCCGAGAACGACTGTGTTGGCGCAAATCAAGTGGCATCTGGACAGTTTGGTTAATTGTGACTAACATACCCCGAGTTAGTCAAGATTAACTGACGCGATTGGGCGGCGGCAATGGCATCCGGGACGTCGGACCGCGACGGGCATATGGCGCTGGTGCATCAACTTCGGGCCAAACTTGCGAGCGCCGCGCTGGGTGGGCCGGAGCGCGCCCGGGAGCGGCACGTTGCGCGCGGCAAGCTGCTGCCGCGCGATCGTGTCGACGATCTGCTGGACCCCGGCAGCCCCCTGCTGGAGGTGGCGCCCCTGGCCGCCGACGGCATGTACGGCGACGAGTGCCCGGCCGCCGGGATGATCGCCGGTATCGGGCGGGTCTCCGGACGCGAGTGCATGGTCGTCGCCAACGACGCAACCGTCAAGGGCGGTACCTATTACCCGGTCACCGTCAAGAAACACCTGCGCGCTCAGGAGATCGCGCTGCAGAATCGGCTGCCCTGCATCTACCTCGTCGACTCCGGCGGAGCGTTCCTGCCCCGCCAAGATGAGGTGTTCCCCGACCGCGAACACTTCGGCCGGATCTTCTACAACCAGGCGACCATGAGCGCGAAGGGCGTTCCGCAGATCGCCGCGGTGCTCGGCTCCTGCACCGCGGGCGGCGCCTACGTGCCGGCGATGAGCGACGAAGCCGTCATCGTGCGCAACCAAGGCACCATATTCCTCGGCGGGCCGCCCCTGGTGAAGGCCGCAACCGGTGAGGTAGTGACCGCCGAGGATCTCGGCGGCGGGGATCTGCACTCCAGGGTCTCGGGAGTGACCGACCACCTCGCGCACGATGATCGCGACGCGCTGCGGATCGTCCGGCGCATCGTGTCGACGCTGGGGCCGGCGCGGTCGGCGCCCTGGTGCGTCCTACCCACCGTCGATCCGGTGGCCGACCAGAGCGAGCTCTACGACGTCGTCCCGTTGGATAGCCGGGTGTCCTACGACGTGCGCGAGGTCATCACCCGCATCGTCGACGGCGGGGAGTTCGGCGAGTTCAAGGCCGAGTACGGCACCACCCTGGTTACCGGCTTCGCGCGCATCCACGGTCATCCGGTCGGCATCATCGCCAACAACGGGGTGCTGTTCGGTGAATCCGCCCTCAAGGGAGCGCATTTCATCGAACTCTGCGACAAGCGCACCGTGCCGCTGCTGTTCTTGCAGAACATAACCGGCTTCATGGTGGGCCGCGACTACGAAGCGGGCGGTATCGCCAAACACGGCGCCAAGATGGTGACCGCGGTGGCCTGCGCGCGGGTGCCCAAAATCACCGTGGTGATCGGCGGTTCCTACGGTGCCGGCAACTACTCGATGTGCGGGCGCGCGTATTCACCGCGGTTCCTGTGGATGTGGCCCAACGCCCGGATCTCGGTGATG
>CAYLWH010000015.1:0-40016 GCA_964387245.1 uncultured Mycobacterium sp.
CGTCGGCGCTCAATGCGTTCAACGAGGCTGCCGGCGCCTGAGTCGACATCACTAGGGGGTCGGTGCAGGCGTTTCGAGCGGCAGAGATGTTTCCGACGATGCAGGCGTTTCAGGTGGCGCGAGCGACTCAGGTGGCGCGAGCGACTCGGGTGGCGCAGCCGACTCGGGCGATGCAGGTGTTTCCGGCGGCGGGGCTGTTTGGGCCTGTGGACCAGCCGGCATACCGGGGGGCGGAGGCGCGGCGGGATCCATCGGACGTTGCGTCAGCATCAGCAGTGCGCCCCTTCCGCTGACCTCCTGTGTCTGATACGCATGCCACAACTCGCGCAGATAGGCCAGCCCGTGAGTTTCCTGATCGGGGATGGCGGTGGTGCCCGGCGGGGGGTTCTCCGGGCTGCTCAGATGCGGAACAGCCGTCTCGGCAGCCGGTTCATGGGCGGCGGACTGGGCGACGACCGGCGGGTCCGGCACGGCGGGCGTCGTTGAATCCGATTCGGCGGAAGCGGGCGTGGACAGCAACACCGTCGCCGCGCCGACCAGCGCAGCCGGCCACAACACCCTGCCTGTGATGAAACGTGCCATGTCTGTTCTTCTCCACGTGCGGAATAGCTGTTACAGATGGTACTCGAGTCCGGATCGGAACACGTTTCAGTTGGGGTTTTGCACCATCTGCGGTTGGCGGCATTTCGGCCCACGAACCCGATGAGCGCATCGTGACGAAGCCGGCCGAGGCCGACGTGGAGGGGCACAAGCTGTCCACCACGAGTCCGATTTCTTCATCGTGCTGCTGGCAGTGGCGGGTAATGGGACCACCCGCAACTTGATCACGCACGGCACGACCACGTTCGCCGAGCACCCCGACCTGTGGGAGTTGCACAAGCCGATGAAGAAGGGCCAGCGGGTGGCGATGTCCTGCTGGTCGGCCAACTTCGACGAAGACGAAGAGGTGTTCGACGACCGGTTCAAGTTCGACATCTTGCGCGATCCCAACCCGCACATCTTGTTCCGCGGAACCGACGCGCACTACTGCATCGGGGTGAACCCGGCCAGAATGACCGTAGAATTGATGTTCAATGCGATCGCCGACCATGTCCGATTTCAATTCGGTCGGCCGGGCTGGCCCAACGGCACAAGCACCGGCAGGTCGACTAGCAAGGTACGTCCGAATCACAGGTAAGGCACAGAAGATGAAGGCACGCAAGGGATTAACCCTCGGTGAGGCGGCACGCGAGTTCTTCCGGCATCCGTCGCCGTGGATGATCGGCGCGGTGTTCGTCGCCGCCCTGGCGGCGAGGTTCACCGCGGGTGATTGGCGGTTGGCAGACATCCTCGTGCCGCTGCTGATGGTGGCGTTGTTCCCGTTTCTCGAATGGGTCGCCCACGTTTTCATCCTGCACTGGCGCCCGCGCCGACTGCTGGGCCTGACGATCGATCCGCTGCTGGCGCGCAAGCACCGCGAACACCACGCCGACCCGCGCGCCATCGGGCTGATCTTTATCCCGTGGCGGGCGCTGCTGTGGGTGCTGCCCACCGCGGTGGCCGTAGCACTGCTGGCCTTCCCGCCGAACGGCACGGACATGACGTTTCTGGCGTTCCTGGCCGCGCTCGGTCTGATCTACGAGTGGACGCATTATCTGGTCCACACCGACTACAAGCCGAAGTCGGCTGTGTACCGTGCGATCTGGCGCAATCACCGGCGGCATCACTTCAAGAACGAGCGCTACTGGTTCACCGTTACGAGTTCCGGCACCGCTGACCGGGTGCTCGGCACGTACCCGGACCCGGCGACGGTGCCCACCTCCCCCACCGCAAGGAACCTGCATGCGCTGAGCGGCTAGCGGTTCCTCAACCGGTCGAGTCCGGGGATCTTGTCGAGGATGCGGTCGCGCAGCCGGGGCTGTTGCACCGGTGGCACATGCGGAACGACGACAGTCTGCGGCGCAGGTGGCGTCACCGCAGGCGGCGGCACAGGCGGGAGAATCTGCTGGAACTGGACCGGCGGTTCGACGTCCGGAGCTTCCTGGACGACGAGCGGCGGCGGTGCCTCGGGCGCGGGTTCGGGGGCTTCGACCGCGACGGGAAGTTCGACGACCGCGGTCGGGAGGGGTGCGATGGGCGCCGGTGCCGGGGTGCGCACTGGCACGTCGGCCCGGAGCTGCGGGTGCGCGGCGGGAGCGGCATCGCGCTCGGGTAGCAGGTGCGGGCCGATCACCAGTGCGGCCGCAACGACGAACGCGACTGCGCCGCCCGCGAGCATTGCGACCGGTCCGCGCACCGCCCGGCGGGAATTCGGGGTGACGGCGAAGTCGGGATAGCCGCAAGGCGCGCTCAGCTCGACAAGTGGCCCGTAGGCGCAGGCCAGTGCCGCGCCGTGCGCCAGGGCCAATTCAGCCTCGGGCGGATCGAAGACCGGTAACCCCAGGCGTTGCTCGAGTTGTACCGCGAGACGGTCGAGTCCGCCGAGCGAGCCGACGACGAACAGAGCTTCGGGCCGCCAGTCGTTACGGCCGAAGACCGCGGAAATCCAGTCACCCAGGCCGCCCTCGTCGAGTGCCCGGCCGACCGACGTCTCCACTTCGCCGTCGAAGGTGTCGACCAGCGAGAGTACGACGGCGTCGGGCTCGACGACGCACACCGCTGTCCGCTGACATCCGATGACCTGGCCGATGTTGCGGGCCAGCGCCTCGGCGGCCTGCGGCAGTTGCACGGCGACGACGTTGTCGAAGCCCAGGCCGGCGAGCGAGTCGAGGACCAGCGAGGCTTCCAGATCAGCGTTGCGACTCCAGGTCACGCCGATCGAGTGCAAATGTTGACCGTCGGTCGCGGCGATGGACAGCACCGCTTCGGCGACCTGTTCGGAGGCCCGGGCGCGCGACACCGTCCCGGAGAAGACGTCCAACGCGTCATGACCGAGCGTGGCTCCGTCGGCGTCGCGCCCTTCGACGAGGACGGTCTGGACGTTGACCGCTGTCACCGACAGCCCCAGCACGGTTTCCACTGACTGACTCCTTCACGTCCTCGGCTCCG
Organism: uncultured Mycobacterium sp.; assembly: GCA_964387245.1. Taxonomy (GTDB): domain Bacteria; phylum Actinomycetota; class Actinomycetes; order Mycobacteriales; family Mycobacteriaceae; genus Mycobacterium. Next base: position 3,028 of record CAYLWH010000015.1, read on the forward strand.
CCAGAACGTGCGGGGACGGGCCCGGGATCGGGCTCCATTCTCTACCGTATCGCTGCGAGAAATGTGAACAATCGTCAGGGCTTGGCCGGCATTGCCGCCACCAGCGGTGTGTCGACGCCTACCGGTCCGAGGGCGGCGGCCCCTCCCGGCGTTCCCAGCGGCGCATCGCGACCGGGCAGCACCCCGGTGAAGAAGGCGGCATTGTCTGCGAGGTGCTGCTTCTGATCTTGCGGCAGATCGTCCTCGAAGTAGATCGCGTCCATCTTGCAGATGAACTGGCAAGCCGCACAGTCCACGCATTCGTCGGGGTTGATGTAGAGCGACCGGACCCCTTCGTAGATGCAGTCCACCGGGCAGTCCTGCACACACGATTTGTCAACCACGTCGACGCAGGCCGATCCAATCACATATGTCATGGGCTCAACGGTAGACAACGCCAGCGTCTGTAAACCCTGGCAAAGGTCACCAGCTGCGAGGACCTCCGTCCCGCGCCGCTGCGGGCTCACGGCGCCCGGAGATGGCGGTCAACGCGCAACGCAGTCGCCACGCCCAGGCCAGTGCACCCGCCACCAACAGCACCAGCAGCAGGATCCACGGCATGCCGCCGTGGCCGTGCACCCACCCTACGAGCGCACCCTGCACCCGTCCGGCCGCGGCTATCACCGCATCGCGCGGATTGCCGCCGACGGTAAACAACCGAAGCTCGTAACTTCCGTAGTAGGCGACGTACGCGCCGACCAGGACCACCAGCGCACCGCCGACGCGGTTTACCACGGGCAGCAGCCCCCGCAGCCGGGCGGCCACCGCCGAACAGGCCAACGCCGTCGCAACCGCGAGCGTTCCGACGACCAGCGCGAAACCCGCGGCGTAGACGAGGTAGACCGAGACGGCTCCGACGCCCGAACCGCTGCGTGAACCCGCCGCCGTGACGGCCAGAAACGGGCCGACCGTGCACGACAGCGAGGCCACCGCGTAGGCGATGCCGTAACCGAACATCGACCCAAGCCGGGTCGTCGGGGCCCATCGTTCGGGTGGTGGCATCGGCATGTGCAGGCGGTATCCGGCCAACAGCCACAGACCCACCGCCACCAGCGCCACCCCCACCACGACGGTGACCATCGGCAGGTATCGCTGGATCGCACTGGCCACCGGCACGGTCAGCGCCCCGAACACTGCGAATACCGTCAGGAATCCCAGGGTCATGGCGACGGTGACCGCCGCGGCCCGCGCCACCGCGACCGGCCGGCCTGGGCTGGTGTCGTTGATGACGAAGGTCAGGTAGGCCGGTAGCAGTGCGAAGCCGCACGGGTTGAGGGCGGCGACCAGGCCGGCCCCGAATGCCACGCCGAGCAGTTCATGGTTCACGCCCGTTCCTATCGGCTCAGCGCGGCGACGCGGCCGGACAGTTCCTGTTCGGACATCGCGGAGGTCGGGGTGTTGACGAAGCTCGAGGTACCATCCGGTTTCACGAACAGGTAGGCCGGCTGCCACGGGACGTTGAATCGCGCCCACAGTGAGCCGTCCGAGTCGTCGAGGTTGGTGAAGTTCAGGCCGTACCTCGACACGAAGCCCTGCATCGCCGCCACGTCGGAGCGCCCTGCAACGCCGACGAAAGTCACCTGCGGATTGGCGGCCGCCACTCGGCTGACAGCGGGCGCCTCCTGGTTGCAGAAGGGGCACCACGGCGTCCAGAACCACAGCACCACCGGTCGGCCGTGCAGCGTGGTTCCGTTGAACGTTGCGCCGCCGAGGGTGGTCGCGGTGAACCCGAGTCGATCCTCGGCGTGGGCGGCGGGTGTCCTGGACACCGGGATGACGAGGGCGAGCGCCACGAGCATCGCCAGCGTGGCGGTGCGGATGGAAGTGGTCATGCAGGTGTCACGTTGGCGGACGGCCTTTTGTTCACCATGTGCACCGGAGTGACTGCCAAGAAATTCTTAGGAGATATTTCTGTGATCTGAGTAACAGATGGTACGGATGGGACGAAACTCGCCACATGAGATCCTTCCCAAAGCTCTTCGCCACGGCAGTGCTTTCCGGTGCCCTACCGGTCGCATTCCTGACCTTGGCTGCCGGAACCGCCAATGCCGACAGCGTGAATTGGGATGCTATTGCGCAGTGCGAATCGGGTGGTAACTGGGCTACCAATACCGGCAACGGATTCTACGGCGGACTGCAGTTCAAGCCGACGACATGGGCCTCCAACGGCGGCATCGGTAACCCCGCCCATGCGTCACGCGAAGATCAGATCCGCGTGGCAGAGAACGTGTTGGCCAAGCAGGGAATTGGCGCCTGGCCGAGCTGTGGGAGTCATGGTGGCACTCCGTTCGCCGGGCCTGGGCTCCCCACCGGGATCAATCTTCCGACGTTCGGTGTTCCGTCCACCGGCGGCACCTGGTATCCGGGCAAATACCTGCTCACGACAATCCAATTAATTGTGAACGCCATTCCTCGGGGCGGAGCAGGGGGCTGAGCAGGGGCTGAGCCGCGCCAATTGTCATGGGGCCTTTATGCCGGCCCCGCACAGCGGTACTACCACATCCCCGAACTCCGAATCGCTGCCAGGACGCCGCACGGCGGCCCAACAGACGGCGGCCGTCGGTTCCACGTACAGCCCCTCGCCGGCCAGTTCGGCGCGGGCGGCCGTGATCTCGGAGTCGTCAACGGTGATCACCCGCCCGCCGCTCGCCCGCACCGCCACCAGGACCTGGGGACCGCGCGGCGGATCGGCAATCGCGATCCCTTCGGCGAGCGTGCTCCCCGGCTGCACCGCGACAACGGCGGATCGGCCGCACCGAAACGCTTCGGCCACCGGAGCGCAGGCAGCGGCCTGCACAGCCACCAGGGTGGGCATTCGCTCGGCGAGTCCGGCCGCGACGAGTTCGCGAAAAGCCAACTGACAGCCCAGGACCAGGGTGCCGTTTCCGGCCGGAACCACCACGGTGTCGGGCAGGGTGCGGCCGCTCTGCTCCCAGATCTCGTATCCGTATGTCTTGACGCCGTGCAGGAAGTACGGGTGAAAGACGTGGCTGGCGTAAAAGACGCCCGGCTCCGCCGCGGCGTGCATGGCCGCCCTGGCGGCATCGGCCCGGGTGCCGGCGACCAACACGATCTCCGCGCCGTGTGCCCGCATCTGGGCCAACTTGGCCGGTGAGGTTGTCTCGGGAACGAAGACGCGGCACGCAATCCCGGCGCGCGCCAAGTATGCCGCGGCCGCGGTTCCGGCGTTGCCACTGCTGTCGGTCAGCGCCGAGGAAACACCCAGCCGGGCCGCCAGCGTGGCCAGCACGACCGCGCCGCGGTCCTTGAACGACAGCGTCGGCATGGCGAAGTCGAGTTTGAAGCGCACGCCCTTGCGGTTCCGGGACCGCACCATCTCGGTCATGCCCTCACCGAGGGTGACCCTCTCGTCGAAAGGCACCGGAAGCACGGATTCATAGCGCCACAACGAGTTTCGAGCGCGCTGCGGTTCGGATAGGAGAAGCGACGCGGGTTCGGTGAGGACATCGAGCAGCCCGCCGCAGTCGCAGCGCCACACCAGTGAGTCGACGGCGTAGGTGGCTCCGCAGACGCCGCACTGCAGCGGTGGCAGCATCACACGAACTCCGTCCGGTTCACCTGGCAAGCATCTCAGTCCGCCGCTCGGTGCAGCCGACTCCCCTCCCCGTGGCCGGGCACCTCCGGCGCGGCAACCGGTGGGTGTGGCATGTCGCCGATTGGTAGCTTGCAGGTGTGGGGATCCTTACGAGAACCAACGGCGCTCCGCCGCCCGACGTCCCGCTCTCCGACATCGACCTGGGTGCCTGGAAGTTCTGGGGACGCGACGACGACTTCCGCGATGGCGCATTCGCCACACTGCGCAGGGAGGCGCCCATCAGATTCTTCGCAGTGGCCACGGCGGAAGGTCAACAGCCCATCGCCGGCCACTGGGCGCTGACCCGGTTCGACGACGTGCATTTCGCCAGCCGCCATCCCGACGTGTTCAGTTCGAGCCCAAGCATCACCATCGGAGACAGCGCGCCCGCACTCTCGGAGTACTTCGGGTCGATGATCGTGCTCGACGACCCGCGCCATCAACGGCTGCGGTCGATCGTCAGCCGGGCCTTCACCCCGAAGGTGGTGGCCCGGGTCGAGTCCGCGGTGCGGGACCGCGCCCGGCGCCTGGTCGCGGAGATGGTCGAACGGCATCCGGACGGCCGGGCCGACGTGGTCGCCGAACTCGCCGGACCGCTGCCCCTCCAGGTCATCTGCGACATGATGGGCATCCCCGCCGAGGACCATGAGCGGATCTTCGCCTGGACCAACATCATTCTCGGCTTCGGCGACCCGGAACTGACCACCGATTTCGACGAATTCGCCAGGACGGCAATGGAAATCGGTGCGTATGCACACGAATTGGCCGAAGACCGCAGGGCCCGGCCGACCGAGGACCTGACCACCAGCCTGGTACAGGCCGAGGTCGACGGCGAGCAACTCAGCTCCGCGGAGGTGGCATCGTTCTTCATCCTGCTCGTCGTCGCCGGTAACGAGACCACCCGCAACGCCATCAGCCACGGCGTACTCGCGCTGACCCGCTACCCCGAGCAACGACGGGCGTGGTGGGACGATTTCAATGCCGTCGCGCCCGCCGCCGTGGAGGAGATCGTCAGGTGGGCCTCCCCGGTCATCTACATGCGCCGCACACTGACCCGGGATTTCGAACTGTCGGGCGTGCCGATGACCCAGGGCGACAAGGTCACCCTGTGGTACTGCTCGGCCAACCGCGACGAGGACAAGTTCACCGACCCCTGGCGGTTCGACGTACGGCGTGATCCCAACCCGCAGGTCGGGTTCGGCGGCGGCGGCGCGCATTTCTGTCTGGGCGCCAACCTGGCCCGGCGCGAGATCAACGTGGCATTCGACGAGCTGCGCCGCCAGATCCCGGATGTCGCCGCCGTGGCCGAACCCGCGCGGTTGCGATCGGCGTTCATCCACGGCATCAAGCGATTACCGATCGCCTGGACGCCGCCGGACTCAGCCGTGGCGAGCTAAAGCGTGGCGGACTTGGGCCCGACCGTGGTGCAGAACGGTGCCGGGGAATTGACCTGCGCCGCGCAGCCGCGTCCGCGCACCGTGTAGGTGACGCCGGGCTGGTACGGCCCGATGTAGACACGCGCGGTGCTGTAACCGGGCAGTTCGGCGCACCGACCCGCGTTTCCCGCAGAGCTCAGGCAGACCTGCGCGAAGGTGGGATGGGCGTTGCCCGTGCACGCGGCCGGGGCGAGCGTCGCCGCCACCATCGGCGACCCGGATACGTCGACGACGTAGGGGTCGGACAGCGTGAAGTTGCAGAGCACCGGATCGCCCGGATCCGCGCCGGCCGGCCTCGTACCTCCCGCGCCCGCCAGCAGCCCGGACAGCGCGGCAGTCACGATTGCGACACGGAAGAACATGGCCAGCAGCCTAGCGGCGTAGCTTTGGCCGGGTGAGGGAACGGTTGCACTGGCTGGCCCTGCACGGTGCGGTTCGCGGTATGGCCACCGTCGGCGCGCGGCGCGGTGACCCGCAGGCCAAACTGCTCATCAATCCCATGCTGCGTGCCGACCCCTTTCCGTTCTACGACGAATTGCGCAGCCTCTCGGCCGGTGGTAGCCCGCTGATCCGGTGTCGGGTCAACCTTCTGACGGTGGACCACGGGATTGCACACGAGTTGTTGCGTTCCGACGACTTCCGGGTGATCTCGCTGGGCTCGAATCTCCCCGCGCCGTTGCGCCGGCTGGAGCGACGGACCCGCGCGGGTGGTCTGCATCCCTTGCAGCCGCCGTCGTTGTTGGCGGTCGAGCCGCCCGAGCACACCCGCTACCGCAAGACAGTGTCGTCGGTGTTCACCGCCAGAGCCGTTGCAGCGCTGCGGGAACGGGTCGAGCAGACCGCCGGCGAACTGCTCGACGGACTGTCCGGCAGCACCGGTGTCGTCGATGTGGTCGACCGTTACTGTTCCCAGCTGCCGGTGGCGGTGATCAGCGAGATCCTCGGCGTTCCGGAGCGCGACCGCACCCGTGTGCTCGAATTCGGCGAACTTGCCGCACCCAGCCTCGACATCGGCCTGACCTGGCAGCAGTACCGCAGGGTGTCCGCCGGACTCACGGCATTCAACGATTGGCTCTCCGGTCATCTGCGCGAACTGCGCGAGGCTCCCGGTGACGATCTCATGAGCCAGCTGATCCGGGCATCGGAATCCGGTGCTCAGCTCGACGATCAGGAGTTGCGCGCGACCGCGGGTCTGGTGCTGGCAGCCGGTTTCGAGACGACGGTCAATCTGCTGGGTAACGGCATCGCGATGCTGATGGATGCGCCCGATCAGCTCGAAGTGCTGCGCGAGCGGCCGGAAAGCTGGCCGAACGCGGTCGACGAGATTCTGCGGCTGGACCCGCCGGTGCAACTCAGTGCCCGCGTCGCCCGAAAAGACACCGAGGTGGCCGGGACGCGGGTGGCCCGCGGCGAGATGGTGGTCATCTACCTCGCGGCGGCCAACCGCGACCCCGCGGTGTTCGACGATCCCCATCGCTTCGACGTCCAACGCGCGAATGCCTCACGCCACCTTGCGTTTTCCAGTGGAAGGCACTTCTGTCTGGGAGCCGCCTTGGCGCGAGCAGAGGGTGAAGTGGGCCTGCGCACGTTCTTCGAACGCTTCCCGCGAGCCCAACCGGCGGGCACGGGCGTCCGGCGCAGCACCCGGGTCCTTCGTGGCTGGTCAGCACTGCCGGTCCGACTCGGACCGACGCTCACCGTTTCTGCTCATGCCGCTCGGCAGGGGTAGCCTCCAGCCGCTCGGCAGCGGTAGCCTCCCGCGCGTCGTCGACGTTGACCTTCGGATCGATCTCGTCGGCGTGCTCTAGGCGGGCGTCGAGGCCCTCACGGCCGGCCGCCGCGGCGCGTCGGTGCGCCTGGGCGCGCTCCTCCAGACGGATCGCTTCGGCATCCTTGGCCTCGGCTTCCGCGCGGGCGGCACGAGCTCTGGCGGCCGTCTCGTCGGCCAGCGCTGCGCGTCGCTCGACATCGACCGACTCCTCCTTGACTTCTTCGCGGATGCGCTGGGCGTCGCCGTGCAACTGGGTTTGGCGGCGGCTGCGGGCGGCCACCAGTACACCGATGACGATCAGCACTACGACGATCGCGACGATGATCCATACGGCAGTGTCGGCCATGTTCGGGCTCCTTCTTGTCGGTGGGCCACGTTCGACGGCCCCGTAAAAAAACCGGATTCCCGGATCGCCCGCCGTCAAACCCGAGCCGGCGGAAAGTGCATGCACACCAGATGGCCGGCGAGCGACATCGGGCAGCGACGAGGTCTGCGAGGTCACGACCGAATCTCGTCCGACGCGGGTACCGTCTGGCCATGGTCGTGCGGCGCATCCTCAACGTCTTCAACCAGGCAGCGATGGCGCTTGCCGACGCACCCGTGGTGGGTCGGTTGGTCGGTGGTTACATCACGCCGATCACCTACCGCGGTCGCAGGTCCGGCCGCACGTTCACGCTGCCGGTGGGATACCGCCGCACCGGGAACACCGTCACCATCGCGGTCAGGCTCGCCGACCGAAAGAACTGGTGGCGCAACTTCACCGGCGCCGGGGGCCGGCTGACGATCCGGCTCGACGGCGCCGAGCGAACCGGGCATGCCGTGGCGCGCCGAACCGGAGCGCGCCGTGCCGAGGTCGTCCTCGAATTGGACCGCCAAGGGTGAGCCGTCCCGACGGCGACGCCGAGGCGATTCAACCGGCGGTCGCACCCGAGGACGAAGAGGCGACCTTCGACCGCACGGTGGACGAGGGCCGCCAGCGACTGGGCCGTTCCTGGCTGCAGTTGGTCGCCACCGGACTGTTGGGCGGCCTGGACGTCGGCATCGGTGTGCTCGCGATGCTCGTCGTGGAGCACCTGACCGGCAACCCGCTGCTGTCGGCGCTGGCGTTCTCCACCGGATTCATCGCGCTGACCATGGCGCGCAGCGAGTTGTTCACGGAGAACTTCCTGGTTCCGGTCGCGGCCGTGGTGGCCAAGGAAGCCACCGGCGCGGCGCTGGCCCGGCTGTGGCTGACCACCTTGGTGACCAACCTGGTAGCCGGCTGGCTGCTGGCCGCGCTGCTGATGCTGGCGTTTCCGGAGCTGCGCCGCACTATCGAGTCTGCGCGCAGAGCCACGATTTCGGCCGATCGTCGCTCCCAATGCAGGCTCAGCGGGGGCCGATTCCTAACCGAGGTGCGCGGCGAACCAGTCCTGCAACCGCCGCCAGGCGTCGGCGGCGGCGTCGGGGTCGTACCGCTGTCCGGTGTCGTTGAAGAAGGCATGGTCGGCACCAGGCATCACGACGAGCTCGTTGACCATTTCGGCCCGGTCGAGTGCCTGCTGGGCATCGGACTGGGTCGCGTTGACGCGGGTGTCCTGCTCGCCGTAGAAGCCGAGCACCGCCGCCTGCCGCGAGCCGGCGAAGTCGGCATCGTCCGGGGTGGGACCGTAGAACGGCACCGCCGCCGCGATGCGCGGTTCGCCGGCTGCCAACAACTTCCAGGTCATGCCGCCGCCGAAGCAGAAGCCGACGACGGCGAGTTTCTTGCCGGGCACGCGGCGGGCCAGTTCGTCGATCCCCGAACGCACGTCGGCCACCAGGCGCTCCGGCGCCGCCCTGCCCAGCGCCGCCGTCGCCTCCGCGGGGTCTGCAAACGTCGCGGTGCCGCCCTCCTCCGACAACAGGTCGATGGCCAGTGCGGAGTACCCGGCTCCGGCGAGTCGGCCGGCCACCGAGCGCACCCAGTCGTTGAGGCCCTTGTTCTCGTGGATCACCAGCACGCCGCCGCGGGGTTCGGCGGCCGCCGCCCACGCGCCCTGCAGCTCGCCGTCCGGCCCCGCCCAGGCGATCGGCTCGGTGAGCACGGCCTCGTCCATGCCCGGCGGTGGCCCCGCGGCAGTGGCGGTCGGCGGTGCGGACGTGGTCCCGGTCGCCTCGGTCTCGGCCTTCTTGTCACCGCATGCCGCGATCAAAGCCGTTGCGGCGGCGGCGGATACGCCCAGGAGAGCCAGGCGGCGCATCGCCTCGCGACGCGACAACAACCCGTCGACATGATCGGTGGCGATCTCTTCGGCGATGTAGCGCTGTAACGGAGTCACCCTCCCGAGTATGCCGCGACGCCGACCCCGGCGGGTGGATACTAGGGACCGCGGTGTGGGCAGTTGACCTCGATGCGCTGCGGGGCCGAGTCGCGGCGGTGGCCGGGGTGGCCCGAGACTATCGAGCGGACCGCATTTTCGGGTTGTTCGACGCCACCGGCCTCGGCTGAGGCGGGTGATGGTAGCCCGGCCCCGGCACCTACGGGCGCGCGTTCATCGGACCAGTCCCGCTGCACCACCATCCGGCCGGCGATGCGTTCGAGTGCGGCGTGCACCTTGTCCCGGTCGGGCTGGCCGTCGAAGGTCGGCGAGTGTGCCAGTTTGTGGGTGATCCGGTCGACGATAGTCTTCAGGGCGGTGTTGACCTGACGGTTACCGGCGGGTGTCAGCGCTAGCTGATCGCCAGTGCGGCAAGCGAATCCACGGTCGGCGAGCCGGTTGAAGGTTGGCTCGACGACCTCCTGGGGAACGCGCAGTCGTTCGGAGATCCCGGTCAGGTGTGCCGACCCGAAGGCCTGGTTGTGGCGGTAGATCTGGATCAGCGCCCACAGCAGCGCCACATCCAGCGGGCTGCCGGGTTGAGCGGCCAGACTGCGCAACCGCAGTTCCGGGGAGTTGCCGAACATCCGTCCGACCGTCACCTCGAGCATCCTCTCCGAGGATTCCGCGGCCGGCATGCCGAAGCCCTCCCCGAGGTCTGTCGCGGCGATGGCGTCCATCTGGCGCAGCGGCACCTCGTTGAGGAACAGGGATACGACGAAGCCGACGAGGGCCACGGGTGCGGCGCACAGGAAGACCTTGCCCAGCGAGTCGGAGTAGGCCGCCACGATCGGTGCCGCCATCTCCGGGGTCAACTGGTGCAACGCTTTCGGTGATTGTGCCGCTTCCGGTGGTGCGCCCGAGGATGCCAGTGCCCCGGCGATCCGGGTGGACAGGAAATTGGCGAACAGCGAGCCGAAGATCGCCGCACCGAACGAACTTCCGATGGTCCGGAAGAACGTCACACCCGAGGTGGCCACGCCCAGATCGGAGAAGCTGGCGGTGTTCTGCACGGTCAGCACGAGCACCTGCATGCACAACCCGATGCCGGTGCCGAGGATGAACAGGTAGACCGACTGCTGCCAGGCGGGCGTCTCGACGCCCATCTGGGACAGCAGCACGAACGCGCACGCCATGATCGCGGTACCCGCCACCGGGAAGATCTTGTACCGGCCGGTTCGCCCGACAAGCGCACCGCTGCCGATCGAGGTGATGAGCATGCCGGCCACCATGGGCAGTGTGCGCAGGCCGGATTCGGTGGCCGTCACGCCGTCGACGAACTGCATGTAGGTGGGCAGGAACGTCATGGCGCCGAGCATCGCGAACCCGACGACGAACGCCAGGATGCAGCACACGGTGAACACCGCGCCGCTGAAGAGGCGGATCGGCAGGATCGGTTCGGCGGCGCGGCATTCGACCTGGACGAAGATGCCCAGCGCCAGCGCCGACCCGACGAACAATCCGAGGATCATCGGCGAACCCCAGGCGTATTCGCTGCCGCCCCAGCTGGTCGCCAGCGTCAGGCCGGAGGCTGCCAGGCCGATGAACAGGATGCCGGCGTAGTCGATGACGGGTTTGGCCGACCGGGCCAGGGGCGGGATCGCCACCACGGCGACGATCAGTACGACGACGGCGACCGGGATGTTGATCCAGAACGCCCAGCGCCAGGTCAGGTGGTCGGTGAAGAAGCCGCCCAACAGCGGCCCGACGACGGTGGTGACGCCGAACACCGCGCCGAGGGCACCCTGGTAGCGGCCGCGGTCGCGCAGTGGGATGACCTCGCCGATGACGGCCATTGCTGTCACCATCAGCGCCCCGCCGCCGATGCCCTGCAGTGCGCGGTAGGCGACCAGCGTGCCCATCGAGCCGGCCACGCCGCACAGCACCGACCCGATCAAGAAGAAGACGGTCGCAGCCTGGAAGACAGTCTTGCGGCCGAACAGGTCGCCCAGTTTGCCGACGATCGCCGTGGCGATCGTCGAGGCCAGCAGATAGCTGGTGACCACCCAGGACTGATGCCCGGCTCCCCCGAGGTCGGCGACCACCGTGGGCAGCGCGGTGGCGACGATGGTCTGGTCCAACGCGGCCAACAGCATGCCCAGTAACACCGCAACGAAGATGATGTTGCGGCGTCGCCCGGTGATCAGCGCGCTGACGGCCTCCGGATCTGGGTGCATGCGGACATCATCGTCCGTACCCACCATTTTGTTAGCCGAACTATAAATTAGCCGGAGCCGCCACCCGGCGGGCGGGACACGCACTGCGCCGAGTACAACTCCTCGCCCAGCTTGTCCATCAGCTCGAGCTGCGTCTCGAGGTAGTCGATGTGACTTTCCTCATCCTTCAAGATGGTCTCGAGGAGGTTGGCGCTGGTGGCGTCGCCCTTCTCGCGGCACATGATGATGCCGGGCTTGAGCCGATCCATCACCTCGTACTCGATGGCCAGATCGGCCTGGAACTGTTCGCGAATGGTCTGACCGACGCGCAGAGAGAACAGCCGCTGATAGTTGGGCAGGCCGTCGAGCAGCAGGATGCGGTCGGTGACCCATTCCGCGTGGTGCATCTCCTCGAACGACTCTTTTCGGGTGTGTTCGGCCAGTTCCGTGAACCCCCAGTTTTCCTGCATCTTGGAGTGCAGGAAGTACTGGTTGATGGCCGTCAACTCGCTGGTGAGTTGCTCGTTGAGCAACTTCAGAACATCCGGATCGCCTTGCATCAGAACTCCTCGGTGAACATGTGGGCTGACATGTCATAAAACCGCGCGGACATGGGCGCAACGAATGCGGCGCGTGTTTTGAATCTAGTCCAGTTCGGTCCGGGGGATGCTTGGAAAACGGCAACAAAAACCCCACTCCGCAAACAATGTCAGGTAGGTAAGGCTGTCGTATCCATGGCAAGCTTGACCTAACGATACCGGGGAAGTTAGGTTAGACTCCGCTAATCACCAAGCTCGTGTCCACGGTTGCAGCAAGGAGCGTCTCAGATGTTCGTATGCCTGTGCACCGGTGCCACCAGCCAGTGTGTCGCGGATGCCGTGGCCAGGGGCGCATGCACGTCGAAGCAGGTCGCTCAGGTGTGCGGTGCGGGGATGGATTGCGGTCGCTGCCGCCGGACCGTGCGCTCCATCATCGCCGCCGAGTCAGCGAAGCTGACGACCGCCTCGGCCAGCTAACTGACCTGCTCGATTGAAGTCGGCGGGATCGGCGATGTAGGACTGCATCCCGGATAGCCCAACGGCAATAATGTCTGTCATGTTCACGGGCTTCGCCCTGCGGCCGTCCTGGCCGTACGTCGGTGAGCTGGCCCGCAGTTTGGTCGGTGTCCTGCTGGCGGTCGCCCTCGCGCTGTACTGCGCGAGCTTCACGGGTGCGGCCGCAGCGGCGCTCGCGGCGGGCGGCAGTGCGGCGGTCGCCGGCGCCACCGCCCTGCAGGACAGTCCGCGCTGGCGACTGCCCCTGGTGACCGGTGTGTCGTTCGGTTTGGGCGCGGCGGTGCTGGTCGGTCGTCTGACCTCGCCGCACAGTGCGCTATTCGTGGTGACCGTGACACTGTGGTGCCTGGCCGCGGGCATGGCGTGGGGCGTCAGCCAGAATGCCGGACTGGTGGTGGCGGCCGCCACCACCTTGTTGGTTGCCAGTCCCGCCACGGTGGGCTCGCTGTCGGATGCGCTGGCGGCGGCGGCGTTGGCCGTCGGAGGTGGCCTCACGCAGGCGCTCCTGGTCGCGGTGTGGCCGCATCCACGTTGGCTGGAACAACGTCGGGCGCTCAACGCCGCGTACGGTTGGGTGGCGGCCAGCGCGCGTGCGCTCGCCGCCGACCCGGCGGTCGTATTGGATCCCACTCCCCTGCTCGACATGCGTGAGGCGTTCACGCTGACCGAGAGCCAGGCCAGGCGGCGCCCGACCGCGTACCGGGGGATGTATGCGCTACCGGAACGAATCACGATGACGCTCAACGCTTTCCGGACCGAGGTGCCGACCGGCCCGGTCCGCGACACCCTGCTGGCCGGCGCCGACGTCATGCAGGCGATCACCGGTGCGGGTGACACCGCGCGAGCCGACGCCGAGTCGGCACTGCGCAGGCTCGAGGAGTCCGTCGATGCGTTGAGTGGACCCCTCGGCCAGGCGGGCGAGCGACTGCGCGCGCAGGTGGCCGAGGCCTGCGCCCTGCACTTCACCGGCGCCGCACCCGCCGGGCACCCGGAGGAACTGCGCCGCGCGGGGTTTCGCGACACTGTCCGCGCGGACTGCGGCGCGGTGCGCAGTCAAGTGTCTGGTGACTCGCCGGTCCTGCGTCACGCCGTTCGCTTGGCCGCGGCCACCGGCATCGGAGTCGGCATCGCGCGCGTCACCGGAATGGACCATGGCTACTGGATTCCGTTGACGGTGCTGATGGTGATGCGCCCCGAGACGGCCCACACCTACACCCGATGCATCAGCCGCGTGATCGGCACCATCGCGGGTGTCGTCCTGGCCACCGGGGTGACGCTGTTGTTGCATCCCTCCGGTCTGGTGGCTGCGGCATTGACTCTGGTGTTCCTGACGGCCGCCTATGCGGTGTCCGGGATCGGTTACATCGGTTATGTGCCGCTGAGCGCTGCACTGGCTGCGGCGATCGTGTTCCTGCTCGACATCGAGGGCACCGCCGACAGCAGCACGCTGAGCGAGCGTCTGGTGGCGACGGCGATCGGCGGCGGCCTGGCGGTGGCCAGTCATGTGATCCTGCCCGACCGGTCGCTGGTCCGGCTGCGGCAGCGGGCAGGGGAATTGCTCAATGCCGAGATCGACTATGCGGCAACCGTAATCCGCGCCTTCGTGCATCCAGTCGATCACACCGACGATGCGATCAACGCGGTCTGGGACCGGGCCATCCGGGCCCGGTCGTCGTTCGAGGCCGCCAGCGGCAGCCGACGGGCCGGCGCGCCGGAGGTGCGAAAGTGGTTGTCGTCCTACCGGGTTGCGCTCAACGCCGTCACCGGTGCCTGTGTCAAGCTGGAGGGACAGGTGCCGTCCGCGGGTCACGAGAATCTCGATCCGCGGTTCGTCGTCGCGGTGGACGACTACGTGGATGCGCTGCGCGGCGAGCCCCCCACTGCGGGCCAGGCCTGGAGCGTCGACGCGCACCAACTCGCGGAAGCCGACCAGCAGTTGCGCGCGGCCGCCGGGCTGCTCGGAAAGCAGGACGGGGCGCAGCGGTTGTTGGTCGCCGAGACGGAGACGATCAGCCGGTATCTGCTAGGTCTGCACTGATGGTGAGTTGGCGGCGCTCGATCAGATCCTGAATACCGGTGGAACCCAACCGCTGCCGGAATTCCTTGACCGTATAGCCGACCAAGATGCCGTCGGTGCGGGCGCGAACGGTCGCCGAGCGCGGCAGGCCGAACAGCGGACCGATTTCGCCGAAGTATTCGCCGGGGCTGGCAGTCGACAGTAGCTCCTCACCGCCGCCGGAAAGCTCACGCACGATCTCGAACTCACCCTCGGCGACGACATAGATCAGGTCCCCCATTGTGTTCTGCTCGAAGACGACGGACCCGGCGGCCACCGTCAGCGTTTCGGGTTCCCGGTCGGTGGTGGCCAGGGCGGGCACCAGTTCGACCACGCGGTCGGCCAGTGGGAGCATCCGGCTGTCGTGGGTTGCCACGACCACCACACGGTCGTCGTCGGTCATTTGCCGGATCAGCCGCAGCACCTCTTCGACCTGGATGAAGTCCAGGTGCGCGGTCGGCTCGTCGGCCAGGATCAGCGGCGGGTCCAGCGCAATCGCGCGGGCCACCGCGACGCGCTGCTGCTGACCACCACTGAGGTCACCGGGGCGGTGGGTCATCCGTTCGGACAGCCCGACGCGGTCGAGCAGCTCGGCGGCGCGTTTGCGGGATGCGCGACGGCTCATCCCGGCCGCCCGCATCGGCACCATCACGTTCTCGGCCGCGGTCAGGCTAGGAACGAGATTGAACGCCTGGAACACGATGCCGACGGTGTTGCGGCGGTATGTGGTCAGGCTGTTCCCGTTGAGTGCGGTGACGTCGATGTCGTCGAACATGATCTGTCCCGACGTCGGTTTGAGGATTCCGCCTATGCAGGACAACAGCGTCGTCTTGCCGCACCCACTG
Source organism: uncultured Mycobacterium sp. (assembly GCA_964387245.1). Taxonomy (GTDB): domain Bacteria; phylum Actinomycetota; class Actinomycetes; order Mycobacteriales; family Mycobacteriaceae; genus Mycobacterium. Next base: position 18,320 of record CAYLWH010000015.1, read on the forward strand.
GGACCCAGCAGAATCGCCAGCGACCCGCCCGACAGCTCGAGGTCGAGGTGGTCGATCGGACGCACGGTGTCACCGGCACTTGTGTACTCCACCACCAGGTCGCGAATCTTGAGATCGCCCATGTCTACGGGCCTCCGAACGCGACGGCCGGATCCACGGCCACCGCGCGGCGCAGCCCCGCGCCGCTGGCGATGAGGCCGATGCCGATCGCCACCCCCGGCAGCAACATGTAGGCCCCCTCCGGGACGTCGACCCGCATAGGAAACAACGGTGCCAGCACCAGTGACAGCAGGGCACCGACGAGGGCCGAGAGCACCGCGACGATCACGGCTTGCAACGCCAGTCCGCCGAGCACAGACTTCGTGGACACCCCGACAGCCTTGAAGACCGCGAAATCACGGTTTCGTTCCAGCGCTGACATGTAGATGATCGAACCGACGATCAGCGCCGCAACCATCCAGAGCAGCACCGCCATGATGGTGATCGCATCCACGGCGACTTTCAGCGGGCGCAGCATGTCGTCGATGGCGCCCTGCCGATCCACCGCGCGATAGCCGTCGAGCAGCCGTTCGGGGTTGCCGCGTATTCCGATCGACGAGATCACCGGTTGCCCGCCGTAGACCAGGCGCTGGGCACCGACCGGGGTGAGAAACAGGTTCGGCTGCCTGGCCAGCACGGTGGAATTGTCGACGATGCCGACCACCTCCAGGGTGTGTGAGGCGATATCGAGGCGGTCGCCGATGTTCTTGCCCAGCGTCGAGGACACCGCGACCTCGTCGGGGGTGCCCGGCGGGCGGCCCCTCGACATCACGGGCATTCCCGGCCCGTCGGTGGGGGCGCCGAAGAGGTTCATCGTCCGGGGCGTCCCGTTGTCCATAGCGGTCGTTCCGGCGTAGACCAATGGTGCGGCGGCCTGGACACCCGGAAGTCGTTGTGCCCGCTTGACTTCGGTCTGAGAAAAGGGTGACGAACCGAGGAACGGGCCGGCCGCACCGTCCTGGATCAGGAAGTAGTCGATTCCGAAGGAGTTCACGGTGTTCTGCGCCTCGACCCGGAAGCCGTTGGCCAGACCCGTCAGTACCAGGGTCATGGCGAACACGAACGCGGTGCTGATGATCGCGATGAGGAAGCGACGACGCCGCCATTGCAGATCACGCAACGCGGCGGTCAGCATGTGTGGGAATCTATCGCGGAGCGCCGCCCGCAAGGGGTCGTTTCGGTGTCGATGCGGTTCGGCGCGCGCGCCGGGTCAGACCCCGATAGCCTCCACACGTGTCGGCGACACCCGCACGTGCCTGTCGGGAGGATGGCCAATGAGCATCGATACCACCGACCCACTGGCCGACGATCCTGCACCGGTGATTCCGTGGTGGACCCGCGGGGACACCAACGCCTTCTTCGGACTCGGGTTCAACATCCTGGTCAACGTGCTGACTCTGACGACCCTGACGATCGGCGTGGTCCAAGTCCCCGCCGGCGATGTGCTCGGCACGGTGCTACCCGCGCTCGGGGTCGCGCTCATTCTCGGCAATCTGTATTACACGGTCTTGGCACGGCGGTTGGCTCGTCGCGAACACCGTTCTGATGTAACGGCTTTTGCCGTACGGTCCGAGTGTTCCGCACATGTTCATCGTGGTGTTCGTGGTCATGCTGCCGGTCTACCTGAAATCCAAGGATGCGCTGCAGGCGTGGTCGGCCGGGCTGGCCTGGGCCTTCATGATCGGCATCATCGTGATGATCGGCGCATTCGTCGGGCCCTACATCCGCCGATTGACGCCACGCGCGGCGATGCTGGGAACACTGGCGGGCATCTCGATCACGTTCATCTCGATGCGGCCGGCGGCGCAGATGTGGGAGGCGGCGTGGATCGGCCTGCCGGTGCTGGCCATCATCCTGATCGGATTCTTCACCGACGTGAAACTGCCGTTCGGCTTCCCGGTCGGCCTGGCAGCCCTTCTGGTGGGCACCGCGATCGGCTGGATCGGCGGCTTCATGTCGGCGCCGGATGTCGCCAAAGCGTTTGCCGACATCGCCGTGGGCATCCCCGATCTGCGACTGGACCTGCTGTGGTCCGGCCTGTCGAATCTGGCGCCCCTGCTGGGAACCGCGATCCCGTTGGGCGTCTACAACTTCACCGAGGCGATGAGCAATGTGGAAAGTGCCGCGGCGGCGGGCGACAACTACAACTTGCGCAGCGTGCTGCTCGCCGACGGTGCCGGTGCGGTGATCGGGTCGGCTTTCGGCTCACCATTCCCGCCGGCGGTCTACATCGGTCACCCCGGATGGAAGGATGCCGGCGGCCGGGCCAGTTACTCTCTTGCCAGCGGCGCGATGATCGGATTGTTCTGCTTCCTCGGGCTTTTCGGGGTGCTCGACGCCCTGCTTCCGGTGCCCGCGATCGTGCCGATCCTGCTCTACATCGGTCTGCTCATCGGCACGCAGGCCTTCCAGGCGGTGCCCCGCCTGCATGCGATCGCCGTCGTCGCCGAGTTGCTGCCCAACCTCGCGCAGTGGGCGCACGGCATGATCGACAACGCACTCAATGCCGCGGGAACGTCGGCCGAGTTGGTTGGTGTGGACGCGCTCGACGGTGCCGGCGTGGTCTATCAGGGCCTCGAGACGCTCGGCGAAGGCGCGGTTCTGGTGGGTCTGATCCTGGGCACCATGGTGGTGTTCATCCTGGACAAGAAGTTCATCCACGCGGCGGTGGCCTCGGCTGTCGGTGCCGCACTGTCCTTGATCGGCCTGATCCACGCGCCCGAGGTCTCATGGGCGGCCAATCCCCAAGTGGCGCTGGGCTATCTGCTGTTCGGGCTGGTCTGTGCGACCTATTGGTTCCTGCCCGGAGCGAAGGAACCCATGGTGCGCGATGAGGCCGACATCGCCGCCGGCCGGTAGCTGGGCTAGGGAGACGGACCTTCGGCGGAGTCGGGTATCGCACTACCCGTGCTCCTCGGGTGCTTCCGGGCGCACCCTGGTGGCAGTGAACGACGCGAGAGGACATGGTGATGAGCGCCGAACGGCAGCAAGCATTGGATTCGTTTTATGCCCTCGACAATGTCGTCACGGTCAAGATCACGATGCCGCAGGCCGAGTGGGACGTCGTGCGCAACGAGGAGCCCAAGGGCGGTCGGTGCAACTTCGAATGGACCGGCGGGGGCAGGTACACCTGGCGCAAGGCGGCCTCGGTCGAGATCTCCGGAACCAAGTTTCCAGCGAAGACCACGTTCACCGATGTGGGCGTCAAGAAGAAATCCTTCTGCGGATCGATCGACCGCGACAAGCCCTGCCTGCATGTCGATTTCGGCAGGTTCGGGGATCCCAACGTACCCGGGATCAACGCCCTGATCGGTTCGCGATACGTGACACTCAACAATTCGATCCAGGACAAGTCGTACATCAAGCAGACGTTGGGCTACCGGTTACTGGACATGGCCGGCTTGCCCAATTCGCGCTGCAACTACGCCCGGGTGTTCGTCAACGGAACGCTGATCGGCCAAGGGGTCGGTGGCGTCAACAGCCCCGGTATCTACGTCAACGCCGAACCGGTGATGAAGCCCTACATCGAGCGGAACTTCCACGGCAACATGAAGGGCAACCTGTACGAACTCGAGCATCACGACGACTTCGTCGCCGAGCGGCTGCCATTCATCGGGGTGGAGTCGCTGTCCGAGTTCGACGACATGGCCGATCTGAAACTCGCGTGTGATCAGATCAAGGCACGCGGCCTGGCCGGCGCGGATGACATGCTCGACATGGACCAGTTCATCAAGCTCTACGCAATGGAATTCTTCCTCAAACACTGGGACGGCTACGCCGACAACACCAACAACACCTACATCTACAACGACGTAAATGCCGTCGCGGCACCGGGGTTGGGCGACGTCAAGTTCAAATTCATCCCGTGGGGAATCGACCAGACCTACCAGCCGGCCAGGCCTTTCAAGCTGGGCCGCGACGGGGTGATCGCACAGCTCGTGCGTAATGACGACGCCCGCCGTAAGCAACTGACGGACCAGATTCGGGCGTACCGAAAGACCGTGTTCAGCCGCGAGAATCAGCAGACGGTCCTCAAGCCGTTGATCGATCAGATGCAGACACTCCTCGTCGGGTTCGGTGTGCCCAACGCTGTGGCGGAGATCAATTCGGTGCGGCAGCAACTGCGGCTGGCCGAATCGGCCGGATACATCTTCACGGGCCTGCCCGGCCCCGCCGACCCGGTGTACATCCTCAAGCACGACACCAGCGATTGTCTGCATGCCAGCAATACCGAGTCGATTCCGCCGGGCGTCGCCGCGCCGGTGAACTTCGAGGTCTACCACCAGCCGCTGAAGGACGACAACGACAAGACCGATCTGTGGGTCTTCAACGACCTTGGTACCGGAAAGTCGCTGACCAATCAGGCCTTCAACCGCGTTCTGCATGCCAGCGGCACGAAAGTCACGCCGCAGGGGCACAAGTATCTCTACACGTGTACACCGAGTAACGGCGATCATGCCGAAGAGTTCACGATTGTCCCCGTGCCCGTTCCCGTCACGGACCCCGCCAACGTGCCGGGCCGGTTCGCGTTCACCGGCTACTTCAACCTCGTCAGCGTGCGCACCGGTGAGATGGCGAAGTATGGGCTCGACCTCACGCCGGGCGGCAGGGCCCGAGTCCACCAGGAACTTCCTGGTTCCAACCTCTACTTCTACTGAGCTATTTCGGGACAGTCGAACACCGCGTAGCCCCCACCGTCGTCCACGATCAGAAGTTTCCTCTCGTCGCCGCTCGAGAATGCGACGACGCCCTCCGGCTTCATGGATCGATGGAACCTGACATCGAGCAACTGGACATTGTCGCTGCTGCCGTCCCATCTGCAGAGCTGAAAGGGTGCGTCGCGCTTCCTGGTTGATTGCCCGAGCAGAATCAGAAAGCCGCCAGTTTGCCTGTCGTAAGAAATGTCACGAACTCCTTGTGTGGCAGTCGATTTCGGTAGGCAGATGCGGGCCGCCGACGGCGTTCCGAGCGACGATGTGGTCCACGGGGCTGTCGCGGCATCGACGGGGACCCGGATGACGGCGATTTCCCCGGGAGTCGCGGGCCCACGCAGGCCGAAGAGAAGCGCGCCTTCGTGCGGATTCCATGCGAGCCCTTCGATATTCAGCCCGTTCGCATCTGGTTCCTTGTCGGCGGATGCGAGGAGCCAGGGTTCATGGCGCAGGAGCCAGGCGCGGAATCCTTGCATCGCTTCGGCGTTCAAGTCGCCGTGGGCAGTGTAACGAGTCCGCACCAATCCGGCAGACCGGTCGGTGCCCACTGCGCAAAGCGACGAGGCGGCGATGAGAAAGGTCTCGCCGTCGTGGTCGACGCCGGTAAGGCCTTCGGGATCGAGCAACTGGCCCGCCGCGAGGCCCGCCAGTAGGCGTCGCTGAATCCGCTCCGCTTCGGTGTCGTCGTCGAGCACGAGTTCGAAAAGGGAAGTCGGGTCGTGGTTGTCGATGAAGACGAACCGGTGCCTGCCCACCTGCACGACGCCTGAGGCATTGAACGGCAGCTTGCCGTTCTTCTCGCCGAACGGGGTCGACCTGACCTTCCTTCCACCGGTGAGGCGACTCGCGGTGTCCCGAACGGCGTGAAACGCCGCGGTGAGCCTCGCGGTCCATGACTCCACGTAGTCCTCCCGGCTCAGCTAGTCGTGCTGCGGGTCATCCGGTTTGATGAGTTCCGGCGGCCCGGTCGGCAGTTTCCAGTGGAACGTCATGCCCGCCAACCGAAGTGCGGTGGCCAGTAGGGCACCGACGGCGATCCCGATCCACTGCGGACCGAGGTAGTCGATCACCACGTACGTCAGCGCGCCGAGCATGGCCGGTATCGCATAGAGGTCGTCCGGTCCCATCACCATCGGGACTTCCCGGGCCAGGACATCGCGGATGATGCCGCCGGCAATCGCCGACAACATGCCCAGCAGTGCGGCGGCGAACCAGCTGGCGCCGTGATCGACGGCTATGGCGCCGCCCGATGTCGCGAAGAACCCCATACCCACCGCGTCGAGGGTGAGCACAGTTTGTGTGTGCCTGATGACGGTGCGGGCAAAGACGGTCGCCACGGCCGCGGCCACCAGCGCCACGGTGATGTTGGGCCAATATTGAATGGAGTGCGGCGGGCTGATGTCGATCATCAGGTCGCGTAGAACGCCACCGCCGACACCGGTGAGCACCCCCATGACTGCGATGCCGAACAGGTCGAAGCCCTTGCGCACTCCGACGACCGCCCCCGATGCGGCGAACACCGCGATACCGCCGTAATTGAGGATCGACTGCAACACATGTGAACGGTAGGTCCGGATGCGGCTGGGGTCCGGCGTTTCGGGACGATAACCGGCTCGGCGGCGGCTCCGCCGGTCCACGCGTGGCGCGCACCGGATGCGATGGATGCCGCGGCGAAGTGCGTAAACTCCGGACCTGTGGCTCTCAGCGACGAGGACGTCGAACGCTTGGCGCGGTGCGTGGCGTTGGCACGGCGGGCGCTGGAGAGCGGTGACGAACCGTTCGGGTCGATTCTGACTGATGCAGACGGTGTGACGCTGTTCGAGGACCGCAACCGGGTCTCCGACGGCGATGCGACCCGCCATCCCGAGTTCGCGATCGCGCGGTGGGCCGCCGAGAACATGGCGCCGGTGCGCCGGGTGCGCGCGACTGTGTACACCTCCGGTGAACACTGCCCGATGTGCGCGGCCGCGCACGCCTGGGTCGGCCTCGGCCGCATCGTGTATGCGACATCCGCGCAGCAGCTTTCGCGATGGCGCGAGGAGTGGGACGTCCCGCCGTCGCCGGTGGCCCCGCTCCCGATCACCACCGTTGCCCCGCGGGTGGCCGCCGACGGCCCCGCACCGCAGTTCGAGGCGGAGATGAAGGCGCTCTACGAGGCATGGTTCCGGCCATGACCTCACCCGAGTGGGTGCGGCACGCGATCTGGTGGCACGTCTACCCGCTGGGCTTCGTGGGCGCATACCCCGGCGAAAGTCCGCGGGCCGCAAACGAACACAGGTTGCACCGGGTCACCGAGTGGCTCGACCACGCCGTGTCGCTCGGGACCTCCGGCATCGCGCTGGGGCCGCTGTTCGCGTCCCGGACCCACGGCTACGACACCACCGACCACTACCGCATCGACCCCCGCCTCGGCGACCAGGCCGACTTCGACGAACTGGTGGCGCAGGCCCGGCAACGCGGCCTGCGAGTACTGCTCGACGGCGTGTTCAACCATGTCGGAACGGAATTCGCCAAGTTTCGGGCCGCCCTGGACGGTGACGCCGACGCCGCGCGGTGGTTCCGCGGGAAGCCGGGCAGATTCCGGACCTTCGAAGGTCACGGCGACCTGATCGTGCTCAACCACGACAATCCGGAAGTCGTCGACTACGTCGCCGACGTGATGGCCCACTGGCTGAGCCGCGGGACCGACGGATGGCGGCTGGACGCGGCGTACGCCGTGCCGGAAGGCTTCTGGGCCCAGGTTCTGCCCAGGGCGCGTGAGCGCCATCCGGATGCCTGGTTCGTGGCCGAGGTGATCCACGGCGACTACCCGGCGATGGTCGCCGAAGCAGGTTTCGATTCGGTGACGCAGTACGAACTGTGGAAGGCCACCTGGAGTGCGCTGAACGACGGCAACTTCTACGAACTGGACCATGCCTTGCGCCGGCACGACGAGTTTCTGGAAAGTTTTGTGCCGCAGACATTCATCGGCAACCATGACGTCACGCGGATCGCCAGCCGGCTCGACGATGCCCGACACATCGCCCACGCGCTGGTGTTGTTGCTGACCATTGGGGGCGTCCCGACGATCTATGCCGGCGACGAGTTCGCCTTCCGCGGCGTCAAAGAGGAGAGAGTCGGCGGAGACGACGCCGTCAGGCCCGAGTTTCCCTCTCCCCCAATGCAATTAGATGCTAATGGGGCGGCGATCTTTGCGTTGCATCAATACCTGATCGGCCTGCGCCGACGGAATCCGTGGTTGCACACGGCGCGGACCACGGCCCTGCTACTCGACAACCGGCACTACATCTACCAGACGCGCCATGGCGACGACAGCCTGATCGTCGCGCTCAGCGTCGACGATGCGCCGGTGTCGGCGACGCTCCCGCGCGCGGCCACCGTGCTCGCGGGTGACTCGGCGCCTGCGGTGCGGACCGTGACGGAAATCGTCCTGCCTGCGCACGGCTGGCTGGTGTTACAGCCGGTTTAGTGTCGCCGTGTCCTCACGGCCGTCCGGAAAGTCGCGGTAGAACCTGTCCAGCACCGCGACGAAATCCGCTCTGTCGGTGGTCGCCTCGGCGAACAGTGTCATGCAGCTGCGTACCTTGAGGTGGTCGGGGAAGCCGAAGATCTCCTCGGCCGAGCAACCCACGATGGCGACCACGGCCCGGCTGCATTCGCGCAGCCGGGGCCCGAGGACCGGGTGATCGAGGTAGGCGCGCGCTTCGGGCAACCCGGAGATGCCGAAGCGGCGGGCGGTCGCGCTGTGGCCCAGCCCGGCCAGTTGCGGGAACACGAACCAGATCCAGTGTGTGCGCTTGCGGCCGGCGCGCAGTTCGCCCAGGACGGTGTCGTAGATCCGATCCTGGGCATCTACGAAACGCTGCAGATCGAAGGGATCGGCGGTGGACATGGCTACCACGTTGGCAGATTTGGACCACCGACACACGGCGAATCGCGGCCAACTGCGGGCTGGAACCGGCACCGAGCCTGGCGGCGGCCGGCATCTCATCGGGGAACAAAATCCGCACCGACCGGGTTGAGCGCATCAGAATCAACTCTGGAGGTTTGATGAGTCAATCCCTCGCCCCGACGCCTACAAAGATCCTTCCCGTGCTGTTCGTCACCGACACGATCGTGCTGCCGGGGATGGTGGTACCGATCGCGCTCGACGATGCCGCTCAGGCCGCGGTGGACGCTGCCCAGGCCAGCGAAGACGGCAAGCTGCTGATCGCTCCGCGCCTGGACGACCGGTATCCCACCCACGGCGTCATCGCCTCGATCGAGCAGGTCGGCCGCATCGCCGGCGGCTCCGGCAGCGCCGCCGTCGTGCGGGGCGAGCAACGGGCCCACATCGGCTCCGGTACCACCGGGCCGGGTGCCGCACTGTGGGTCGAGGTCGACGAGGTGCAGGAGTCCCAACCCACCGACGAGTCCAGGGCGCTCGCGGCGGAGTACAAGAAGCTGTTGCTCGCGATGCTGCAGCGCCGCGAGGCCTGGCAGATCGTCGACTACGTCAACCGCTTGACCGACCCCTCGGCCCTGGCCGACACCAGCGGCTACGCCTCGTACCTCACCGACGTGCAGAAGCGGCAACTGCTGGAGACCACCGACGTGGCCGAGCGGTTGCGGGTGCTCATCGGATGGTTGAGCGAGCACCTGGCCGAGGTCGAGGTCAACGACAAGATCGCCGAGGACGTCCGCGCCGGAATGGACAGGCAGCAGAAGGAGTTCCTGCTGCGCCAACAACTGTCGGCGATCCGCAAGGAACTCGGCGAGTTGGATCCGCACGGCGAAGAAGGCACCGATGACTACCGGGCCCGCATCGATGCCGCGGACCTGCCCGAGAAGGTCCGCGATGCAGCGCTGCGCGAGGTCGGCAGGCTGGAGCGGTCCAGCGAGCAGAGTCCGGAGGGCGGCTGGATCCGCACCTGGCTGGACACCGTGCTGGACCTGCCGTGGAACCTGACCACGGAGGACTCGACGGACCTGGTAGCCGCGCGCGAGATTCTTGACGCCGATCATCACGGTCTCGAAGACGTCAAGGACCGCATCGTGGAGTACCTGGCCGTGCGGGCACGGCGCGCCCAGCGCGGTATGGCCGTCGTGGGCGGCCGCGGCTCCGGGGCCGTCATGGTGCTGGTCGGTCCACCCGGTGTCGGTAAGACGTCACTTGGTGAATCGGTCGCCCGCGCACTGGGCCGCAAGTTCGTCCGGGTCGCGCTGGGCGGCGTGCGGGACGAGGCCGAGATCCGCGGGCACCGGCGCACCTACGTCGGTGCCCTGCCCGGCCGCATCGTGCGAGCCGTCGGCGAGGCTGGATCTATGAATCCCGTTGTGCTGCTTGACGAGATCGACAAGGTGGGCTCTGACTACCGTGGCGATCCGAGCGCGGCACTGCTCGAAGTGCTCGATCCGGCGCAGAACCACACGTTCCGCGACCACTATCTGGGACTCGATCTGGACCTCTCCGATGTGGTGTTCCTGGCGACGGCCAACGTCGTCGAGAACATCCCGTCGGCATTGCTGGACCGGATGGAGCTGATCACGCTGGACGGCTACACGGAGGACGACAAGGTCGCCATCGCGCGCGATTTCCTGCTTCCCCGACAGGCCGAGCGGGCCGCGCTGACGGCCGACGAGGTCGCCGTCACCGAGGCCGCGTTGCGAGTGATCGCCGTGGACTACACCCGGGAACCGGGTGTGCGGCAGTTCGAGCGACTGCTGGCCAAGGCGTTGCGCAAGGCCGCCACGAAACTTGCTCGCTCGGCCGACCAGATCGTGATCGACGGGCCGGATCTCGTCGACTACCTGGGCCGTCCCCGGTTCACCCCGGAGTCGGCCGAGCGCACCGCGGTGCCGGGCGTGGCCACCGGCCTGGCGGTCACCGGAATGGGCGGCGACGTGCTCTACATCGAGGCCAGCGCAGCCGGGTCAGACGGGCCGGGCGAGGCGTCCTTGCAGCTGACCGGCCAACTGGGCGACGTGATGAAGGAGTCGGCGCAGATCGCGCTGTCCTATGTCCGGAGCCACGCCGAGGCCCTCGGGGTCGACCCGAAAGCGCTGGACCGCAGGATCCACGTGCACGTGCCCGCCGGTGCGGTGCCCAAGGACGGCCCCTCGGCGGGTGTCACGATGGTGACCGCGCTGGTGTCGATGGCCACCGGACGGCGGGTGCGTTCCGATGTCGGGATGACCGGTGAGGTCACGCTCAACGGCCGGGTACTGCCGATCGGCGGCGTCAAGCAGAAGCTGCTGGCTGCCCAACGTGCCGGTCTGTCAACGGTTTTCATTCCGCAGCGCAATGAACCCGACCTGGATCCCGATCATGGTGGGGTGCCGGCCGAGGTGCTCGCGGCCCTTGAGGTGAAGCCGATGACGGATGTCGCCGAGATCGTGGCGCTGGCGCTGGAACCGGCCGCGCAGCCCGGCACCGTTGCCGCCTGATCTGTCGCGCCGAATGTGTTCCTGGTGCGAGAATCCACCCCGGAAACTCGCCCAGGATTCACACTCGGCGCGTTCTACACTTGCGGAATGAGCCTTAAACGCGCCGTCGTCCATCGTGTGCAGCGCCGCCTGGTCAACCCGATCGGGCGCAGGGTGGCGCCGACGCTCCTCGAGACCACGGGTCGCAAGTCGGGGCAGCCGCGCACCACCGCCGTCGGCGGTCGTATCGTCGACAACCGCTTCTGGATGGTCTCCGAGCACGGCGATCACTCCGACTACGTCAAGAACATCAAGGCGAATCCGGCTGTGCGGCTGCGCATCGGTGGCCGGTGGCGCACCGGCACGGCGCACCTGCTGCCCGACGACGACCCGATCGCCCGCCTGGGTGAACTGGCCGGCGGCAACAGCGCGCTGGTGCGATTGATGGGCACCGATCTGCTGACCGTCCGCGTCGACCTCGACTGACATGGCCCGCGACGCGGACCTCGTCAACCGCATCCGTGGACTGCCCTGGCGCCCAAACCAGGTTGACGGTCGCAGTTCCCGGGTACGCCGACCGGGACTCGGGACAGACCCGTACTCGGGCTGGAAACGGAGGAAACGATCATGTCTAGGTCCACCACATACCTGATCGTCGGCGGCGGGCTCGCCGGCGCGAAAGCTGCAGAAGCACTGCGTGACAACGACTTCGACGGGCACATCGTGCTGTTCGCGAACGAGGAGCACCTGCCCTACGAGCGTCCGCCGCTGTCCAAGGACTTCCTTGCCGGTAAGAAGGCGCTCGGTGATTTCACCGTGCACAACGCGGCCTGGTATCGCGACCACGACGTCGATCTGCGCCTGGGCACCGAGGTCACGGCGATCGACCGGGACGAGCATGCCGTGGTGCTGCCCGACGGCGAGGCGATCCGCTACGACAAACTGCTGCTGGCCACGGGCTCGCGGTCGCGGCGCCCGGAGTTGACCGGTGCCGGTGCGGACCGGGTGTACTTCCTGCGCGATATCGAAGAATCCGAGGCAATCTCGGCGGTGCTGACCGACGGTGCGAGGTTGGGCGTCATCGGCGCGGGCTGGATCGGGCTGGAGGTGGCCGCCATTGCGCGCGACCGGGGGGCCGACGTGACCGTCGTCGAATCGGCGAAGCTGCCGCTGCTCGGCGTGATGGGCCCGGAAGTCGCCGAGGTGTTCGCGAACCTGCACCGCGAGCACGGGGTTGATCTCCGCCTGGACTGCGGCGTCGCCGAGATCAGCACCTCGGACGGTACGGCCACCGGGCTGAGATTGAACGACGGCAGCGAGGTTCCCGCCGACGCGGTGCTGGTTGCGGTCGGCGCAGCGCCCAACGTCGAGCTGGCCGAACAGGCCGGCCTAGCGATGGCCGAGGGTGGTGTGGCTGTCGACGCGTCGCTGCGTAGCAGCGACCCCGACATCTTCGCCGTGGGTGACATCGCGGCCGCGGAGAACCCGTTGTTGGGGACCCGCATCCGCACCGAGCATTGGGCCAACGCACTCAAACAACCCGCGGTGGCCGCGGCGGCAATGATGGGCCGAGACGCGGTCTACGACGAACTGCCCTACTTTTTCACCGACCAGTACGACCTGGGTATGGAGTACGTCGGCCATTCCGCGGGCTACCAGAGTGTGGTGACGCGCGGAGATCTCGACACCCGTGAGTTCACCGCGTTCTGGCTCGGTGCCGGCAACCGCGTGCTGGCGGGGATGAACGTCAACATCTGGGATGGCCTTGCCGACATCAAGGAACTCATCAGGTCGCAACGCGAGGTGGACACCGCCAAACTCGCGGATCCGAACTGTCCACTGGCCGGGGTCGGCCCTGAGCGGTAGCCACAACGGGCGGGGCATGGGCGACCGGATCGGTTGCGCGACATTGGCGTTGGCGGGATCGGCTTCGCGCCGGAAAGCCGCTGGGCTACAACAGTGTCGCGATACCGTCCGCGGTCACCCGCACCTTCGCGCCGGCGGGATCGCCGGCTTCGGACCGCACCAGCGCAGCCGCACCGTCGCGGTCGGCGATGACGGCCAGCGCCCGGCTGTCGTCCGGTGTGCGCACCGCCAGAAAGGCCTTGTCGGGCTTGCCGTCCCGGCCGAACGGTGCCGTCCAGGTCTCCAGTGTGCCGGTGCCCTCGAAGTCGGCGATCGCCCGGCGCGTCGGTTCGCGGTCCACGGTCTCCTGCACGTTCTCCCACCGGAACTGCCCGGGTGGCGGTTCGGCGCTGTACACGCCGAAGCTGTGCTTGGTGAGGTTTCCGCCGTTGGCGGTGATCAGGCCACGGGTGCCGGGGGCGGCGGCGAGTCGCCCGGCCATCGTCGCGATGGAGTGCATGACGTAGTTGTTCCACGGGCCGCCCGCGAACGTCAGTCCACCGGTGACGGTGAGGGGCCGCGCGGGGTCGGACGTGGACAACCCGATCTCGGCCGCGGCGATCTGCACGGCCGACGGGAAGCACGAGTAGATGTCGACCCAGTCGATATCGTCGAGACCGAGTCCGGCGAGTTCCAGCGCGCGGGCCGCCGCGATCCGGATCGCCGGTGAGCTGTGGTAGTCCAGCCGCTCGGCCACTGAGTAGGTGTCGTGCGCGTCGGTGCCCGCCCACGGAAAAACCCAACGCTCGGAAGGGATTTGCAGATACGTCGCCTTCTCCGCCGAGGTCAGCACGACCGCCGCGCCCTGGTCGACCATGTTGTTGGAGTTCAACAGCTTGGTGTAGGGCCAGCTGATCATCCGGTTGTCCGGTCCGGGTGTGGCGATCTCCTCGGCGGTGTAGGCCCGGTTGCTCCAGGCGTCGGGGTTGTGTTGTGCGACCTCGTTGAACTGGGCCCACAACTCGCCGATGCGGCGGCGGTGGTCGTCGGGCGCCTCCGCGTTGGCCACCCGCAGTGCTTCCTCGAACAGCGGATAGACGTGCGACGGCAGCGCCAAGCCGATGCGGTCCTGCGCGGGGCTGGACATCTCGATGCTGTCCTCGGCACCCGGCGGTACCGCGACCGAGTCGTCCTGCTTGGTCCAGTCCGGTCGAATACCGTTGGCCTTCAGCCGTTGCCGCGTGCGCCAGGTCTCCGCGCCGGCCAGCAGGACAACTTCGGTACGACCGTGCCGAATATCCAGGCAGGCCTGGTTGACCAGGGTCTGGGGCACATTTCCGCCGATGCCGGTGTACCGGGTGGCGGGGTTGTCGGCGCCGATCAATCGGCCGAGGAGCAACCCGGGGTCGCGGTAGCGCCAGGACAACAGGTTGACGACGCGGATGGCGTCGACCGCGGCGAGCACCCGCGGGTCGGCGGCGACACGGGCGGCCGCGGCCATCAGCGCAACGGGTTCCTGCGGATCACCGGCATTCTCACGCTGGTTCACCTGGCCATACCCGACCAGTACCGGGGTGCGGGGGTCGAGGGCCATCTCAGGCATCGCCTGTGCGGTAGATGGATTTGAGAACGAGATAGGCGTCCAGACCCTCCGGGCCGAGTTCGCGACCCAATCCGCTCGCCTTGACACCGCCGAACGGTGCGTTGATGTCCAGGTTGTAGGCGTTGACGCCGATCGTCCCGGTTTCGACCGCGCGCGCCACCTCCGTCGCCCGGTCCACATCGCCGGACCACACGGTTCCGCCCAGACCGTATTCGCTGTCGTTTGCCAGTGCGACGGCCTGCTCGTCACCGTCGTAGGCGATGATTGCCAGCACCGGTCCGAAGATCTCCTCCTGCGCGATCCGGTGCGAGTTGTCGACGTCGGCGAAGACGGTGGGCTCCACGAACCAGCCGCGGGGCTGGTCCTTCGGAATCGAGCCGCCCGCAACGAGTTTGGCACCGTCAGCGGTGCCGGCGTCGATATAGCCCAGAATGCGTTGACGTTGACGTTCGCTGACCACTGGACCGACGTCGGTGGCGGTGTCCAGCGGATCGCCGACGATGAGGCCTTCGGCCAGGTCGGCGATCGCTTCCACGACCTCGTCGTAGCGCGACCGGGGGGCCAGGATGCGGGAGTTCAGGTAGCAGGTCTGACCGTTGTTGGCGAACGACTGGGTGCGCAGCCCGGCGATGGTGCTGTCGAGGTCGGCGTCGTCGAGGATGATGGCCGCCGACTTGCCGCCCAGCTCCAGTGTCACCGGCCGCAGCAGCCGGCCGCAGGTCTCACCGATGGCCCGGCCGGCCGCCGTCGAACCAGTGAACGACACCTTGTCGATGCCCGGATGTGCGACCAGGTGCACGCCGGCCGCCATGCCGCCGGGCACGATGTTCAGCACCCCGGCCGGCAACCCCGCCTCGGTCGCGGCTTCACCGAAAACCATTGCATCGAGCGCGGTCTCGGGTGAGGGCTTGAGGACCACCGGGCAGCCCGCCGCCAGTGCGGGAGCGAGTTTGAAGGCGGCGAGTGCCTGCGGGTAGTTCCACGGCGTGATCGCGGCGACCACACCGACCGGCTCCCGCCGCACTATGGTGTGGCCGATGGCGCTCGGGCGGATCTCCTCCTCGGCGAGTTCGGTGATCATCTCCGCGTAATAGTTGAGCAGTAACGCCGGGAATGCGCCGTTGGCGCCGCGCGACAGCGACATCGGCATCCCGTTCTCCCGGGTGACCAGCTCGTTGGTCTGTTTGGCGCGCGATCTCAGTGCCGCCGCCATGGCCTTGAGCAAGGCGGCGCGCTCACCGGCCGGCGTGGCGCGCCACCCGGGCAGTGCGGCGCGGGCGGCGGCGACGGCGTCATCGACGTCGGCGGTGCTGGCGCTCGCGCCGTCCCCGATGGGCTCACCGGTGGCGGCTTCGATGACCGGTACGACGGCGTCGCAGGTCCGAAACCGGCCGCCGATGTACACCTGCGCGGTGGCGAGACTCATACGTGCGTCCTCTCAGTTGTCGTGAACAGCACACCCTCGGCCAGTAGCCGTTCGGTGTCGACGTCGTCGAATCCCAGGACCTCCCGGCATATTTGGCGGGTGTCCTGTCCTGGTAGGGGTGCGGGACGCACCCGGGCACGCCCGATGTGGCGGAAGGGTGCGGGGCCGGACTCCGAGGGCAGCGACCCGTCGATCAACGGATGGGTCATCGGCTGATAGAGGTCGCGGGCCACCAGCTGCGGGTCGGCGAGCACATCCGGGCGCCGGTTCATCGGCGCCGCCGCCACCCCGACCGCCTGCAATTGTTCGGCGGCCTCGGCGGGGGTGCGCGTGCGGGTCCAGTCCGCCCAGTTGTCGGTGCTGCCGATGAGATCGGACGCGGCGGTCAGATCCGCCTCGGACTGCACCGAGATGACGCACCACTCGTCGTCGCCCCGGCACGGGTAGACGGCATCGGATGCCACGGCCGTCTCGTGAAGTTCAGGATGCTCGGCCTGCGCGCTGCGGGTCACGAAAAGTGCGTCGAGCTGGTTGATTCCGGCCTCGGCCTGCGAGACGTGGATCCGCACGCCGTTGCCGGTGCGGTCGCGATGGATCAGGCCCGCCAAGGCGCCGATCGCGGTGATCCTGCCCACCACGTGATCGGGGAACACCGTCGTCGCGTCGAAGAACGGATGCCGGTCGTCGGCCTGCTCGACGTCCTCGGCGGACCACAGACTGGTCACCCCGGTGCTGGCCCGCACCAGCGGGCCATAACCCATCCGCCCGCTCCACGGGCCGGTGTCGCCGAAGGCGCTGCTCTCCGCGAGCACGATCCGGGGGTTCACCGACCACAGCTTCTCATGTGGAAAGCCCAGTGCGGCAAGGGTTCCCGGCTTGAAGTTGGCGAACACCGCGTCGGAGCGTTCGACCAGTCGCGCGAAGACATCGGCCCCGGCCGGATTACGCAACTCCAGGCCCAGACCCCGGTTGTTGCGGTGGGTCCAGGCGAACGACTCGCTCATCAGCTGTCCCTTACGGCCCTGCCGCAGACCGTCGGGGTACGCCGCGCTCTCCACCTTGATCACCTCGGCGCCCAGGTCGCCGAACAGCCGGCTCAGTTCGCCCCCGGCCACGATGATGCCGAGGTCGACGATGCGAAGTCCCTCGAACGGCAGTGCCTTCACCTGCCCCGGTTGCGCATGGCCGGCGGGTCCCTGCCACCGTGGCTCGCCGGTGCCGGCCGCCGGCGCCGGCGTCCGGAACCCGACCCGCTGTCCGTCGACGCAGAAATAGCCGATCGGCACGCTGGTACGAACTGACGGCACCAGTTCGGCGTCGGTCATGGCACCGACTGCCTGGAAGTGGTCGGTGTGCATCACCTCGGCAGGTGTGAGCACGGCAGCGATCGGAACCCCGTACGACTGCCCCGCGACCACGAGTTCGTCCATGGTGCGCTCGGCGAACTGCGCGGCCAGCAGTGCGCCGATCTCGCCCCAGGCGGCGAACCGCTCGGCGATGACGTCGTACTTGGAATCCTGGTAGGCGGCGGGCTCCCCCATCCAGGCTCGCAGACCCCGCCACTGGCGGGGCGCCATGACAACCAGGCGCACATGCCCGTCCTTGCAAGCGATGATCGGATAGGCGTCCTGGTTGCGCGGCCGGCCCCGCCACTTCTCGACGCCCTGCGCCGCGGCGGCCTGGCCATGCGATCCGAATGGCGGGTCCAACGCGAGCACCACCGCTTCATACCGCGAGAAGTCGATGAAATCGCCACGGCCACAACGTAACCGGTGATAGTAGGCGACCAGCACCGCCCACGCGGCCTGCACCGCGGCGGTGGCTGAGGCGATCCCGTCCGGTGGCAGCACAGGTGTGCCGGTGGGCGGTCCGGAGCGCGACAATGCCGAGGACAGGGCGTAGAGCACCGCGTCGGTTGCGCGCCAGCCGGCGCGCGGACCCGCCGTCCCGAAGTCGGTGACCGAAAGCACCACCAGATGGCCGAAGCGGTCGGCCAACTCCGCACACGAGGTGCCGTATGCGGCTGCCTGGCCGGGAATGCCGGAGTCGATGACGATGTCGGACTCGGCGGCCAGCCGCAGCAGCCGGCGCCGGTCGCCGTCGGCAGCGGGATCGAGAACGGTGCTGCGCTTGTTGGCGTTGTGTAACGCGAACGCCACGCTGGTGCCGGCCAGCCGCGGTAGTGCGGCGCGGGCCGGACTGCCACCGGGCGGCTCCACCTTGAGGACGTCGGCGCCCAGATCGGCCAGCACCCGGCTCACGGCGTCACCGTCACCGCAGGACAGGTCGAGCACGCGGAGCGATTCCAGTAACGATTCGCTGCTGTGCATCGGTCCCTCACGTTCGTTCTCGTCCGACGGTCGGCGTCCACAATATCGACCTGGTTCGGCCGACCGGTGGTTGGTGCGCTGCTTTCGAGCCATGACCACTGCCGGCGCTCGCGCGGGCACGCGAACCTGCACGTGCGGGTACCGGGCGGGTGCAGGTAGGTGGGCATGACCACCGCACCGTTCGACCTGGTGATGGTCGACGACGTCGACCGACCACGAGTAGCGTGGTGAGCTGTAGCACAGTCGACCTGGGGATATGCGTCGAGACGGTATTCTGGGGCGGTTATGTCTGACGCCGCGGTCGTGAACCAGCCCGCCCCCAGCCCCCTGTTGGGACAGCTGTCGGCACTGCGCCACTTCCGGGTCTACGTCGACATCGCCGTGGTGGTGGTCGTTCTCGCGCTGACGAACCTGCTCGCGCACTTCACCACACCGTCGGCCAACATCGCCGTCGTGCCCGCCGCCGCGGTCGGGCTGCTGATTCTGGTGCGTTCGCGCGGTCTGGGCTGGTCCGAATTGGGGCTCGGTCGCGAGCACTGGCGCTCCGGCGTCGGCTACGCCCTGGCGGCCTTCGGTGTCGTCGGCACGGCGATCGCGATTGGCGCACTGCTGCCGTGGACGCGACCGATGTTCCTGAACAACCACTACGCCACACTGTCGGGCGCGCTGGTCGCATCGATGGTGATCATCCCGCTGCAGACCGTCATCCCCGAAGAACTGGCGTTCCGTGGTGTGCTGCACGGTGCGCTGGACCGGGCCTGGGGCTTTCGTGGTGTGGCCGCGGCGGGATCCCTGCTGTTCGGGTTCTGGCACATCGCCACGTCGCTCGGTCTGACCGCGAGCAATATCGGCTTCACCCGGGTGCTGGGCGGCGGCGTGTTCGGCATGATCGCCGGCGTGGTCGGCGCCGTGCTGGCGACCGCGGTCGCAGGATTCGTCTTCACGTGGCTGCGTCGTCGCAGCGGCAGCCTGATCGCGCCGATCGCGTTGCACTGGTCGCTCAACGGGCTCGGCGCGCTGGCCGCGGCCCTGGTCTGGCACGTGTCGGCGTAGCTCGACGGTGGGCGTCGGCCGAGTCGACGATCCACCGAGGTACGAGGTGGTGAGGAGCGAGGCAGTCAGACCGGCCCCGGAACTCCCGATCCTTGTGATTTCCCTATGGACAGGTCCGGCCCGAATAGGTGTCGGCCCACCGGTTGTGGAGATGGGCTGTGGCTAAACCGTCAGCACCGCCGCACCCGAGATGCGTCCGCCCGCCAGATCGCCCAGTGCCCGGTCGGCCTGCGACATCGGGTAGGGATGCGTCGTCACTTCGATGTGATGCCGCCCGGCGAAGTCCAGGAAAGCCCGTGCGTCGGCGCGGGTGTTGGACGTGACGGATCGAAGTTGCCGTTCCTGAAACAGATGGCGCTGATAGTTCAGCGGCCCGATGTCGGTGAGGTGGATGCCGGCGACGGCCAGTGTGCCGCCGCGGTCGAGCGCCTCGAGTGCGGGTGCCACCAGGTCGCCGACCGGTGCGAACAGGATCGCCGAATCGAGGGGCACCGGGGGCGCATCGGCGGCGCCCCGCGCCGAGGTGGCGCCGAGTGTCATGGCGAGTGCCCGGTCCGCCGCACCGCGGGTCATGACATGCACCTCTGCGCCTTTGGCCAACGCGACCTGGGCGGTGATGTGTGCGCTGCCGCCGAACCCGTACAGGCCCAATCGGCCGCCGGGCGGCAGGTCGGCGCGCAGCAGCGCACGGTAGCCGATGATGCCCGCGCACAGCAGTGGCGCGAGTTCAGCGTCGGTGTAGCCGTCCGGTAGCGGAAGAGCGAAAGCTGCTGGGACAGTTGTGAATTCAGCATATCCGCCGTCGGCGTCCCAGCCGGTGTAACGCGACATCGGGCAAAGGTTCTCGCGGCCGGCGCGACAGTACCGGCACTGTCCGCAGGTGTGGCGGAGCCAGGCGATGCCGACCCGGTCCCCCACGGCGAACTCCGATTCGGGGCCGAGCGCCGACCCCACCTCGACGATCTCTCCCACGACCTCATGGCCGGGCGTCACTGCGTGTCGATGCACCGGCAGATCCCCTTCGGCGACATGCAGATCGGTACGGCATACCCCGCAGACCCGCACCGCGACCAGCAGATCGTCCGGACCGGGCCGCGGCACCGAAGTTCTCAACAGGTGCAGCGGATCACTCGCGATGGGTCCCGGCCGGTTCACCCGCCACGCCGTCATCGTGGTCGGCTCAGACATGACTCGACGATAAGGGACCAACGACCCGTGATCGGGGTCTTTTGTGGCCTGGGAGGGCACGCTGCGGGATGCCACAGTGGTTCGATGAACAGTGGGTTTCCCGACGACGAGACCATTCGGGCGGCGCTTGCCCTGGCGGTCAGGGCACCTTCGATCCACAATTCGCAGCCGTGGCTGTGGCGCGTCGGCGATCAGACCGTGCACCTGTACGCCGACACCGGGCGTCATCTCCCCCGCACCGACCCGGCCCGCCGTGAGCTGATCCTCAGTTGCGGCGTCGCGTTGCAACACTTCACGGTCGCACTGGCAGCCCTGGGATGGCAGGCGCATGTGCATCGACTGCCCAATCCGGGCGAACCCCAGCATCTCGCGAGCATCGAGGTGTTGCCCTGCGCCGGCAGTGAACAGGACATCGCGCTGGCAGCAGCCATCCCCCGTCGGCGGACCGATCGCAGGTGGTACAGCTCTTGGCCGGTGCCTGGTGGCGACATCGCGCTGATGGCCGCGCGCGCCGCGCGTAGTGGTGTGACACTGCGCCGGGTGGAATCCCCGCGCAGCCTCCGCGCCGTTGCGGCCGATGCCAGACGCGAGCATGCCGGTGATGCCGAATACATGGCCGAACTATCGATCTGGAGTGGGCGGTACGGATCGGTGGCCGGCGTGCCGGCGCGCAACACGCCGGCACCCGGACATGCGGAGTTTCCGGCCCGGGCGTTCGCCAATCCCGCCCTCCCGCAGCCGCAGGGCGCCGAGGCGACGGACGACGCCGGGGTCCTCGTGGTGCTCGGCACCGCCACCGACGACACACTGGCTCTGCTGCGTGCGGGGGAGGCGACCGGGGTGGTGTTGCTGACCGCCACGGCACTGGGGCTGTCGAGTTGTCCGCTGACCGAACCCCTGGAGATCGAAGACACCCGGGGAATGGTCGCCAGCATGGTGCTCGAGGGCGACGGCTTTCCCCAGATGCTGGTGCGGATCGGTTGGGCGCCGCTGAACGCCGACCCGCTGCCGGCAACGCCCCGCCGACCGCTGTCCGAGGTGGTACAGCGACTCGACGGGGCGTCGATCAGCGTGTGAGGCTAGGCCTTTCGCACCA
>CAYLWH010000015.1:40116-41456 GCA_964387245.1 uncultured Mycobacterium sp.
GGCCAGAACCTCGGTGGTTGCTTGGAAAACGGTGTCCATCAGGAATCTCCTAGCTGTCGTGTCCGGTTCGACAGCCGGACCATGCGGTCAGATATACCCGCTGACGGTAACAATTCGACCGATGAAACGGCCACGATCCACAAAGAAGTCAGCAGCCCGGCCCGCGGGGTGCGGACGGGGCTGCTGACAACGGCGTCTCGAGTCGCCGCTACTGCGGCATCATCTCGGGAACGGGCGTCTCGACCGGCACCGGAACACCGATCGGCGCGCGGGCCGGCGGTGGTGGGGGCGGCGCGTTCGGATCGACTGGTGGTGGGGGCGGCGCGTTCGGATCGACAGGCGGTGGGGCCGGCGCGTTCGGGTCCGGAGCGGGTGCCTCAGGGGGCGGTGGCGGGGTCCAGGGCCGGATCGAGTTGGCCAGTGCGACAGCGGCATTGGTGTCGATCGGATTCTTCGAGGTGCCCAGCCACACGACGAACCAGCGCTCGTTGCGCTGACCGCGGGGAGCATTGACGCCCGCGTTACCGACGACACCGGCCCAGATCTGACCGTTGGGTTTGGTGGTGTCGGTGAACTTCACCTCATAGAACGACGCGCTCCCGGTCAGGCCGTTCGCGTCCAACGGGAATGTCTGCTGGTTGATCCGGGAGCCCGGGAAGGGCATGAAGAACTCGCCCATGTCGGAGGCCAGCCGGACGGCTGCCTTCGCGTTGTCCGGCTCTGCCCCGGCGAACAGCTTCAGATCCAGTCTGCCGAGCAGGAGGCTGGTGTCGTTGGCCACCGGTGCGGGTTGCCCGCCGATTGCCGGCCCGGTTTCCTTGGACAGCAGCGCCTGGCCGTAGTTGAGCTTCGTTGCGTCCCCGACAACCCAGCCCGGTGGCAGCACGTAGCTGAAGCTGCCGGCGGCGTTGTTGACCCGGCCGGGCTCCTCCAGCGGTGGGGGTGGCGGCACTGGCGCGGCGTTGGGGTCGACGGGCCCGGGCCCGGGCGCTGGTGGGGGTGGCGGTGCGTTGGGGTCGGCCGGTGGGGGTGGCGGTGCGTTGGGGTCGGCCGGTGGGGGTGGCGGTGCGTTCGGGTCGGCCGGCGCGGTCGGGCTGGGCGGTGCCGGGGCAACCGGGTCCGCGGAGGCCGGCGTTGCCGGCAATGTCAAAGTGGCGACCGTGGCTCCGGAAGCCGCCGCTACTGCAAGCGATGTCCAGAGGCCACGACGGCGGGTCGGGTTGGGGTCCGGCTGATCCATGGCGACGAACCTACCGTGTTACGGCCGTGACGCAAGTGTGACTTGCTCACGATGGGTTACCCCGCTGCGCATTATCCAGTGATCATCCCCGCTCGAGGGG
>CAYLWH010000015.1:41556-51332 GCA_964387245.1 uncultured Mycobacterium sp.
CGAGGGGGCTCGGCAACCTGCTCGACTGCCGGAGACGGCGCGGCCGTGGGCGCGTTGTCACGGACGCCACTTTGTTGCGGACCGGCTCATCGGGGATGCAGTGCCACCTCCTGGGCCTTGACCGCAAACCACACGCGCCTGCCCGGCACCAGCCCGAGATCCGCCACGGCGTCGGCGGTGAGGTCGGCGGCTATCCCCGGCCCACTCCCCGACCCGGGCTCGGCGCGGATCCGCAAGGCCGTCCCGCGCGTGTCGAACTCGGCGATGGTGACCTCGAACACGTTGCGCGGACTGCCCTTGGGCTGCTGCGTGTACACCGCTACCGCTGCGGGCACGAACACCGCGACCGCGGGCCGGCCGGGCGTCAGCGCCTGCGCTGGGACGCCGTGCCAGCACTCCCCGGTGGGTGTCATCAGCACGCCGTCGGACCCGATTACTCCGGAGACCAGGTTGACCCCGGCGATCCGGGCGCCGAATGCACTGCGCGGCGCAGCGAGTACATCGGCCGTCCGGCCTCGCTCGGCAACCGCGCCGTTCTCCAGCACCAGCACGTGGTCCGCCAGCGTCACGACGTCGAGCACGTCGTGGGTCACCAGCACCGCCGAGCGGCCGCCGCGTGCCATCACCCGGCGCAACACCGTCCGAACCGCAGCGGCGACCGCCACGTCGAGGCCGGCCATCGGTTCGTCGAGCAGCAGCACTTCTGGTTCCGCCGCCAGGGCCCGTGCGATCGCCACCCGCTGCGCCTGCCCGCCGGACAGTTCACGCGGCTTGCGGTCGGCGAGGTCCTCGGCGTCGACCTCGCGTAGCCAGCGCAGTGCGCTGCGCCGGGCCGCGCCGCGTTCCACACCGTGCGCCCTCGGTGCGAACGCCACGTTGGCCGCCACGCGCAAGTGCGGGAACAGCAGTGGATCCTGCAGAAGCAGACCCACCTTGCGGTCGTGCGTGGCGACATCGATTCCGGCAGCGGTGTCGGTGAGCACTCGCTCGCCCGACCGCACCACCCCATGGTCGGGCCGGACGAGTCCCGACGCCACGTGCAGCGCCGTGGATTTACCTGCGCCGTTGGGACCCAGGACGGCCAGCACGCCACCGGCAGGGACGGTGAACTCGATGTCGAGACCACGGCCGGCGACCACGGCGCGCACATGCAACTCGCTCACGCCTGACCTACCCGAGGCCGTGACCCGACAGCCGGCGAGCGCCCAGTGCGAGCACCACCAGCGCCGCCACCGCGACCAACAGGATCGACAAGGCCACCGCCGCATCGGGGTCGCTTTCCCGCTGCAGGTAGATCTCCAGCGGCAGCGTGCGGGTTACTCCCTGGCGGGACCCCGCGAAGGTCAGCGTCGCGCCGAATTCACCGAGTGAACGCGCGAACGCCAACACCGCACCGGACATCACACCTGGCAGCAGCAGCGGCAGCGTCACCCGCCACCACACGGTCGTCGGCCGCGCGCCCAGTGTCGCGGCGATCGCATCGAAGTCACGTCCGGCCGTGCGCGCCGCGCCCTCCAGGGCGATCACCAGAAAGGGAAGCGACACGAATGTCTGGGCGAGTACCACCGCGGTCGTTGTGAAAGCGATGCGAAGTCCCGCCGCGTCCAGATACTGACCGAGCAGACCCAGCCGGCCGAACGTGTACAGCAGCGCGATCCCGCCGACCACCGGTGGCAGCACCAGCGGGAGCAGAATCAGGGGCCGCAGCCAGCCCACCACCCGGGCCCGGCTGCGCGCGAGCACCAGTGCCATCGGCACACCGAACATCAGGCACAGCCCGGTGCTCGCAAGCGAGGTGCGAAGGCTCAAGCTCAGCGCGGTTACCGATGCCGGACTGCTGATCAGTTCCCAGAAATCCGGCCAGTCGACGCGCGTCGCCATGGCCCCCAACGGCGCCACCACGAACGCGGCACCCAGTGCGGCGGGCAGATAAACCCAGCGCGGCAGCCCCGCGGTGTTCACCTGCACGACCCTACGGCCGTTGCGGCCGGCGTGGGCGGAGCAGAACCCGCGGCGCGGCGGGTTTCGCCACCTAGCTACTGTCCAGTAACATCGTCCGGCGTGGCGCGGCAATGCCCGCTACCGATCCATGGTTGTGCAACGATCGATGACGAACACCACGAGGAGGTCACTGCGATGGAGGTGCTGGTCACCGGCGGCGATACGGAGCTGGGACGGGCAATCGCCGAGGGCTTCCGTGACGCCGGCCACCGGATCGTGATGACCGGAGCGCGCCGCGACGAACTCGAGGTGGCCGCCAAAGAACTCGACGTCGATGCGATCGTCGTCGACAACACCGACCCCGTCAGCCTCGCGCAGGCGCGCTCCGAATTTCCCCCGCACCTCGACACGATCGTCAACGTGCCGGCACCCCGCTGGACCGACGGCGACCCGCGCGCCTTCAACCTGGCTCAGCATTCGTCCGCGTGGCACAGCGTCCTCGACGCCATCGTGCTGGCCCCGGTGCTGACTCTGCACGCCGTCGGCGATCATCTGCGGTCGGGCGGGTCGATCGTCAGCGTGGTGCCCGAGTCCGCTCGTGAGGGCAGCGCCGAGGCCGCGGTCAAGTCGGCCCTGTCGGACTGGACTGCCGGGCAGGCCGGTCATTTCGGAACCCGCGGAATCACCGTCAACGTGGTCGCCGCCGGCCGCGGCGCCGAGCCGGGTTACGCGGGACTGTCCAGCACCCCGCCGTCGGTGGCCGACGAAATCAGCCGGATGGCACTGTTCTTGACCACCCCGGCGGCGCGTCACATCACCGGCCAGACGCTGCACGTCAGCAGCGGTGTGCTCGCGCGTTTCGGCTGAGACACGCTCAGACGGTCATCGTGGTCGATTTCACCCGCAGCGATGTACCGCGTGCCCAGTTGGCGACTACCGTATTGGCTATACCGGCGTGTCCCAGTCGAGGAGTCAACAGTGAGCGATCCCAGAGACCGCCCTTCGGACCGGCATAAGGTCGTCATCATCGGATCAGGGTTCGGTGGCCTGACCGCAGCCCAGAAGCTCAAGAACGCCGATGTCGACATCAAGTTGATCGCCAAGACCACCCACCATCTGTTCCAGCCGCTGCTGTACCAGGTGGCGACGGGAATCCTCTCGGAAGGCGAGATCGCCCCACCGACCCGGATCATCCTGCGCAAGCAACGCAATGCCCAGGTGGTGCTCGGCGAGGTCACGCACATCGACCTGGCCAACCAGACTGTCGACTCGATCCTGCTCGGTCACACCTACCGAACCCCCTACGACAGCCTGATCGTCGCAGCGGGCGCCGGTCAGTCCTACTTCGGAAACGACCGTTTCGCGGAGTGGGCGCCTGGCATGAAGACCATCGACGACGCACTGGAACTGCGCGGCCGGATCCTCGGTGCATTCGAACAGGCCGAGCGCTCCAGCGACCCGGTGCGTCGCGAGAAGCTGCTGACGTTCGTCGTGGTGGGCGCCGGACCCACCGGTGTCGAGATGGCCGGGCAGATCGCCGAACTCGCCGACCACACCCTCAAGGGCGCATTCCGGCACATCGACTCGACGCAGGCTCGGGTGATCCTGGTCGAGGGCGCCGACGCGGTGCTGCCGCCGATGGGTGCCAATCTCGGCATGAAGGCGCAGCGCCGGCTCGAGAAGATGGGCGTGGAGATCCAGCTCGGCGCGATGGTCACCGATGTCGACCGCAACGGGCTGACCGTCAAGTACAAGAACGGCGGCACCAAGCGCATCGAGTCGGCCACCAAGGTCTGGTCGGCCGGGGTGTCGGCCAGCCCGCTGGGCCAGGATCTGGCCGCGCAGTCCGGCGTGGAACTCGACCGCGCCGGCCGGGTCAAGGTGCTGGCCGACCTGAGCGTGCCGGGACATCGCAACGTGTGGGTGGTCGGCGACATGATGGCCGTCGACGGGGTGCCCGGCCAGGCGCAGGGCGCGATACAGGGTGCCAAATACGCCGCCAACCTGATCAAGGCCGAACTGAAGGGCGCCGACGTCGCGACCCGCGAACCGTTCAAGTACTTCGACAAGGGCTCGATGGCCACGGTATCCAAACACTCCGCGGTGGCCAGGATCGGCAAGCTCGAATTCGGCGGCTACATCGCCTGGTTGGCATGGCTGTTCCTGCACCTGATCTACCTGGTCGGCTTCCGGACCAAGATCGCGACGCTGCTGTCGTGGGCCAACTCGTTCCTGTCGCGCGGCCGTGGGCAGCTGACCATCACCGAGCAGCAGGCCTACGCACGCACCAGGATCGAACAGCTGGAGGAGATCGCAGCAACCGCCATCGAGGACGACCGCGCGGCCAGTTAACCACCGCGGGGTCAGCGGGTCGGGCGCGCGGCACCCGCCGTCAGGCCGGATCCTGCCGAGTATCCATGTTCTGCAGCCGCACTTGGCCGCGCGCGACGGTCCGGTCCCGCTCGTCGGTGATGGTGACCAGCCACAGCTGCTGGCGGCGCCCGCGGTGGATCGGTTCGGAGGCCGCGTAAACCGTGCCCGAGGAGATGGCGCGCAGGAAATCGGTGTTGTTGTTGACACCGACGACGTCGCCCCCACCGTGCTCGGCCAGCCAGACGTAGGCCGACGTGCTGGCGATGCTCTCGATCACCGAGCAGTAGACGCCACCGTGGACGATGCCCATCGGCTGCTGCAGTTCCGGCGTGACCTGGAGGTGGGCCTTGATGCCGTCGGGGGTGACTTCGTCGAAGATCAGGCCGAGTCGTTCGTCGAACGGCGAGGAGAAACCCGCCGGAAAGCCAGAGGCTGCTGCGTCCACATCCTCTGTCTACACGGTAGGGGCGGAACGCAAAAAGAGGCGAGCCCCGCGCAATCTGCGCGGGGCTCGCCCTTCGAGGGGACCGGGGGTCTCTGCAGCCCTCAGGACTCCGGCGCGGTCCGTTCGTCTCGAAGCCTCACGCCGTGAGCATAGGCAAGGCTGCCCTAATGTTGCAAGCTTTTTCCGGCGATTTCGTCGAAACCCGAATCCGGGTCCGTGCGCCAAGGTTGAACCGGCCGCGCACCGGCAGGCCGAATCCGACCATCGCGTCGAGTACGGCCTGCCCGCGCCGCATGCCCACGATCTCGCTGGACCCGGCCAGCAGTGGGACCTGGGTCGCCGCCACCACGATGGCCGACCCGACCGTGTGCCACATCGACGCCACGCCGACGGCGCCGTCGCTGACCTGGTGCAACC
Source organism: uncultured Mycobacterium sp. (assembly GCA_964387245.1). GTDB lineage: Bacteria > Actinomycetota > Actinomycetes > Mycobacteriales > Mycobacteriaceae > Mycobacterium. Next base: position 46,733 of record CAYLWH010000015.1, read on the forward strand.
GTAGGAACAGCGGGGCCAGTGACCGGTGGCAGCGGTGTGCGGTCCAGGTCGCGAGCGCCGCCTCGCCGGGCAGTTCCACGGTGCCCTCCGCGAATCCACGGCCTTGTGTGGTGACGCACGGGTCGTCGGGCAGCACCCGTAGGGTGGGATCCACGACGCCGAGCCAGTCGATGACCCCCTCGGAGTCGACATGCACCCAGAGGTTCTCCGGGCCGGTGTCCCAGGCGCGGCCTTCCAGCACGACGAGCGCGACGACCCGGCCGACGACGGTGTGGGCCAGGGTGGCGGCCAACTGGTGGGCTGCGGCCGCCGGGCTGTCCATCTCCTCGGCGGCGCCGGCGAACATCGCGTCGAGGCGGTTGCCGGTCAGGGCGGACTGCAACGGCCACCAACGCCGCTTGGATACGTCCGACATGGCGGCGACCCCGTAGACCCGGGGGCATTCCGGGTAGAGCGCCCGCAATCGGCGGCTCGACTCGTGCAGCGGCAGCATCCGGCGAATCACCATTCCCGCGATCAGCGGGTCGTCGGTCACGGCTGTCATGACACCCTCTCGTAAATTTAGGTAAGCCTAACCATAATATGGAGGGAGATCGGTAACCCAATCCCTGTGATTGCTTTCACAGGGGCCGGCCCGGTGAACTCAGGATTGGGGCGAGCGGTGGGTACGACGCTCGGTAGTAAACGCGGGTACGCTTGTGACAACGCTTACGGAGATGCACGAATCATGGGGAAACAGGCTCGTCTGGGTGAGTTGGAGCAGGCGGTGATGGACCATCTCTGGTCCTCCCCGCAACCGCAAACGGTTCGCCAGGTCCACGAGAGCCTGTCCGCACACCGTGACCTGGCGTACACGACAGTCATGACAGTTCTGCAGCGCCTGGCCAAGAAAAATCTGGTCGTCCAGCACCGTGACGACCGCGCCCACCGCTACGCACCCACGTACGGGCGTGACGAACTGGTGGCCGGCCTGATGGTCGATGCCCTCGACCAGGCCGCCGACACGGGAAGCCGCCAGGCCGCGTTGGTTCACTTCGTCGAACGGGTCGGTGCCGACGAGGCCGAGGCGCTGCGCCGCGCACTGGCCGAACTCGAGACAAAACACGGCTCCCTGTCGACGTAGCGGCAAGACGGTTGGCAGTTCGGTGACGCACTGAGACACTGTCATCGTGTCCGCGCTGGCCTTCGCCATTCTCGCCTTGTGCCTGGTGGGTCCCGTGCCCGCGGCACTGGTACGTGCACGCTGGCCGCTGCGGGCCCCACGGGCCGCTCTGGTGCTGTGGCAGGCGGTGGCCGTGGCCGCGGTGCTGTCGGCGTTCAGCGCCGGGATTGCCATCGCCATCAGGATCTTCCTACCGGACCCCGGTGGCCGCCTGACGACATTCCTCGGCGAGATCGACCCACTCGGCGCGCCGCTGTGGTCCGCCTATGTGGTGGTCCTCGGCCTCACCCTGACAGTCGGCGGGCGGCTCATTCTGGCTGTTGTGCAGGTCGGCGTCACAACCCGTCGCCGACGCTCTCATCACCGCATGCTGGTCGACATCCTCGACGCGTCACGGGCCGGCGCCCACTCGCGCACAGGTCGGGGTGACCTACGCATTCTGAACGTCGAGCAGCCCCTCGCCTACTGCCTGCCGGGAGTGCGAAGTCGGGTCGTCGTCAGCGAGGGCGCGTTGAGCACACTGGATCCCACCGAGGTCACCGCCATCCTGACCCATGAGCGCGCACATCTGAGGGCGCGTCATGACCTGGTGCTGGAGGCCTTCACCGTGGCGCATGCCGCGTTCCCGCGGTTCGTCCGCAGCGCGAGCGCACTGGATGCGGTGCGGTTGCTGATCGAACTCCTGGCCGACGATGCCGCGGTGCGAACCGCGGGTCCGACTCCGCTGGCCCGCGCGCTGGTGGCGTGCGCCGCAGGGCGCGCACCGTCGGGAGCGATGGCGGCCGGCGGGCCCACCACCGTGGTGCGGGTGCGCAGGCTGGCCGGAGCGCCGAACAGTCGCTCCATCGCGGTTGCCGCCTACCTCGGCGCCGTCGCGGTGCTGGTGTTACCGACCGTTGCCCTCGCCATACCGTGGCTGGCCGAACTCCAGCGGCTGCTCTCCGCCGGCTCATAGCCACTGCCGAAAAGGCCGTGCCACCACCGAACCGAAAGGCGCCAGATGTCCTCCGCCGACTCGACCTGCACCACCGGCATCGCACAGATCGGGGTGACCGGACTGGCGGTGATGGGCTCGAACATCGCGCGCAACTTCGCTCGACACGGCTACACCGTTGCGCTGCACAACCGCTCGATCGCCAAGACGGACGCGCTGCTGGCCGAGCACGGTGACGACGGCAACTTCGTGCGCAGCGAGACAATCCGCGACTTCCTTGCCGCGCTGGAGCAGCCACGCCGGGTGCTGATCATGGTCAAGGCCGGTGCGGCAACCGACGCCGTCATCGACGAACTCGCCGACGCGATGGAGGACGGCGACATCATCATCGACGGCGGCAACGCGCTGTACACGGACACCATCCGGCGCGAGAAAGCCATCCGTGAGCGTGGACTGCATTTCGTCGGCGCCGGCATCTCCGGCGGCGAAGAAGGCGCCCTGAACGGCCCGTCGATCATGCCCGGCGGCCCGGCAGAGTCCTACAAGTCGCTCGGCCCGCTGCTCGAGGAGATCTCCGCCCATGTCGACGGTGTGCCGTGCTGCACCCACATCGGGCCGGACGGCGCCGGTCACTTCGTCAAGATGGTGCACAACGGCATCGAGTACTCCGACATGCAGCTCATCGGCGAGGCCTACCAGCTGCTGCGCGACGGACTCGGGTTGTCGGCACAGCAGATCGCCGCGGTGTTCACCGAATGGAACTCCGGCGATCTGGACAGCTTCCTGGTGGAGATCACCGCCGAGGTGCTCAGCCAGACCGACGCCAAGACCGGTCAGCCGCTGGTGGACGTCATCCTCGACCAGGCAGAGCAGAAGGGCACCGGGCGCTGGACCGTCAAGTCCGCGCTGGACCTGGGGGTGCCGGTGACGGGTATCGCCGAGGCGGTGTTCGCCCGTGCGCTGTCCGGTTCGGTGCCACAACGCAAGGCCGTGGTGGGGATGACATCCGGTGATCTCGGCGAAAAGCCGATGGACGCAAAGGCTTTCACCGAGGACGTGCGCAAGGCGCTGTACGCCTCCAAGATCGTCGCCTACGCGCAGGGCTTCAACCAGATCCAGGCGGGCTCGGCCGAACACGGCTGGAACATCACCCCCGGCGACCTGGCGACCATCTGGCGGGGCGGCTGCATCATCCGGGCCAAGTTCCTGAACCGGATCAAAGAGGCATTCGACCGGGACCCCGAGCTGCCGACACTGATCGCCGCGCCGTACTTCCGTGCCGCCATCGAGGATTCGGTGGACAGCTGGCGCCGCGTGGTTGTGACCGCCACCGAACTGGGCATTCCGATCCCCGGCTTCTCCTCCGCGCTGTCCTACTACGACGGGCTGCGCACCGAACGGCTGCCGGCGGCGCTGACCCAGGGTCTGCGCGACCTGTTCGGCGCGCACAGCTACGGGCGCGTCGACGCCGATTCCGACAAACGGTTCCACACGCTGTGGAGCGGCGACCACCGCGAAGTCGAGGTTTGATGGCCGGCGGGAGTGCCACGTGAAATTTCTCGACGGCCTGCGGCCCCCGTACGACCTGACCTACGACGACGTGTTCATCGTCCCGAGCCGGTCCGACGTCACGTCCCGGTTCGATGTCGATCTGTCGACCGACGACGGCACCGGGACCACCATTCCCGTCGTGGTGGCCAACATGACCGCGGTCGCGGGCCGGCGGATGGCCGAGACGATCGCCCGGCGGGGAGGCATTGTCGTGCTGCCCCAGGACCTGCCCATCGCCGCCGTCCAACAGACCGTCGACTTCGTCAAGAGCCGTGATCTCATAGCCGATACGCCGGTCACACTGACGCCGGACAACTCGGTCTCGGATGCGGTCGCGCTGATCCACAAGCGGGCGCACGGAGCCGCGGTGGTGGTGGATCGGGGTCGGCCGGTCGGGTTGGTCACCGAGTCGGCGTGCGCCGGCGTCGACCGGTTCGCCCGGGTCCGCGATGTGGCCTTCACCGACTTCGTGACGGCGCCGGTCGGCACCGACCCGCGTGCGGTGTTCGAGCGGCTCGAGCACGATCCCATCGAAGTCGCGGTGTTGACCGCGGCCGACGGTTCCCTCGCCGGGGTGCTGACCCGCACCGGCGCCGTGCGGGCCGGCATCTACTCGCCCGCCGTCGATAGCCGGGGGCGTCTGCGGGTGGCGGCCGCCATGGGCATCAACGGGGACGTCGCGGCCAAGGCGCGCGGGCTGGCCGAAGTCGGCGTCGACCTGTTGGTGGTCGACACCGCGCACGGTCATCAGCTCAAGATGCTCGACGCGATCAAGACGGTTGCGGCGCTGGATCTGGGACTGCCGCTGGCCGCGGGAAACGTGGTGTCGGCCGAGGGCACCCGCGATCTGGTTCGCGCGGGAGCGTCGATCGTGAAGGTAGGGGTCGGCCCGGGTGCCATGTGCACGACCCGGATGATGACCGGCGTCGGCCGTCCGCAGTTCTCCGCGGTGC
>CAYLWH010000016.1:0-36320 GCA_964387245.1 uncultured Mycobacterium sp.
CGACGTCCACCGCCGCCAGTGCTCCGGTGATCGCGTCGAATCCGGTCGCGAAAACGATGACGTCGAACTCGAAAGATCCGTCGGCGGTGGCGATCCCGGCTTCGGTGACGCCCACAAGGGGGTGTGCGCGGAGGTCGACCAAATGCACATGCGGCAGGTTGAACGTGGCGAAGTAGCCGGTGTCCAGACACAAGCGCTTGGCGCCGATCGGATAACCGGTGGGGCACAGCGCCGCGGCGGTCTCAGGATCGTGCACCGCGGCGCGGATCTTGTCGCGGACGAAGTCGGCGAAAGCGTCGTTGGCCGCCGGGTTGCTCATCATGTCCGCATAGACATTCAGGGATTCCAGCAGTTCGCCTGTCTCCCAGGCACCTTCGTAGCGTTGCCGGCGTTCGTCCGCCGACACCGAGAACGTCGGCGTGATGCTGCGTTCCACCGGCACGCCGCCGGGGGAGTTCCTGGCGGCCTCGCGATAGGCGGCCTCGTCGGCCATTGCCGCGAGCTTTCCGGGCGACAGCGGGCCGTTATGGGCGGGCATCGAAAAGCAGGGGGTGCGCTGGAACACGACCAGTTCCCGAGCCTGGGCGGCGATGAGCGGGATCGCCTGGATGCCGGAGGATCCCGTCCCGATCACCGCGACCCGCTCACCGGTGAAATCGACCGGTTCGTGCGGCCATCGGCTGGTGAAATACACCTCTCCGGCGAACGTGTCGACGCCGTCGATGTCGAGTTCCTTGGGGACCGACAGGCATCCGGTCGCCATCACGAGGTAACGGCAGCAGACGTCGTCGCCCCGGTCCGTCCGGACCCGCCACAGCGACGCCGCGTCATCCCAGTGCGCGTGGGTGACCCGGGTGCCGAACCGGATGTCGCGGCGCAGATCGAACTTGTCCGCGACATGGGTGAGGTAGCGCAGGATCTCCGGCTGGGTGGCGTACTTCTCCGACCACGTCCAGTCGCGGCTCCAGTCCGGGTCGAAGCTGAACATGTAGTCGAGGCTCGGGATGTCCACCCGGGCACCCGGGTAGCGGTTCCAGTACCAGGTGCCGCCGACATCGTCGCCGGCCTCGAAAACCTTCAGGCGCAGTCCCATCCGGCGGAACCGGAACACCGCGTACAGGCCGGCGAACCCCGCACCGACCACGACGGCGTCCACGGTTTCGGCGTGCTGTGTTTCTGTCATGGCGCTGGCCATTATCGTCACCCGGTGGCGCGCCCGGTGGCGCATTCGGATTCCCGGCCTCAACGGGCATTTCCTGCGTTCCGAGCGGGTCCGAGCGAGATAGTCTCGCCGGGTGCTGCACATGCGCGTGATCGTGCCGGCCGACCTTCGTGAACCGGTCATCGACGTGCTGCGTGCCGACGTCGGGGTGGCCAACCTGCTGCTGCACCCGGGCGCCGCGCTGCTGCCGCCGGGCGACGAGATCACCGCCGACATCGCCCGCGAGCGGGTCAACGACGTCATCAAGGCGCTCAAGGCTCTTGACGTGCAGCACCGGGGTGCCATCACCCTGGAGCCGCTGGACACCGTGCTTTCGACCCGGGCGCACCAGGCTGAGGATCAGGCCGAGGGTGATGCGGCGGACGCCATCGTGTGGGACGAGCTGATCGGCCGCACCCGCGAGGACGCCACCCTGACCGTCACCTTCCTGCTCTTCCTGACTCTGGCCTGCCTGTTGGCCGCGATCGGGGTGATCAACGACTCCACTGTCACCGTCGTCGGCGCGATGGTGGTCGGCCCGGAGTTCGGTCCGCTGGCGGCCATCTCCGTGGCGTTGGTGCAGCGGCGTTGGCAGCTGGCCCGACGGGCGGTCATCGCGCTGCTGGTCGGGTTCCCGGTCGCGATGGCGGTCACCGCGGTGGCCACCCGGGCCGTCGAGGCGTTCGGCTGGCTGACACTGGACACCGTCCGTAACATCCATGATGTCGACTTCATCTTCGACGTGGGTCGGATGTCGTTCGCGGTGTCGATGCTCGCCGGTGCGGCCGGCATGCTGTCGCTGGTGTCGTCGAAGTCGGCGGCGATGATCGGTGTGTTCATCTCGGTCACCACGGTGCCCGCGGCGGGGGCGGCCGTTGTCGCGGCTGTGGTGGGGGAATGGCCGGTGGCCTGGGAGTCGGCCATGCAGCTGGCTGTAAACCTGTTCGGCATCGTGACAGCGGGCGTGCTGGTGTTGCTGCTGTGGCCCCGGAGAGCGCTCATACCGCGCGCGGCGCAGGCCTGAGCTCACCCGGGACTGCCCCGCACCGCGGCGGCTGACGGACTGCTGCGATGCGCGCGCATCCAGCTTGTGATGGGATTTGTTGCTATGGGAATCAAAGTGGCGCTGGAGCACCGCACCAGCTACACGTTCGACCGGCTCGTCGAGGTCTACCCGCATGTCATCAGACTGCGGCCGGCCCCGCACTCCCGCACACCCATCGAGGCCTACTCGCTGGAGGTGGAGCCGGCCGACCACTTCATCAACTGGCAGCAGGACGCCTTCGGCAACTTCCTGGCCCGCCTGGTGTTCCCGAACCGCACCCGCCACCTGTCCATCACCGTCGGGCTGATCGCCGACCTCAAGGTGATCAACCCCTTCGACTTCTTCATCGAGGAGTACGCCGAGACCGTTCCGTTCGAGTATCCGAAGGCGCTGCAGGAGGATCTCAAGCCCTACCTGCGCCCCGTCGACGAAGACGACGAGAACTCCGGACCCGGCGAACTCGTTCGTGAATGGGTGCGCAACTTCGCGGTGGCGCCGGGAACCCGCACCATCGACTTCCTGGTCGCCCTCAACCACGCCGTCAACGTCGACGTGGGCTACAGCGTCCGGATGGAACCCGGCGTCCAGACACCGGACTTCACGCTGCGCAGCGGCATCGGCTCGTGTCGCGACTCCGCGTGGCTGCTGGTATCCGTGCTGCGTCAGCTCGGCCTGGCCGCGCGGTTCGTGTCCGGCTACCTGGTCCAGCTGACCTCCGATATCGAGGCACTCGACGGGCCGTCCGGACCGACCGCGGACTTCACCGACCTGCACGCCTGGGCCGAGGTCTACATTCCCGGCGCGGGCTGGATCGGCCTCGATGCCACCTCGGGACTGTTCGCCGGCGAGGGGCACATCCCGTTGTCGGCGACCCCGCACCCCTCGGCGTCGGCCCCGATCAGCGGGGCGACCGGCGTCGCCGAGACCACGCTGGACTTCAGCAACACCGTGACGCGGATTCACGAGGACCCGCGCGTGACGCTGCCCTACACCGAGGGCGCGTGGAGAACGATCGTCGACCTGGGTGCCCGGGTGGACAAACGACTCGCCGAGGGCGACGTCCGGCTGACGGTCGGCGGTGAGCCGACGTTCGTGTCCACCGACAACCAGGTCGACCCGGAGTGGACCACCGACGCCGACGGCCCGCACAAGCGGGAGCGGGCCTCGGTGCTGGCCGCTCGGTGCAAGGACGTCTGGGCGCCGCAGGGTCTGGTGCAGCGTAGCCAGGGCAAGTGGTATCCGGGAGAATCGTTGCCGCGCTGGCAGATCGGGTTGTTCTGGCGCACCGACGGCGAACCACTGTGGCGCGACGGCACCCTGCTGGCCGATCCCTGGCCGGCCGAACCGCAGGCGACCGCCACCGATCCCGACGCCGCCCGGCAGGTGCTCACCACGATCGCCGACGGTCTCGGCCTGCCCCACTCGCAGGTCCGGCCCGCCTACGAGGACGCGCTGAGCCGGCTGGCAGCCGAGGTGCGACTGCCCGCGGGCGAGCCGGTGTCCACCGGCGACGACCTGGCTGACGACAGCGCGCAGTCCCGGGCGGCGCTGCTGCGACGGCTCGAGTCCGCAGTGACCGAGCCGACGGCCTACGTGTTGCCCCTGCACCGGCGCGAGGACGACACGGCATGGGCCAGTGCCGACTGGCGGCTGCGGCGCGGACGGATCGTGCTGCTGGACGGGGACTCCCCGGCGGGGTTCCGGCTGCCGCTGAACTCCATCAACTGGAAGCCGCCGCGCACCACGTTCCCGGGCGACCCGCTGTCCGAACGTGACGCCCTCGGGACGGACACCGAGGCGGGCGAGGCGGACGTGGACGAATCGGAGGACGCGCCCACCACCGCGATGGTCGCCGAGGTCCGTGACGGCCTGCTGTACGTCTTCATGCCGCCGACCGATGCGGCCGACCACTTCGTGGACCTGATCGAGCGCCTGGAGACGGCGGTGGCCGCCGCCGGCTGCCAGGTGGTCGTCGAGGGTTACGGGCCGCCGACGGATCCGCGGCTGCAGACCATGACGATCACGCCGGACCCCGGAGTCATCGAGGTGAACGTCGCACCCACGGCCAGTTTCGCCGAGCAGCTCGACCAGCTACAGACGCTCTATGAAGAAGCACGGCAGGCCCGCCTGTCCACCGAGTCGTTCGACTTCGACGGCACCCACGGCGGCACCGGCGGCGGCAACCACATCACCCTCGGCGGCGTCACGCCGGCCGATTCGCCGCTGCTGCGCCGCCCGGACCTGCTGGTGTCGCTGCTGACCTACTGGCAGCGTCACCCGTCATTGTCCTACCTGTTCGCGGGCAGGTTCATCGGGACCACGTCGCAGGCGCCGCGGGTCGACGAGGGCCGCACCTCGGCGCTCTACGAACTGGAGATCGCGTTCGCCGAGATCGCCCGGCTGACCAACGGCAAGTCCGCACAACCCTGGGTCACCGACCGGGCACTGCGCCATCTGCTCACCGACATCACCGGCAACACCCACCGCGCCGAGTTCTGCATCGACAAGCTCTACAGCCCGGACAGCAACCGGGGCCGCCTCGGCCTGCTGGAGTTGCGCGGCTTCGAGATGCCGCCGCACTACCAGATGGCGATGGTGCAGTCGCTGCTGGTGCGCTCGCTGGTGTCGTGGTTCTGGGAGCAGCCGCTGCGGGCCCCCTTGATCCGGCACGGCGCCAACTTGCATGGTCGATGCTTGTTGCCGCACTTCATTATTCACGACATCGCCGATGTCTCGGCAGATCTGCGGGCGCACGGTGTCGAGTTCGAGACCAGCTGGCTGGACCCGTTCACCGAGTTCCGCTTCCCGCGCATCGGCACCGCGGTGTTCGACGGCGTCGAGCTGGAACTGCGCGGCGCCATCGAACCGTGGAACGTGCTGGGGGAGGAGTCGACCGCCGGCGGCACCGCCCGCTACGTCGACTCGTCGGTGGAACGCATCCAGGTCCGTCTGATCGGCGCCGACCGCCTGCGCTACATCGTGACCTGCAACGGCCATCCGATCCCGATGCTGGCCACCGAGAACCCCGATGTTCAGGTCGGTGGTGTGCGGTATCGCGCGTGGCAGCCGCCGAGCGCGCTGCACCCGACCATCACCGTCGACGGCCCGCTGCGTTTCGAACTGGTCGACACCGCCTCGGACATGTCGCGCGGCGGATGCACCTACCATGTGTCGCATCCGGGCGGCCGGTCCTACGACACGCCGCCGGTCAACGCCGTGGAGGCCGAATCGCGCCGCGGCCGTCGATTCGAGGCCGTCGGGTTCACCCCGGGCACCCTCGACTTGTCCGACATCCGGGAGAAGCAGGCCCGCCAATCCACCGACGTGGGTGCGCCGGGGATCCTCGATCTGCGTCGTGTGCGTACCGTGCTGCGGTGACTAAACGTGGTTGGCCCACGTTGCCCGCCCTCCGAGTGGTACGACAAACTGCGGTGTTGTCCGCCGGTCCGGTCAGGCAGCCGGCCCCGAGAAAGAAATCGAGAATGAGGAGGTAGCCGTTGTCCACACCGCTGCCTGCCTCCGAACCGGACCTGGCCGACGACGGATTCGACCCCGACCATCTGCTCGCGGGTTACCGGGCCGCGCTGTTCGATCTGCGCGACGGAACCGGCACCGGCTACGACGAGTTCATCGACGGCACCGGCCACGTCCGACCGTCGTGGCGCCACCTGGCCGAGGTCATCGAGGAGCGCGGGCGGGCCGGCCTGGACCGGCTGCGCGCCGACGTCAGCACCCTGGTCGACAACTACGGCATCACCTACATCCCGGTCGCTGACGCCCCCACGGACGGCGGCCCCGACGACGAGGGCCCCGGCAGCGTGGCGCCCAGCGCGTGGCAGCTCGACGCCGTCCCGCTGCTGGTGTCGGCGGCCGACTGGGAAGCCCTGGAGGCGGGCCTGGTGCAGCGGTCCCGGCTGCTGGACGCGGTGCTGGCCGACCTGTACGGGCCGCGGCGCGCGATCACCGGCGGGGTCCTGCCGCCCCAGCTGCTGTTCGCCCACCCCGGCTACATCCGGGCCGCCTGCGGCATCACGGTGCCCGGGCGCCATCAGCTGTTCATGCACGGCTGCGACGTCAGCCGGGCCGAGGATGGCAACTTCCTGGTGAATGCCGACTGGACGCAGGCCCCGTCCGGTGCCGGATACGCGCTCGCCGGCCGGCGGGTGGTCGCACACGCCATTCCCGATCTCTACGAGCGCGTCTCGCCGCGGTCGACGGCGCCGTTCGCGCAGGCCCTGCGGCTGTCGTTGATCGAGGCGGCACCCGAATCCGCCGAGGATCCCATGGTGGTGGTGCTGTCTCCGGGCAGCCACTCCGAAACCGCATTCGACCAGGCCTACCTCGCGTCGGTGCTGGGCTTCCCGCTGGTCGAGAGCGCCGATCTGGTGGTGCGCGACGGCAAGCTGTGGATGCGCTCGCTGGGGACCTTCAAACGCGTCGACGTGGTGCTGCGCCGCGTGGACGCCGCCTACGCGGATCCGCTCGACCTGCGCGCAGACTCACGGCTCGGTGTCGTCGGACTGGTGGAGGCGCAACGGCGCGGCGCCGTCACGGTGGTCAACACGATGGGCAGCGGAATCCTGGAGAGCGCGGGGCTGATGCGCTTCCTGCCCGAGCTGGCCGACCGACTGCTCGGCGAGACGCCGCTGCTGGCGTCGCCGCAGCTGTACTGGGCCGGCATCGATGCCGAGCGTTCGCACCTGCTGAAGAACCTCGGTTCGTTGCTGATCCGCTCGGCGGTCGGCGCCGACACCGTCGTCGGGCCGATGCTCTCGGTGCGCCAGCGCGACGCGCTCGCGGCCCGTATCGAGGCCACGCCCTGGCAGTGGGTGGGTCAGGAGTTGCCGAAGTTCTCGTCGGCGCCCACCGGCTACCACAGCGGCGGACTGGCTTCCGGCAGTGTCGGGATGCGGCTGTTCACGGTGTCCCAACGCGGCGGCTACGCGCCGATGATCGGGGGTCTGGGCTATGTGCTGGCGCAGGGCAACGATGCATACACATTGAGAACTGTTGCGGCCAAAGATATCTGGATCCAACCGTCGACTCGGGTCGCCGCCGGTCGCGCGGTCACCCTGACCCCGTTCGATCTGCCCACGTTCACCGCCAGCGGGACCCGCGGTGTCAGTTCGCCGCGCGTGTTGTCCGACCTTTACTGGACCGGCCGCTACGCGGAGCGCGCCGAAGCGATGGCCAGGCTGTTGTCCGTCACCCGTGAGCGCTACCACGAATATCGGCACCGGCAGTATCTCGATGCCAGCCACTGTGTGCCGGTGTTGCTGACGGCGTTGGGGCAGATCACCGGGACCGACGACGACGCCGACGGCGATTACGCCGAGATGATCGCGGTGGCCCCGACGACGCTGTGGTCGCTCACGGCCGACCGTGGGCGGCCCGGCTCCCTGGCCCAGTCGGTCGAGCGCCTCGGACTTTCGGCGCGGGCCGTGCGCGACCAGATGTCCAACGACACCTGGATGGTGCTGGCCGCGGTGGATCGCGCCGTGCTCAACCAGCCGGCCCGCCCGCCGGAATCCCTGGTGCGCGCCGACGCCCAGATGTCCTCGGCGTACGCCCGTACGCTGAGCGGGATGCTGGCCCTGGCCGGGGTGTCCGGCGAGTCGATGGTGCGTGACGTGGGCTGGACCACGATGGACACCGGCAAGCGCATCGAACGCGGAATCTGGCTCTCGGCGCTGCTGCGCACGACCTTGACCACGGTCCGCAGCCCCGAGGCCGAGCAGAGCATCACCGAGGCCGTGCTGGTGGCATGCGAGTCCTCGGTGATCTACCGCCGCCGCAACCTCGGCAAGGTCAGCGTGGCCGCGGTGGCCGACCTGCTGCTCTTCGACGCCGAAAACCCGCGCTCGCTGGTGTTCTGCCTGGAACGGTTGCGGGCCAACCTGCGAGCCACGCCGGGGGCGTCCGGCTCCTCGCGCCCCGAGCGGCTGCTCGACGAGATCATGATTCGGGTGCGGCGCCTTGACCCGGCCGACCTCGAGGTGGTCGACGCCGACGACCGGCGCGGCGAGTTGGCGGGGCTGCTCGACGGCGTGCACTCGGGGCTGCGCAAGCTGTCCAACGTCATCACCGCCACCCAGCTCTCGCTGCCGGGCGGTATGCAACCGCTGTGGGGGCCCGACCAACGCAGGTCCCTGCCGTGAAGAGGGCACTGCCGTGACGACGTTCCCGCACGGGCCGCTGGTTTCGCCGTCGGGACCCGGCCGCAGCCGAAGCTACCGGGTGATCCACCGCACCGAGTACCAGTACTCCGACATCGTCACCAGTTCCTATGGCCGCGGCTTCCTGACCCCCCGCGATTCCGCGCGGCAGCGCTGCCTGAGCTTCCAGCTCGACATCGACCCGCAGCCAGCCGACCAGTCCACCAGCCGCGACGTCTACGGCAACATCAGTTCGTACTTCCACATCGGCCGGCGGCACCGGGCACTGACGATCGTCAGCACCTCCGTCGTCGAGGTGGACCCGCCGCCACCGGAGCTCTACGGCGCCGGGTCGGCCGTCGCGCCCTGGGAGACCGCCCGCCCGGTCGGTCTGGACGGTGCGCTGGCCGCCGAGTTCACCCTGGACCTGCAGCCGCCGGAGATCACCGACGCGCTGCGCGAGTACGCCGCCCCCAGTTTCGAACCCGGCCGTCCGATGATCGACGTGCTGACCGACCTCAACGCCAGGATTTTCGACGACTTCACCTACCGGTCGGGGTCGACAACCGTCTCGACGCAGGTGGCCGAGGTGCTGGAGGCGCGCGAGGGCGTGTGCCAGGACTTCGCCCGGCTGGCGATCGCCTGCCTGCGGGCCAACGGCCTGGCGGCCAGTTATGTGTCCGGGTACCTGGCGACCGACCCTGCACCGGGCAAGGAGCGGATGTTCGGGATCGACGCCACCCACGCCTGGGCGTCGGTCTGGACGCCGCAGAACCTGTGGCTGAGTCTGGACCCGACCAACGATCAGATGATCGACGAACGGTACATCGTCGTTGGATGGGGTAGAGACTATGCGGATGTGCCGCCGCTGCGGGGCATCATCTACACCGACTCCGAGAGCAGCGTGATCGACGTTGCGGTGGATGTAGAGCCCTTCGAAGGGGGAATCCTGCATGCGTGACTTCCTGTGTCCGAACTGCGGGCAGCACCTGACGTTCGAGAATTCGGTGTGCCTGTCATGCGGCAGTCCGGTGGGCTTCTCGCCGAACGACGCGGCGATGCTGGTGATCGCCTCGGGGCGGGACAGCGAGCACGGCGGCGCGGTTGACTCCAACGAGTACCAGCTGTGTGCGAATCTTCACCTGGCTGCCTGCAATTGGCTGGTGAAGGTGGATCCGCACGGCACGGCCCCGGCTGAGCTGTGCGCGTCATGCCGGCTGACCCGTACCCGGCCCAACGACGCCGACACCAAGGCGATGGCAGCGTTCGCGGTGGCGGAAAGGGCCAAGCGGCGGCTCATCGTCGAACTGGCCGAACTCAAGCTGCCGATCGTCGGCCGTGACGTCGACACGCGGTACGGGCTGGCCTTCGACCTGTTGTCCAGCGAGTTCGACCAGGTGTTCACCGGCCACGAGGACGGCGTGATCATGCTGGACCTCGCCGAGGGCGACGACGTGCACCGCGAACAGTTGCGCATCGCCATGGACGAGCCGTACCGCACCCTGCTCGGCCACTTCCGCCACGAGATCGGCCACTATTACTACTACCGGCTGGTCGACCCGTCGTTCGACTACAAGTCCCGGTTTCAGCAGCTGTTCGGCGATCCGGACGCCGACTACCAGGCGGCGTTGGACCGGCACTACAACTCGGGTCCGCCGGAGGGCTGGGAGGAGAACTGCGTTTCGTCCTACGCCACCATGCACCCCGCCGAGGACTGGGCCGAGACGTTCGCACACTATCTGCACATCCGCGACACCCTGGACACCTCGGCGGCGTTCGGCCTGGCCCCGGCCGGCGCGACGTTCGACCGAAGAGCGTTGGGGCCCAGCGGTTTCGACAGAATCATCGAGATGTGGCTGCCGCTGGCCTGGGCGCTGAACATGGTGAACCGTTCGATGGGGCGCGATGATCTGTACCCGTTCGTCCTGCCCCGTCCGGTGCTGGAGAAGATGCGCTTCGTGCACACCGTCATCGATGACGTGACCACGAGGCAGGCGAAGTCGGCCTCGGCGGGCGGCATCGGCTGAGACGAACGGTCGGCACCGGCGTGGCGCGCCCGGTAACCGGCCGACGGGTTCCTAGTATCGCCGGGTGGACGATCGCTACGGCTCCGATGTGCTGGCCCGCAACCCCCATGGCGATCGCAGGCCGCGGTCGACCGAGTTCGCCGCGAAGCCCGGCCTGGTGGTCGAGGACGCGCAGAGCGGGTGGGTGGGCGCCGTCGTCCGCGTCGAGCACGGCCGGGTGGACCTCGAAGACCGCAACGGCCGTACCAAAGGGTTTCCGCTGGGCCCCGGTTTCCTGCTCGAGGGCCGGCCGGTCATCCTGACCGCCCCGCCGCTGCAGCCGGCCCGCAAGATCCCCGAGCGAACCGCCTCCGGTTCGGTGGCCGTGCCGGGTGCGCGGGCCCGGACGGCGCGGGCCGGCCGGATCTACGTGGAGGGCCGGCACGACGCCGAACTCGTCGAACAGGTCTGGGGTCATGATCTGCGCATCGAGGGCGTCGTCGTCGAATACCTGGGCGGTGTCGACGACCTGACGGGCATCGTCGCCGACTTCGATCCCAGCCCGCATCGCCGGCTCGGCGTGCTCGTCGACCACCTGGTGGTCGGGTCCAAGGAGGCCCGGATCGCAGCGCAGGTCGGGCGCTCGCCGGCGGGCGCGCACACGCTGGTGGTCGGACACCCCTACGTGGACGTCTGGCAGGCGGTCAAACCGGAGCGCCTCGGCCGCACCGAATGGCCGGTCATTGACCGCAACGTGGACTGGAAACACGGCATCTGCGCCGCCCTGGGCTGGCCGCACGACAGTCAGGCGGACATCGCCGCGGCCTGGCAGAAGATCCGGTCGCGGGTCCGTGACTGGAACGACCTCGAGCCGGCGCTGATCGGCCGCGTCGAGGAACTCATCGACTTCGTCACCGCCCCGCCGGACTGACCCGTCAAGGCCGGACCCGCCGGTTCGATGGTGAACCGCGATCGTAAGTGTCGCGCTGCCGTGGTAAGCCTGAACGGTGTCCGACGGTCTGTTCGAGGTGCCCACGGGTGACGAACCCCGGGCGAGCCCACTGTCGGGTTTCAGCGCCAACGCCCCGCTGGCGGTGCGCATGCGGCCGCGCGCCCTGCACGAGGTCGTCGGCCAGGATCACCTCCTGCGGCCCGGCTCGCCGCTGCGCCGGCTCGTCGACGGCTCCGGCGCGGCATCGGTCATCCTCTACGGCCCGCCGGGGACCGGCAAGACCACGCTGGCGTCGCTGATCTCGAACGCCACCGGACGCCGGTTCGAGGCGTTGTCGGCGCTGTCGGCCGGCGTCAAAGAGGTGCGGGCCGTGATCGAGGTCGCGCGTCGGGCAGCTGCTTACGGCGAGCAGACCGTGCTGTTCATCGACGAGGTGCACCGCTTCTCCAAGACCCAGCAGGATGCCCTGCTTGCCGCCGTGGAGAACCGGGTGGTGCTGCTGGTGGCGGCGACCACCGAGAACCCGTCATTCTCGGTGGTGGCGCCGTTGTTGTCGCGTTCACTGATCCTGCAGTTGCAGCCGTTGAGCCCCGACGGCATCCGGGCGGTCGTCGAGCGCGCCATCGCCGATCCCCGTGGTCTGGCCGGCGCCACGGCTGTCGACACCGAGGCCGTCGACCTGCTGGTGCGGTTGGCCGCCGGTGACGCGCGCCGCGCCCTGACGGCGCTCGAGGTCGCGGCCGAAACCGGCGAGGCGATCACGGTCGAGACCATCGAACAGTCGCTGGACAAGGCCGCGGTGCGCTATGACCGGGACGGCGACCAGCACTACGACGTGGTCAGCGCGTTCATCAAGTCGGTGCGCGGATCCGACGTCGACGCCGCTCTGCACTACCTGGCCCGGATGCTGATCGCGGGGGAGGACCCGCGGTTCATAGCGCGCAGGCTGATGATCCTGGCGAGCGAGGACATCGGGATGGCCGATCCGTCCGCGTTGCAGATCGCGGTCGCCGCCGCGCAGACCGTCCAGCTGATCGGGATGCCGGAGGCGCAACTGACGCTGGCGCACGCCTCCGTCCATCTCGCGACGGCGCCCAAGTCGAATGCGGTGACCGCGGCCCTGGGCGCGGCGATGGCCGACATCAAGGCCGGCAAGGCCGGGGCGGTGCCGACGCATCTACGTGATGGCCACTACTCCGGCGCTGCCGCGCTCGGCAACGCCCAGGGCTACAAGTATGCCCACGACCACCCGGGTGGGGTTGCGGCACAACAGTATCCGCCCGACGAACTGGTGGGGGTGGACTACTACCGGCCCAGGACCCATGGCGCGGAACGGGAGATCGGCGGCCGGTTGGAGAAACTGCGGGCGATCATCCGCCGGGTGGGCGGAAAGTAGGCGCGCTGGTCAGCGCGGAGACGGTGTTTGGCCCTGGTCGTTTGACGCTGGAGCCGGCGGCGGGCCGTCGGGCGGGACACTCCGATACCTCTTGCATTGAGTGAGGAGTGAGGCAGAGGGTCACTCGCACAACGTCTGCGTGTTTCCTCACTCAACGTGACCTTGAGTCGACGCCCGAGGCTGCCGTCTTCGCCACATTCACCGTCGGATGGCGGCGGGCAACGGCTAGCCTTCGATGACACGAGTGCGGTCTGCACAAGGGGGATTCATGGCGACAGTTGAGGTGCCGCCGTATCAGGACCTGCTCTGGCCCGCGCTCCAAGCCGTCATCAGCCTCGGAGGCTCAGCGTCCATCGCGGAGCTTGAAGCCGCCACCATCGACCGGGAGGAGATCTCGCCACAAGTCCAAGCCGTACTGCATGGCGATGGGCCGATGACCGAGGTTCAGTACCGGCTGGCTTGGGCGCGGACGTACCTCAAGGGCATGGGACTGTTGACGAACAGTCAGCGCGGCGTGTGGTCGGTGACCGACAACGGGCAGACCGTGAGCGAGGACGAAATCCCTAAGCGGCGGGCCGAATACATCGCATCACTCGCGGCCACACGCAAATCGGCGTCGAAGAAAAAGAGCAGGAAGAGCCGGCCTTCAGACTTCGACAACGAGATCGACCAGGCCGAAGCTGAATTGGAATACGTATGGAAGGACAAGCTTCTCGACACACTTCTGGAGATGTCGCCGAAGGGGTTCGAAAAGCTCGCACTGCGGCTGCTCCGTGAAGCTGGCGTCCAAGGTCTTGTCCTGACGGGAGCCAGCGGCGATGAAGGCATCGACGGTCGTGGCGTCTACCGAATGGAGTTGCTGAGTTTCCCGGTCTTCTTTCAGTGCAAGCGATACCGGGGAAGCGTCGGCCCTTCGGCGGTGCGTGACTTCAGGGGTGCGATGGCCGGGCGCGGCGAGAAGGGACTTCTCATAACCACGGGAAACTTCACCACGAGTGCCAGTGCTGAAGCCCGCCGGGACGGCGCGCCTCCGGTCGATCTAGTTGACGGCGACCAGCTTTGCGATTTACTCAAGCACTACGCGATTGGCGTGACCACGACGCCGAGAACTGTTGAGGATGTCTCTATCAGCACGGAGTATTTCAATTCACTTGAACCGAAGTGACATTTGGTGACGGTCAAATGGTGCCGAAGCAGATTTTTGATGCGCTCCGAGGAGCATGAGCCGACCGAGCCGGCGGCTCCTAGGCTGGTGGGGTGGACTCCGAGGTTCTCGACATCGACACCAGTCGGCGGCGCCTGGTCGACCTGACCGGCGAAGTGCGGTCCTTCTGCGCCGCACACACCGACGGGCTGTGCAACGTGTTCGTCCCGCATGCGACGGCCGGCATTGCGATCATCGAGACCGGCGCGGGGTCCGACGACGACCTCATCGACACCCTGCAGCGGTTGCTGCCGCGCGACGGCCGCTATCGGCATTCGCACGGATCTGCGGGGCACGGCGCCGACCACCTGCTGCCCGCGATCGTGTCACCCTCGGTGACCGTTCCGGTGCAGAACGGCAGGCCCCTGCTCGGCACCTGGCAGTCCATCGTGCTCGTGGACCTCAACGCCGACAATCCACGCCGCTCGGTACGTCTGAGCTTCGTCACTGGCTGAGGCGGCGACCGGTACTGTGGGGCGGTCGACAAGAAGTCCAGAAAGACCCAAAAGACCCAGAAAGACCAGGAAACCACGTGCAGACACACGAGATCAGGAAGCGGTTCCTCGATCACTTCGTGAAGGCCGGCCACACCGAGGTGCCCAGTGCCTCGGTGATCCTCGATGACCCCAACCTGCTGTTCGTAAATGCCGGCATGGTGCAGTTCGTACCGTTCTTCCTGGGCCAGCGCACTCCGCCGTACGACACCGCCACCAGCGTCCAGAAATGCATCCGCACCCCCGACATCGACGAGGTCGGCATCACCACCCGGCACAACACCTTCTTCCAGATGGCGGGCAACTTCTCCTTCGGCGACTACTTCAAGCGCGGCGCGATCGAACTGGCCTGGGCGCTGCTGACCAACCCGGTCACCCAGGGCGGCTACGGTTTCGACCCCGAGCGCCTGTGGGCGACGGTCTTCTACGACGACGACGAGGCCGCGCAGCTGTGGCAGGAGATCGCGGGGCTGCCGCCGGAGCGCATCCAACGCCGCGGCATGGCGGACAACTACTGGTCGATGGGCATCCCGGGCCCGTGTGGCCCATGCTCGGAGATCTACTTCGACCGCGGCCCGGACTACGGCATCGAGGGCGGCCCGGCGGCCAACGAGGACCGTTACATCGAGATCTGGAACCTCGTTTTCATGCAGAACGAGCGCGGGGAGGGCACCTCGAAGAACGATTTCGAGATCCTCGGTCCGCTGCCGCGCAAGAACATCGACACCGGCATGGGGGTCGAGCGCATCGCCTGCCTGCTGCAGGGTGTGGACAACGTCTACGAGACCGATCTCGTGCGCCCGGTGATCGACTTCGTGTCGAGCATCGCGCCGCGCCCGTACCGAAACCACGGCGACAGCGTCGACGACGTGCGCTACCGGATCATCGCCGACCACAGCCGCACCGCGGCGATCATCATCGGCGACGGCGTCACCCCCGGCAACGAGGGCCGCGGGTACGTGCTGCGCCGACTGCTGCGCCGCATCATCCGTGCTGCCAAGCTGCTCGGTGTCGAGCAGCCCGTCATGGCTGATCTGATGGCGACCGTGCGCGACGCGATGGGACCGTCGTACCCCGAACTGGTCAGCGACTTCGACCGCATCAACCGGATCGCGGTGGCCGAGGAGACCGCGTTCAATCGGACGCTGGTCGCGGGTTCGCGACTGTTCGAGGAAGCCGCCCGGTCCACCAAGTCCTCGGGTAGGACGATGCTGAGCGGTCACGACGCCTTCACGTTGCACGACACGTACGGGTTCCCGATCGATCTGACGCTGGAAATGGCTTCTGAGGCAGGTCTTTCCGTGGACGAGTTGGGCTTCCGGGAGCTGATGGCCGAGCAACGTCGCCGCGCCAAGGCAGACGCGGCCGCGCGTAAGCACGCGCATGCCGATCTGACCGCCTACCGCGAGCTGGTCGACGCCGGCCCCACCGAATTCACCGGCTTCGACGAATTGAGCTCCGAGGCAAGAATTCTCGGGATATTCGTGGACGGTAAGCGGGTGCCGGTGGCGGCTCACCATCCGCGTGTGCACTCCGAAAGTCCCGCCCCGACCCGCGTCGACTTCGTGCTGGACCGCACGCCGCTCTACGCCGAGTCCGGCGGCCAGATAGCCGACGTCGGCACCATCTCGGGCACCGGCATGGGCGGCGGAGCCGCAAGAGCGCAAGTGACCGATGTGCAGAAGATCGCGAAGACCTTGTTCGTGCACCGCGTCAACGTCGAATCCGGCGAATTCGTCGAGGGCGACACGGTGACCGCTGCGGTCGACCCGAAGTGGCGGCACGGCGCCACCCAGGGGCATTCGGGCACCCACATGGTGCATGCTGCTCTACGACAAGTGTTGGGCCCCAACGCCGTTCAGGCCGGTTCGCTGAACCGGCCGGGCTATCTGCGGTTCGACTTCAACTGGCAGGGACCGCTGACCGAGGAGCAGCGCAGCGAGATCGAGGTCGTCACCAATGAGGCCGTCGAGTCGGATTTCGAGGTGCACACGTTCCACACCGAGCTGGAGAGGGCCAAGGCGATGGGCGCGATGGCGTTGTTCGGCGAGGCCTATCCGGACGAGGTTCGCGTCGTGGAGATCGGCGGCCCGTTTTCGCTGGAGCTGTGTGGCGGCACCCATGTGCACAACTCGGCGCAGATCGGTCCGGTGACCATCCTGGGTGAGTCGTCGGTCGGGTCCGGGGTCCGCCGTGTCGAGGCCTACGTCGGCTTGGACTCGTTCAAGCACCTGGCCAAGGAACGTGCGTTGATGGCGGGCCTGGCGTCGTCGCTGAAGGTGCCGTCGCACGAGGTGCCGACCCGGGTGGCCAATCTCGTCGAGCGGCTGCGCGCCGCGGAGAAGGAACTGGAGCGGGTTCGGCTGGCAACGGCCCGCGCGGCCGCGGTGAACACGGCCGCCCGGGCGCAGCGGGTCGGCAACGTCCGCCTGGTGGCCCAGCGGATGTCTGGTGAGATGACGGCCGGCGACCTGCGCTCGCTGGTCGGTGACATCCGCGGCAATCTCGGAACCGAGCCCGGTGTGGTCGCCCTGATCGCCGAGGGGGAGGGGGGCGCGGTGCCCTATGTGGTCGCGGTCAACGACTCCGCACGCGAACTCGGTCTGTCCGCAGACCATCTCGTCAAACGACTGTCCGCCGCGGTGCAGGGCCGCGGCGGGGGCAAGGCCGATCTGGCCCAGGGTTCGGGCCGCAATCCCGGCGGAATCGACGCCGCACTCGACGCGCTGCGTGCAGAATTAGCGCGGAGCTGACTGCGTGAACTCCCCTGAGCACCGGACGCCGGACCGGCCCGGCGACCCGGAGCGACCCGCCGACCCGGGGCGTGGGCGGCGCCTGGGTGTCGACGTGGGCACGGTGCGGATCGGGGTGGCGGTCAGTGACCCCGACGCGATCTTGGCAACACCGGTGGAGACCGTGGCCCGCGACCGCACCAAGACCTCTGACCGTCACCTGCGTCGGCTGGTCGCGCTCGTCGCCGACTATGACGCGGTGGAGGTGGTGGTCGGGCTGCCGCGGACACTGGCGGACCGTGCGGGTCCCTCGGCGCGGGACGCCGTCGAACTGGCCGATCTGCTGGCCGAGCGCATCGCCCCGGTCCCGGTCCGGCTGGCCGACGAACGGTTGACCACGGTGGCGGCACAACGCGGACTGCGGGAGGCCGGCGTGACGTCCCGCGGACAGCGCTCCGTCATCGATCAGGCGGCCGCAATCGCGATTCTGCAGGGCTGGCTGGACCAGCGCCGCACACTGCTGCCACACCTCCGCACGCCCCCCGAGTCGGATGCCGTGGAGGCCGACGATGGCTGAGGACATACACGACGATCCTCACGGCGCCGCGAGCGGCTACCAGGGCTACCAGGCCGGGGTGGAACGGGCGCAGCCGGTTGCTGTCGGCCCGCCGCGGCGTCGGATGGACCGGACCGCACGGGCCCGCGCCAAACGCATCCGCCGGAAGCGGCGCGCCGTCGGGTTGCTTGTGCTGGGCCTGCTGTGCGCGATCATCGTCGCGGTGGTGCTGCTGGGTGGCAAGCTGTGGGGCGGATTGTTCGGGTCGCCGACGGATTTCACCGGTGGCGGCGAGCGCGACATCCTGATCGAGGTACACCGGGGCGACACCACCTCCGTGATTGCGCAGACGCTGGTGGATCAGGGGGTGATCGCCAGCGCCCAACCGTTTGTGGCCGCGGCGCAGAACAATTCGGCGATCGCGGCGATCCAGCCCGGTTTCTACAAACTGCGCACCGAGATTCCGTCGGCGTCAGCCGTCGAGCGGCTCGCCGACCCGGCCAACCGGGTGGGAAAGCTGACCATCGCCGAGGGGCGCCAACTCGACGACATCACCGACCTGCGGAGCAACGAGGTCACCGACGGTATCTTCACACTGATCTCGCAGGCGAGCTGCGTCACCCTCGACGGTGACGAAAAGTGTGTCGCCGCAGCAGATCTCAAGGCGGCTGCCGGTAGCGCGAGTCTCGAGTCGCTGGACGTCCCGGACTGGGCGATGAAACCCGTCGCGGCGATGGGCAGCGACCACCGCCGACTCGAGGGCCTGGTCGCGGCCGGCACCTGGACCTTCGACCCGACGGCCGCACCGCAGCAGATCCTGCAGTCGTTGATCGGGACCAGCGCGGATCACTACGCGTCCGCCGGTCTGCTCGAAACCGCGAAGACGATCGGCATGTCGCCCTATCAAATCCTCACCGTCGCATCGCTGCTCCAGAAGGAAGCCAAGCCCGACGACTTCGCGAAAGTGGCTCGGGTCGTCTACAACCGGCTGGCCCAACCGCAGAAACTGGAGCTCGACTCCACGGTCAACTATCCGCTGGACCGACAGGAGGTGGCCACCACCGACGAAGACCGTGCCCGCGTAACCCCCTGGAACACCTATGCCTCCGACGGTCTTCCGTCGACACCGATCGGCTCACCGGGCGATCAGGCGCTGGCCGCCGCGGAGCGGCCCGCACCGGGCAACTGGTTGTACTTCGTCACCATCGACATGAAGGGCACCACGTTGTTCACCAAGGACTACCGCCAGCATCTGGCCAACATCGAGCTGGCCCGGCGCAACGGTGTGCTCGACAGTGTCCGCTGAGCGGGCCGGACCACGCCGTGCCGCGGTTCTGGGCAAGCCGATCGCGCACTCGCGCTCACCGCAGCTGCATCTGGCCGCCTACCGCGCCCTCGGCCTGGACACCTGGACCTACGACCGGATCGAATGCACGGCCGATGAACTGCCCTCGGTGATAAGCGGTTTCGGCCCGGAGTGGGTCGGTGTGTCGGTCACCATGCCAGGCAAGTTCGCGGCCCTGCGGGTGGCCGACGAGCGCACCGAGCGCGCCGAACTCGTCGGCTCGGCCAACACCCTGGTACGCACCGACGGCGGCTGGCGGGCAGATAACACCGACATCGACGGTGTCGCGGGCGCGCTGGGCGCGCTGTCGGGGCGGGCCGTCGTGCTCGGTTCGGGTGGCACCGCGCCGGCCGCGGTGGCCGGACTGGCGGCCGTCGGCGTCGAACAGGTGACGGTGGTCGCCCGCAACGCGGACAAAGCGGCCCGGCTGCTGGATCTCGCGGACCGCCTCGGGCTCGACGCGCGGTACGGCACATTCGACGACGCGGACCTGCCGGTGTGGGTGGCCGGTGCGGCGGTGGTGGTGAGCACGCTGCCTTCCGACGCCGCCGCGCGCTGCGCGCCCGCGATCGCCCCGGCGCCGTTGCTGCTCGATGCCATCTACGACCCGTGGCCCACCCCGCTGGCGTCGGCGGTAAACGCCGCCGGCGGGCGGGTGATCGGCGGATTGCAGATGTTGCTGCACCAAGCCTTTTCACAGGTCGAACAATTCACAGGCCGGCCCGCTCCGCGTGAGCAGATGGCGGCGGCCCTGACCTGACCGGTGGCTGGACATCGGGTCGATCCACAACCACCCCAGGCACTGCACACCACGATCCCGGTCCCGGCCCTACCGTGTCCGGCATGCGCGCCTGCTGCACGATCACGGTGGTGCTCTGGCTGGGGGCGCTGACCCTCATGGACGTCCGCCACCGCCGGTTGCCAAACCTGCTGACACTGCCGGGAGCGGTGGCGGTGCTGTTGGCCGCTGCGGTCGCCGGGCGGGGGATGGCGGCCCTGGCGGGCGCGGGTGTGCTGACCGCCGGTTACCTCGTGGTGCATCTGATGTCCCCCTCTTCGATGGGAGCCGGCGACGTCAAATTAGCGCTCGGCGTGGGGGCGCTGGCGGGGGCGTTCGGGATCGAGGCCTGGGCGGCGGCCGCCGTCGGCGCTCCGCTGCTGACGGCGCTGTGGGGGCAGCTCGGTCGGCGGCGGGTGCTGCCGCACGGCCCGTCGATGTGCGTGGCCACGGCGGTCGCCGTCGGGTTGGTGATGTGAATTCCGGTGGACGATGACTGGCCGATCATTGCGCTGGAGATCCAGGACAAGGCGATCTGGCTCTTCGACCAGGCCAGAGCCGGATAACCTTACGTTCTAACCGATTCGCAACCCCGTGAGCTGAGTCTCCGGGGTTGTTTCGTATGCGCACATAGCTTCCGGCCAAAGAGCTTGAAGCTGGTAGGGGAGACGACCAGCTACGACGTGAAAACTCGTACTCGGCTTGACACGAAGTTTCTGAATTCCGCGGCGCGCGGATTTAGTCTCCGAAATGCCCCCGTGGGAGGATGGGACACGTGTTGCGTTGGACCACCGCCGGTGAATCCCACGGCCGCGCGTTGGTGGCCGTGGTCGAAGGCATGGTCGCCGGGGTCACCGTCAGCTCCGGGGACATCGGCGAACAGCTGCGCCGTCGTCGCCTGGGGTACGGCCGCGGCGCGCGGATGAAGTTCGAACAGGACCAGGTGACCATGCTCGGCGGCGTTCGACACGGGCAGACGCTCGGCGGGCCGATCGCCATCGAGATCGCCAACACCGAGTGGCCGAAGTGGGAAACCGTGATGGCCGCGGACCCGGTCGACGACAGCGCGCTCGACCAGGAGGGCGGCGCGCGCAATGCGCCACTGACGCGCCCACGGCCCGGCCATGCCGACTACGCCGGAATGCTCAAATACGGCTTCGACGATGCCCGGCCGGTCCTCGAGCGCGCCAGCGCGCGCGAGACGGCGGCCCGGGTGGCCGCCGCCACCATCGCACGCCAGTTCCTGCGCCAGGCGCTCGGCGTCGAGGTGGTGTCGCACATCGTCTCGATCGGCGGCTCGGATCCGTATGTCGGGCCGTCACCGCTGGCCGAAGATCTCGCCGCGATCGACGACAGCCCGGTGCGCGCGTTCGACGAGGCCGCCGAGAAGTCGATGATCGCCGAGATCGAGGCCGCCAAGAAGGACGGTGACACCCTTGGCGGAGTGGCCGAGGTCGTCGTGCACGGTCTACCGATCGGGCTCGGCTCGTTCACCAGCGGCGACACCCGCCTCGACGGGCAGCTCGCGGCCGCGGTCATGGGGATCCAGGCGATCAAGGGCGTGGAAATCGGTGACGGCTTCGAGACGGCGCGCCGCCGCGGCAGTCAAGCCCATGACGAGATGTTTCCCGGTCCGGACGGCATCGTTCGGGTCACCAACCGGGCCGGTGGCCTGGAGGGCGGCATGACCAACGGGCAGCCCTTGCGGGTGCGCGCCGCGATGAAACCGATCTCGACAGTGCCCCGCGCCCTGGCCACTGTGGACATGGCCTCCGGCGACGAGGCGGTGGCGATCCATCAGCGATCCGACGTGTGCGCGGTGCCTGCCGCCGGGGTGGTGGCCGAGGCCATGGTGGCGCTGGTGCTGGCGCGCGCCGTGCTGGAGAAGTTCGGCGGCGACTCGTTGGTCGAGACGCGGCGCAACGTCGACGCCTATCTGCGCGCGGTCGAGCAGCAGGAACCTTCGCTCCCCGCCCGGGTGTCGGGATAGCCCATGGCCCCCAAAGCGGTTCTGGTCGGCATGCCGGGTTCGGGCAAGTCCACCATCGGACGCCGACTGGCCAAGAGCATGCGCCTGCCGCTGCTCGACACTGACGCCGCGATCGTCGAGACGACCGGACGCACCATCGCCGACATCTTCACCGAGGACGGCGAGCGGGAGTTCCGCCGCATCGAGGAGGAAGTCGTCAAGGCCGCGCTGGCCACCCACGACGGCATCGTCTCGCTGGGCGGTGGCGCGATCACCAGCCCCGGCGTGCGCGCGGCGCTGGCCGGACACACCGTGGTGTACCTGGAAATCGGTGCCGCCGAAGGCATCCGGCGCACCACCGGTGGCACGCCGCGGCCGCTGCTGGCGGGTGGGGACCCGGCCGCGAAGTACCGCGCCCTGATGGCCGAGCGGGTTCCGCTGTACCGAAAGGTCGCCACACTTCGCGTCAACACCAACCGGCGCAACCCCGGGGCCGTGGTGCGCTACCTGGCTACCCGGCTGGAGAATCTGGGCCCCGCCGCCAACCGGCGCAAGCGCCGGCCACCGTGGCGGCTGTCGCCGCAACCGGCCATCCTGTGCGCGCCTGCAGTCCCGGGCGCGCAGGACACCGACGCAACCCACGGTGCGGCCGCCGCACCCACCCCGGCGACCCCGGCGGCGCTGGCTGCACGGCGCGCCGAGGCCCGAAAATGAGCGACACCCGTTCGGTTCCCGCCCCGGTCACCGTCACCGTCGCCGTCGATCCTCCGTACCCGGTGCTGATCGGCACCGGCCTGTTGGGCGAACTCGGCGCGGCGCTCGACGGCGCCCACAAGGCTGCGGTCCTGCACCAGCCGACCCTGGCCGAAACCGCGGAGGGGATCCGGAAGTTCCTTTCCGACAAGGGGATTGATGCACACCGCATCGAGATCCCGGACGCCGAGGCGGGTAAGGATCTGCCCGTGGTCGGCTACATATGGGAGGTGCTGGGCCGGATCGGGCTGGGCCGAAAGGACGCCATCGTCGGCGTCGGCGGGGGTGCGGCAACCGATGTGGCGGGTTTCGTCGCCGCCACCTGGCTGCGTGGAGTGCCGATCGTGCATGTGCCGACCACGTTGCTCGGCATGGTCGATGCTGCCGTCGGAGGCAAGACCGGCATCAACACCGACGCCGGCAAGAACCTGGTCGGCGCGTTCCATCAGCCGCGGGCCGTGCTCGTCGACCTGGCCACGCTGCAGACGCTGCCGCCGAACGAGCTCGTCGCGGGGATGGCCGAGATCGTCAAGGCCGGGTTCATCGTCGACCCGGTGATCCTGGACCTGATCGAGGCCGACCCGCAGGCGGCGGTCGACCCGTCCGGGGACGTGCTGCCCGAGCTGATCCGACGTGCGATCACGGTGAAGGCCCAGGTGGTGGCCGCCGACGAGAAGGAGTCGGCGCTGCGGGAGATCCTCAACTACGGGCACACCCTGGCGCACGCCATCGAACGCCGTGAGCGCTACCGCTGGCGGCACGGCGCGGCGGTGTCGGTGGGACTGGTGTTCGCCGCCGAGCTCGGCCGACTGGCCGGCCGGCTCGATGACGCCACCGCCGAACGACACCGTGCGGTCCTGACGTCGCTGGGCCTGCCGGTGAGCTACGACGCCGAGGCGCTGCCGCAGCTGCTGGAGTACATGGCCGGCGACAAGAAGACCCGCGCCGGGGTGCTGCGGTTCGTGGTGCTCGACGGACTGGGCAAGCCGGGTCGACTCGAGGGTCCCGATCCGGCACTGCTGGCTGCGGCCTACTCGGAGATCGCCGGTTCTTGACTGCAGATCGGCCAGGTCGGCGATTCAGATAGAACACACGCAGGCGATCTCTTGCAATTCGCCTGCAGGAGTTCCATCTCGCTGGTAAGCCCGCCCACGACATCACGCCGGGCCCCGCCGTAGCGAGTAGCGTCTGGGGCCGTGACACATATGCAGCGGCGTGACAACCTGAGCCTGCGGCTGCGGGCGGACGACTTGGACGCGATGCTGGTCAGCGACCTGAACAACGTGCGCTACCTGTCCGGTTTCAGCGGCTCCAACGCCGCCCTGCTGATTTTCGCCGACGAACGGCCCGCCGTGCTCGCCACCGACGGGCGGTATCGCACCCAGGCCGCCCGGCAAGCCCCCGACCTCGACACGGTCATCGAACGGGCGTGTGGGCCGCACCTGGCCCGCTACGCCGTCGAATCCGGTGTGCACCGGCTGGGATTCGAGGGGCACGTTGTCACGGTCGATTCCTACGAGGTGCTGCGGCGGTCACTGGACCAGGGCGCCGAACTGGTCCGGGCATCCGGATCGGTGGAGGTGCTGCGGGAGGTCAAGGATGCCGGCGAGGTCGCGCTGCTACGGCTGGCCTGCGAGGCCGCCGACGCGGCCCTGGCGTCGCTCATCGAACGCGGTGGCCTGCGGCCGGGCCGCACCGAGAAGGAGGTCCGCAACGACCTCGAGGCGCTGATGCTTGCGCAGGGGGCCGACGGCGCGTCGTTCGAGTCCATCGTGGCGGCGGGCGCGAACTCAGCGGTGCCGCACCACCGACCGACAGATGCCGGGCTGGCGCGCGGGGACTTCGTCAAGATCGACTTCGGTGCGCAGGTGGGCGGATACCACTCCGACATGACCCGCACCTTCGTGCTCGGCGCACCGGCGGCCTGGCAGGTCGAGATCTACGAGCTGGTCGCCGCCGCCCAGCGGGCCGGCCGCGAAGCGCTGGCGCCGGGGGTCGCGCTGTGCGAGGTGGACGCCGCTGCGCGGGACCTGATCGTCGACGCCGGCTTCGGTCAGACGTTCAGCCACGGGCTGGGCCACGGGGTCGGGTTGCAGATACACGAAGCGCCGGGAATCAACGCGACGGCCGCCGGTACACTGCTTGCTGGCTCCACGGTGACCGTGGAACCCGGTGTCTACCTGCCCGATCGCGGCGGTGTCCGGATCGAGGACACGCTGGCGGTATCCGGCGAGAAAGACAGCCCCGAACTACTTACCCGGTTCCCCAAGGAACTGCAGATCGTCTAAGGAGCACCGACCGTGGCATCGACTGCCGACTTCAAGAACGGCCTCGTCCTCAACATCGATGGACAGCTGTGGCAGATCATCGAGTTCCAGCATGTGAAACCGGGCAAGGGTCCGGCTTTCGTGCGGACAAAACTCAAGAACGTGCTGTCGGGCAAGGTCGTCGACAAGACCTACAACGCGGGTGTGAAGGTCGAGACGGCGACGGTCGATCGCCGCGACGCCACCTACCTGTACCGGGACGGTTCCGACTTCGTGTTCATGGACTCGCAGGACTACGAGCAGCACCCGCTGCCCGAGACGCTGGTCGGCAACGCGGCCAATTTCCTGCTGGAGAGCATGCCGGTGCAGATCGCGTTCCACGGCAGTGCGCCGCTGTACCTGGAGCTGCCGGTGACCGTCGAACTCGAGGTCACCCACACCGAGCCGGGTCTGCAGGGTGACCGCTCGTCGGCCGGTACCAAGCCCGCGACTCTGGAGACCGGCGCCGAGATCCAGGTGCCGCTGTTCATCAACACCGGCGACAAGCTGAAGGTCGATTCGCGCGACGGAAGCTACCTGGGCCGCGTGAATGCCTGACGGCAAGGTGGGCAAGTCCCGGGGTCGGCATGCCGCCCGAAAGCGGGCCGTCGACCTGCTTTTCGAGGCGGAGGCGCGCGGCCTGACCCCGGCCGAGGTGGCCGACTCGCGGACGATGCTGGCCGAGTCGGACAGCGGCGTCGATCCGCTCAACCCGTACACGGAGACGGTGGCGCGCGGTGTCGCCGTGCACGCCGCCCACATCGACGATCTGATCAGCTCGCACCTGCAGGGCTGGACGCTGCCCCGGCTGCCGGCCGTGGACCGTGCAATCCTGCGCGTCGCGGTGTGGGAACTGCTGCATGCGCAGGATGTACCCGAACCGGTGGCCGTCGACGAGGCCGTCGAATTGGCGAAGGAACTGTCCACCGACGAGTCGCCCGGGTTCGTCAACGGGGTGCTGGGGCAGATCATGCTGGTGACACCGCAGATCCGGGCCGCGGCCGAAGCGGTGCGCGGTTTCGCGGTTGATGTTCCGTCGGCGATCGACACCGACTAACGTCTGCTGCATCAATTCCACGAAAGGACACCCAGATGGGCTTCAATGCCAAGGATGCCATCAACTCAGCGCGGGACATCGCCACCCACGCAGTCGAGAGATCGGCGGACATCGTGGACAGTGCTGCCCAGATCCTCAAGGGCAACGTGGCCGAAGGTACGAGCAACATCGTCCACGATTCGCTCGACATCGCCGGGCACACGGTCGCGAAGGTCAAGGAGATGGCCAGGGGACGCGGCGACGACGTGAAGGTCGACGAGGATACAGACGAGAAGGTGGACGAGATCGCCGGTGGACCCGATGAGGAAGAGGCGCAACCGGACGAGGCTTAGCCTCAATCCGGTCGCGTGCTG
This sequence comes from uncultured Mycobacterium sp., assembly GCA_964387245.1. GTDB lineage: Bacteria > Actinomycetota > Actinomycetes > Mycobacteriales > Mycobacteriaceae > Mycobacterium. The sequence goes on from CAYLWH010000016.1 coordinate 26,303, forward strand.
GTCATCTGAAGGGGCCGGAACGGCTTTGCGCGGCATGGTCTCGGACGAGTTCGTCGCCGCGCTGGCCGATCGGGCCGCGGAGGCCGAGGGACTGCGCCGGCTGCCGGCGGCCACCGTCGCCGACTTCCGCGCCAGCGGTCTGGCGGGTCTGCTGTTGCCGGCCCGCTACGGCGGCCGGCAGTCCGAATTTCCGCAGATCCTCGACGCGGTCCGGCGGATGGCACACGGGTGCGTATCGAGCGCATGGACGCTGGGCTTCTACATGCTGCACAACTGGATGCTGGCGCTGTACGGCCAACGGGCCCAGGACGAGGTGTTCGCTGCCGGACCGGTGCTGTGCCCCGCCTCGCTGGCGCCGACGGGTCGCGGAGTGCCCACCGAGGGCGGCGTCCGGTTGACCGGACGATGGTCCTGGGCGACCGGGGTAATGGACGCCGACTGGGTCATGGTGGGCGCTCTCTGCGCCACGATGGAGGCCACGACGGACGCCCCGGAGGCGGTCCACCCGGCGCTGGCGGTGTTGCCGGCCGGCGAGGTGGCCGTCGAGGACGTCTGGCACACCGCGGGCATGCGTGCGACGGGGTCCAACGACGTCATCGCCACCGACGTGTTCGTCCCCGAGCACCGACTGGTCAACGTCGTCGACATCTACGGCGGCACCGCGCCCGGCGCCGCGCTGCACGACGCGCCGCTGTACCGCTGGCCCATGGTGCCGGCGCTCGCATTGTTGGCTGCCATGCCGGCACTCGGCGCCGCCGAACACGTCGCCGACCTGTTCGCTGCCCGGCTGGCCGACCGGGTGTTGGCGTATTCCGGTGTGGCGCAGAAGGATCAGCCTGCCGCGCAGATCAGGCTCGGCGACGCGCGGGTCCGGCTCGCCGCGCTGCGCGGTCTGTTGGACGCCACCGCCGCCGCCATCGAGACGGCGGTCGGTGCCGGCCGACGGGTCAGCCGAGCCGAGCGGGCCGCCGCCCGGGCGGCGGCAGCGCACATCGTGCACGAATCCCGGTCGGTGATCGCCGATCTGCTGGAGGCCTCCGGTGCCAGCGCGCAGTTCCTGGGCAATCCGATGCAGCGGGCCAAGCGTGACGTCGACGTCATCTGCGGGCACGTCGTCTTCGACTACGACACCAGCCGGGAGTTGGCCGGAGCGTGTGAAATCGGCGTCAAGGTGTCGCCGATCGCGATGATCTGACCACCCCCGCGTCGCCGCGGGGGTGCGTGTTCCCGGCCGACACGCCGCTGTCCTGTCCGGATGTGCGCACCCTCGCGCCGAAAAGGCGGGCGGTCCGGGCGAACCCCACACTCGCCAGGTAACCGAAGATCCCGACGATCAGCAGCAGACCCCAGGCGACACACCTTGACCCACCGCCGCCGGCGGGTCAACCCGATCGTGCGCGACATCTCCGACCGGGCGGTCGTCAGTCGCCGGTCGCGTAGTCCGGCAGGTCGATCGAATCGGCGGTGGTGAACCACTTCTTGGCCGCGATCGGGCGAAAAGGCCAGCGCTGCATCCACTTCATCACCAGTTGGGTGATGACGATGTCGGTGCTCCGCATCGGTGCGTAGCTGTCGATCCCGTTGGCCAGGTCCTGGCACCGCTGAACGTAGGGGCGAATCTTGGCGGCGTAGCCGTCGAGCGCCCGTTCGATCCGTTCGGTGCTGAGTTCGGTTGGGGCGGGACCGAGTTCACCGGCCAGCAGGTAGGCGCCCACCAGGGCGAGACTGGTGCCCATACCCGAAAGCGGTGATGCGCAGTATCCCGCGTCGCCGACCAGCGTCACTCTTCCCTTGGACCAGGTGTCCATGTGTACTTGAGCGAATGCGTCGAAGTAGAAGTCATCGGCGTCGGCCGCGGCGGACAGCAGCGCGTCGATCTGCCAACCGGCCCCCGACATCCGCTCGGTGAGCAATCGGCGCTGCGCGTCCTGGTCGCGGCGGTCGTAGAGGATCGGATCGGACCGAAAAGCCAAGCCCGCCTTCGCGATTGCCGGATCATGTGACGGTCGCATCGAGGCGTTGAGCCCGGGAGCGGCCTGGTACATCAGGTACCAACCGTCGAGGCCGACGGTGTCCGGGGCGGTGAACCACGCGTGGTAACCGCCAAGGGGTTTGACGAACTGCTCCTCCGGGCCGAACGTCAGCCGGCGCACCGCCGAGTGCGGCCCGTCGGCGCCCACCACCAGATCGGCTCGCAGCGGCGAGCCGTCGGACAAGGTCGCGTCGACCCCGTCGTCGCGCAGAATGAGTTCCGTAACACGGGTACCGAAGCGATAGTCGGTGGTCTCCTTGGTCGCCGTGTACAGCACGTCGACCAGATCGCCGCGCAGGATCTCCAGCTTGGACACCAGGCCGTTGCCGTCGAATGCCGCCACCGGCATCTCGGCTCGCCGACTGCCGTCGGCACGTACCCAGGCAATCCCGCGCTGATCCAGCGCGCGCTTCCTCATCTCACCGAGCAGGCCCATCCGTTCGACCACGTCGGCGCCCGCACCGCGTAGGTCAACGGTCTGGCCGCCGGGGCGGATACCCGATGCGAGTTCGACGACGACCACCCGATAGCCGTATCCGGTCAACCAGAATGCCAACGCGGGTCCGGCGATCCCTGCGCCGCTGACGAGGACGGTGGGTCCAGGCACAGGTGCTAATCTAGCGCGCCCAATTGAGCTTGCCCACCATGGCTGACCACCCGCGTCGCCGCGGGCGTGCGTGTTCCCGGCCGACACGCCGCTGTCTGTCCGGATGTGTGCACCCTCGCGCCGAAAAGGTGGGCGGTCCGGGCGAAACCCACACTCGCCAGGTAACCGAAGATCCCGACGAGCAACAGCAGACCCCAGGCGGCGGACGCGTCGAAGTTCTGCTGACTGATCACCAGCAGCCGCCCGATGCCCCCGCCGGACCCGAAGATGTCGGCCAGCAGGGTGACGATGAGCGCCAGCGCTGAGGCAACCCGCAGCCCGAGCAGCGCCCCGGGCAGCAGGGACGGCAGGCACACCTTGACCCAGCGCTGCCGGCGGGTCAGCCCGATCGTGCGCGACATCTCCAGGCGCACAACGGGAATGGTGCGCGCCGCCGCCGCCACGTGCAACAGAATCGGCCACGCGACGATCCCGCCGACGACCACCACTCCCGCCGACCGGCCCGGGCCCAGCAGCAGGATCGCGACCGGCAGCAGGGCCGCCGCCGGCACCGAGGCCAGGAAGTCGATCGTGGGCGTCAGGGCGCGGTCGAGTCGCCCGGAGAACCCGATCGCCGCTCCCACAGCCAGGCCGATGAGCGTGGCCAGCGCCAACCCCAGCACATAGGTGGTCGCCGTCTGGCCGACCGCCGGGTACAGCAGACCGTCGCCAGACAACCGGTGCAGCGCAGCCAGCCACTCGCCGGGTGGCGGCAGGACGATCGAATTCGGTTGTGCGACAACTTGACAGAACGCCAACAGGGCGACCAGAGGTAGCAGACCGCGCAGTTCGGTGCCGGGTTGGCCCACCGCCGCCGGTACCGATGCCGGGCCGGCCGGGACGACCCGGTGCGCTGCCCACCGCAGGGCCGCGCTGAGCCCGAAACCGACGATCCCGCACACCAGCGCGTAGGCCCACATGCGGGCCGGGTCCAGGGCATTGAACGATCCGATGAGGCCACCCCCCAGACCGCGCGGGTACAGCAGCATCTCGACGACGATCGCCACCAGCAGCGCGATGATCATCGCCAGCCGGGCACCGACCAGCCAAGCCGGAAGCGTTGCGGGAACGACGATCTTGCGCACCGTGGCGCCGCGGGACAGGTGCAGCATCCGCGCCACGTCGTACTGGCGGGGATGCACCGCGGCGACCCCGCCGGCGGTGGTCATCACCACCGGCCACAGGGCGGCGTAGGTCGCCAGCAGCACCTCGGTTGACGCGGTCGGACCGACGGCGAGTACGGCGGCGGGTATCAGTGCGACGGCGGGCACAGCGCGCGCGACGTCGATCGTCGCGACGACCCAGCGGCCCCACCGCGGGACCAGTCCGAGTCCCAGACCCAGTACCCCGCCGACGGGCAGCGCGATCGCCGCCGCCGCCGTCGTGACCCCGAGCGTGTGGCCGACGGCGCCGACGAGTTCGCCGTCGCGCAGCAGTGCGCCGAGCGCGGCCATCACCTCACCCGGACTCGGGAAATATTCATAGCGCAGCAGGCCGGCGGCGCCCAGCAGTTGCCAGATCGTGATCGCGCCCACCGGCACCAGCAGGCCGGTGACCCGCCAACGGCGGTCGTCAGCCATCGTCGGCTCGCAGCGCTTCGCCCAGCATGTGCCGCAACTCCAGATACTGCCGCAGTTCGCGGGTGGCCAACTGATCACGCGGGCGGGGCAGCTCGGTCGTGACATCGGCGGTGATCTCCCCGGGCCGCCCGGTCAGGACCAGTACCCGGTCGCTGAGGTAAATCGCCTCGTCGAGGTCGTGGGTGATGAACACCACCGTCGCCCCGGTCTGCTGCTGCACGCCGAGCAGCACGTCCTGCAGAGACGCTTTGGTGATGGCGTCGAGTGCGCCGAAGGGCTCGTCCATCAGCAGCACCGCGGCGTCCAGCGCGAGCGCGCGGGCGATCTGGGCGCGCTGGGCCATGCCGCCGGACAGTCGGGCCGGGTAGTCGGATCCGGCCCCGTCGAGGCCGACCATCCGCAGTGCGTCGGCGACCCGCAGTCGGCGTTCGGCCCGCGAAACCCGTCCCTCCAGGCCCAGTCCGGTGTTTCGCGCGACTGTCCGCCAGGGCAGCAGGGCGTTGTTGTAGTCCTGGAACACCATCACCACGCCCGGTGGCGGGCCCGAAATCAGTGTGCCGTTGAAAATGACTGAGCCGCAATGTGATGCGGCCAGACCGCCCAGAACGCGCAGCAGCGTCGTCTTGCCGACCCCGGAACGTCCTACGATGCCGACGATCTCACCGGCATCGACGTGAAACGACAACTCCCGCAGCACCATTCGTGTCCCCTGGGCCGTGGGCAGCGCCACGTCGACCCCGTCGACGTGGTAGCGGCTCATGTGCCCTGCCACACCAGCGCGACGACGTCGGGTTCGCCCTTGACCGAACCGACCGCTTTGGCGATCGTCACATAGGGAGTCATCTGCGCGACGGTCACGTCCGCACCCCACTCGGGCAGCGTCGACCGGTCGACGACCGGAGCGGGCATCTTCAGCCACTCGCGCATCATCGCCCGAGCCGCGGTCTCGTCGGCGTTCAGTAGGTCGACGGCTTCGGAGATCGACCGGCGAAACGCCCGGATTGCGTCTGAATGCTCCCGGGCGTATGGGCCCGACGCCGCCCACACCGAGGTCATTGCGGTGTGCACGGTGCCGCCGCTGGCAGCCCGGACCGCCTCGACGATGACGTCGTCGCGGGCGTGGAAGCCACGGGACAGGATCGCGGCGCTGAACGGAATGGACGCGACCGCGGCGTCCACCTTGCCGGCGGCGAGTTGGTCGCCCATGGCCGCGAACGGCGTCTGCACGAACTTGACCTCGTCACGCGCGATGCCGTTGCGCATCAGCAGGTACACCAGCGAGTCGATGATGACACCGGTCAACGACGGCACGGCAACCGTCTTCGACCTCAACTGCGCTAGGGCGGTGATCGCCGGATCCCGGGTTATCCAGACGGCATTGGGCCGGTCCCGTGACGACACCTGCAGGCTCGACACGATCTGCAGGTCGAGTCCCTTCTCGGCGCCGATGAGCGCCAGGGTCGGCCCGCTCATCGCAATGTCGTACTGCCCCTTGGCCAACGACGCCATGAACAGGGGCAGGTCCTGCCCCTCGGTCACGTCGATCCGCAGGCCGTTGCGCTCGAACACGCCGCTGGTCATCGCTGCCCGCACCGGCAACGTGGCGGCGCTGGGGTACAGGGCGACCCGGATCGTCGTCGGTGCCGTATGCGGCGGTGCGGCCGCACATGCCGTCGACAGCAGCAGACACATCAGCACCCCGGCCAGTCGACGACGCCGACGGTTTCGTCGCATCATCAGCGCACCTTCCCCGTGGTCGAACGGTAAGACATTCCCCCCGCCGCCGGGGGGGAAAATGGCCGCACGACACCCGCAAGAGAGCCTCTTGGGAGATGATGATGCAACGGGGAGGGGGTTTGCGACAGAGTTGACGACCGAAGAGTCGACCGCAGTCTTAATTCCGGACGACCAGTACGTCCACCGCCTTCTCGACCGCGAGGACGACCTGGCCGCGGTCGGTGACGCGCTCGGGGAGGCGGTCGCGGGGGCGGGCCGGGTGCTGTTGATCGAAGGCCCGGCCGGGATCGGCAAGACCGCTCTGCTGGACCAGCTTCGTCGGCGCGCCGAGGGTGCGGGCATGTCGGTGCGGGTGGCGCGCGGCGGCGAGCTCGAGCGCGGATTCGGTTTCGGCGTCGTGCGCCAGCTCCTCGAACCCGTGCTGGTGAACGCCGACACCGCGGAACGCGATCGGCTCCTGGCCGGTGCTGCCCGCCTGGCCGAACCGGTTTTCACCGATGTCGCCGCCAATGAAGACGCACGCGATGTCGCCTTCGCGACGCTGCACGGCTTGTACTGGCTCGTCGTCAACCTCACCGAGCGCGGCCCGCTGGTCCTGGCCGTCGACGACGTGCACTGGGCCGACGAACCCTCGGTGCGCTTCCTCCGGCACCTTGCGCTGCGCCTGGCGGGCCTGCCGGTTGTGCTGGCGCTGACGGTCCGCGCCGCCGAGGACCACAACCGCGCAGATCTGAATTCGCTTCTGCTGGAAGCCCGTCCACCGATCATTCGGCCGTCGCCACTGGGAGAGTCGGCGGTTGCCCGGCTGGTGCGAGTGAGCCTGGGTGTCGAGGCCAGCACACAGTTGTGCCGGGCCTGCGCCGATGCCACCGGCGGCAATCCGTTCCTGCTGTCGGAACTGCTGGGCGACTTCCGGCGCGACGGCCGGCCCGCCGATGAGATCGATCCGGGGGCCGTCGACCGCATCGGGCCGGAACGGATCGCCACCGCGGTGTTGCTTCGGGTCGGACGGTTGCACGCGCAGGCACCGGCGCTGGCCCGCGCGGCGGCGGTGCTCGGTGATCAAGCCCGGCTGGCGTGGTGCGCCGAGCTGGCCGGGGTGGCGCACCGGACGGCGGGCACGCTGGCCGCCGGTCTGGTCGATCTGGCCGTGCTGGTGCCGGGTGAGCCGCTGCGCTTCGCCCACCCGGTGGTGCGCACGGCCATCTACGCGGACCTGTCGGCCGAGGAATGCGCCGACCTGCACGCCCGGGCAGCGCGGCTGCTGGCTGAGCACCGTGCCGACCCGGGTGCGGTCGCGATGCATCTGCTGTCCACCACGCCGGTCGGTGACCAGTACGCGGTGGCGTTGTTGCGCGAGGCGGCGCGTTCCGCGCTGACCGGGGGCGCCCCGGACACCGCCGCCATGCTGCTGCGGCGCGCCCTCGACGAGCCGCCGGACGTCGAGTACCGCCCGGCCGTGCTCTTCGAACTCGGCAATGCCGAGCACGAGATCGGCAACCCCGCCGCGTACCAGCACCTGCGGGCGGCGGGCGGGACGACGACGGACCCGATGCTGCGCGCACAGGCGTTCGTGGCGCTGGCCTGGACCACCCACCCCGACGCCCGTCGGCAGCGCGAGCAACTCCCGTTCTACGAGTTGGCGGCCGCTGCGGTCGACGCACACGATCACGAGCTTTCTCTGCAACTGGAAGCGGCGCGGTTGGGTGCGCTGCTGCTCAACCCGGACCTGCCCGTCAAGTACGAAGCGGAGGCCGACCGTTTCACCGAGATGCCCGCGCAGACCGCGGCCGAATGCCTGCTGCGCTCGTTCGTCGCACGCCGGGCTCTGGAAGGCGGACCCGTTGCCCGGGCCGGCGACCTCGCGGAGGCGGCCGCCGCGCACCCCGCGTTGGTTAGTCAGGGCGGTCACCCGCTGTGGCGCACCAACATCACCATCTGCCTGGTGGAGGCCGAGCGCTACGACGTCGCCGAACGCTTCCTGTCCGGGACCATCCGGCACGCCGAGCGGCACGGCTCACCACAGTGGTTGGCCCGCGCATTGTGGTTGCGGGGTCTGGCCCGACACCGCCGCGGGGACCTGCGCGCGGCCGAGGCGGACGCCCGTGCGTCGGTGGACATCCAGGGGCTGGCCTCGGACTACACCCGGTTGCCGGGGCTGGTGGTGGTGATAGACGCGCTTGCCGACCAGGGCCGTGCCGACGAGGGTGAGAAGTTGTTGGCCGAGAAGGGCATGGACGGTGAACTGGACCCGACACTGTTCTCGGTGCTGCCGCTGTTGGCCCGCGGTCGGCTGCGGGCCGCTGCGGGCGATTACGTGCGGGCGCGCGCCGACCTTGAGGACGCTCTGCACCGGATCGGGTTGAGCCGCGGCCTTTTCCCCTGGGGCGCCGATGGTCGCGTCGCGTTGGTGCCGGTGCTGACCGCGCTGGGCGACGACGAGGAGGCCCGCGCCGTCGCCGAGGAGGCTCTGGCCGCTGCGACGGCCGCGGCGTCGTGTCGCAGAATCGGTGGGGCGCTGAGGGTTCTCGGTCTTGTTGAGGACGGCAAGCGGGGACTGGAGCTGCTGCGCCGGTCCGTCGAGACATTGGAGAGTTCGCCGGCCCTGCTCTGGCGCGCCCAGGCGCAGGTCGATCTCGGCACGGCGTTGCGGCGCGACGGCCAGGACCTCCCCGCGCGCGAGTATCTGCGGGAGGGCATGGAACTGGCCCATCGCTGCGGCGCCCTTGCGTTGGCCGACCGTGCGGTGGTCGAGTTGCGCGCCGCGGGCGGGCGACCGCGGCGCCGCGCCGGTATCGGTGCCGACGCGCTGACCACCAGTGAGCGACGGGTGGCCGAGCTGGCTGCCGGTGGGGCGAGCAACAAGGAGATTGCGCAGTCGTTGTTCGTGACGCTGCGGACCGTCGAGTTGCATTTGTCCAACGCCTATTGCAAGTTGCAGATCCGGTCGCGTCATGAGCTGGCCGCGGCGCTGGAGTCCTGACCCGGCCGCAAAAGTCTTCGGTCGATGCTTCGGTCGCGTCCTCTAGGTGCGGTGACTGCACCCGGCTGACACTGGACATGGGCCCGGTTTCGGGCCGTGCAAGCCGGGGAGAACTGCGATGAAGTGTGCGAGTTGCATCGGGCGTGTGGGGGCGTTGGCGGTGGCGTTGGGGGTCGGGACCGTCATATCGGGTAGTCCGGGTGTGGCGTGGGGGTCCCCGGATGAGGGGGGTTCGGGAGCGTCGTCTTCCTCGTCGGACTCGTCTGGTTCGTCGAAGTCCCGGGGAGATCCGGCGGGTGGTTCGGCGGAGGGGTCGGTGGGCGGTTCGGCGGGCGATTCGTCGGCCGAGCCGTCGCCGGGTCGGGTCGCTGATGTCGACGCCGCACCGGGTGTCGTTTCCCCGCCGGCTGTGGACCCGCCGTCGGTGTCACCGGCCGAGAAGGACCGTGCGGCGGCCGGTGCCGGCGATGGTAAGGGCGGCGGGTCCTCGGTGAAGTCGTCGAAGAAGCAGCGGCTGCACTCGGGGTCCAAGCCGTCTCGGGAGTTGCGGCAGCGGGCGGTCACGGCGAAGCCGGACGCCGGGGAGGCCGCCGCGGATACGAAACGCGTGGCCGCGCCGAAGGCGGTGTCCAACCGGGCGGTATCCGACCGGGTGGTGTCCGGCCGTGGGGCGGAGCGGGTGTCGGAGCGGATGGTGGCGGCGTCGCCGGTGGCCCGTCCGACGGCGGTCGTCGACGTCGGGGTGGCAGTGTCGCCGGTGAAGGTGACGGCTGCGGTGGTCAAAGCTGTTGATCCGCAACCGGTTGACGAGGTGGTCAGGCCGTCGGTGCCGGTGCGGGTGGTGTCCGGGTTGTTGTCCGGGTTGGGTGGTTCGGCCGGCGGTGGTGGCGATCCGGTGGTTCCGGTGGGGTTGCCGGCGGGGTGGGCGGTCCCGGCGTGGACCCGGTCGCGGATGGCCCAGGGCCAGCAGTCCGTGGCGTCGTCGGCACCGGAAGCGCAGGTGTTCAGTGGGCAGACGCTGGAGGCAGCTCCGTTGGCGG
>CAYLWH010000016.1:36420-51299 GCA_964387245.1 uncultured Mycobacterium sp.
GGCAACACCACCACCTCGCAGGCGGTGACCGTGACGGTGGCCAACGCCGAGAACCATCCTCCGGTGGTGACGACAGGGCCGCGTATCGACGGGACAGACCCCGCGACCGGCACTATCACTGGCTGGTTCAACGTCACCGACATGGACTTCCAGACATTCACGACCACCTACAGCCCCACCATTCCGAGTGGCTCGGTCAACGTCACTTCAAATATGTATTCGCCGGGCTTCGCTAGGTACAGGTTCACCTACGTGCCCAGCGTCGAAGCCCGGCAACAAGCCGCCGTCACCACCGTCCCTGACACCGCTTCGTTCGTGATTGCCATCAGCGACGGGACGACATCTACGAATGTCGATGTGACGGTTCCGATTCTGCCGCCGAGCTCGGCGCCTCCAGCCATCACCGGTTCAGTGCTCCCGGGAGACCCGAACGACGCCACCGGTGCGGTCATCGGGACCCTCGGTGTCACTGATCCAGACACCCCTGTCCTGAGCTACACACTCACCAGCGATCCCGCGCGTGGCGCGGTCACCTTCAACGCCGTCGCCGGTACTTTCACCTACACGCCGACGCCGACGGAGCGTCTCAGCGGCGGTGTCGATGACTTCACCGTCGAGGTCACCGACGGCAATCTTGGCGTCACGGTGAATGCGACGGTCCCGGTCCGGCCCGTGGCCCTGCCGGCCACTTCATACTCGATACCCGGGATCCAATACCCGAATGACCTGCGGGTGTGGGGATCCCGTGCCTATGTGACGGACGGCGGATCGATCAAGATGATCGACACCGCGACAGACAGCGTCGTCGCCACCAAGGTGCTACCCGGTGCGACGTCCTTGGCCGTCAGCGCTGACGGCAGCCGCATCTATGTGGCCACCGCATGGGACCGTGTGTCGGTTCTCGACGGCAACACGCTTGCCCCCGTGGGGAATCCGATCGCGATAACGAGCGGCGGATGGGTGGGTGGCAGTATGTCGATCAGTCCCGACGGTCGGCACCTGTACGTGCCGTTTGGCGGTGGTGAGGGCGGCGGCGTCGTCGTCGTGGACACGGTGACCGGCGCGAATCAGTCGCTCTGGGTCGGCTCGGGGTCCCCTAACGCCACACTCAATCCGGACGGGACGTTGCTGTACCTCCTTGACCGCTCCAATAGTGCACTCAATGTGTTCGACACCCGGACGATGACCGAAACGGCAATCATGCACACCGGGATGTTTCCCTCAGACGTGGTGTTCAGCCAGGACGGTGGGCGTGCATACATCACCACGGCGCTCGGAGTTGTCGACGTCGTCGATGTCGCCAGCAGTACTATCATCGCCGGGATTCCGCTCGGCAACACCGCTGACCACTATACGAATTCCCGCCCGTTGAGCGAATACTTCGACAGCACCATTGCGCTCGGACCTGATGGCACAAATGTTTTCGTGGCCCGTGGCGACGACATCTTCGTCATCGATTCGTCTACCAACGCCGTCGTGGGTGTCGTCCCGATGGGAAACACCTACGCTTTCACCAACGTACCTATAGCTGTTGCGCCTGACGGCTCGATTTATACGACGGCCGATCTCAAGGTCAAAGTCTTCGACATCGGGGGCACGGTGGCCAACATGGTGTCGCCTGAATCGGGTGAGGCGGCGGCGATGGCGTTGACTGCGGAGGTGGCGCCGATGGCGTTGACTGCGGAGGTGGCGCCGATGGCGTTGGCGGCGGCCGCTGTTGTTACGCCGGGGTTTGTGCAGGTGTCTGCGGCGACACCGCAGTCGAACCGACGGTCGGTCGGTGTGACCTATAGCGGTGCGCAGGTGGCCGGGGATACCAATGTTGTGGTGATCGGGTGGCGCAATGCGACGTCGAATATCACCTCGGTGACTGATTCGGCGGGCAACGTCTACAAACCGGCGGTGTCGACGTTCCGGGGTAACGGGGTCAGTCAGGCGATCTATTACGCGGCCAACGTCAAATCTGCTGCGGCCGGGGGCAATACGGTGACCGTGAGTTTTGACCGGCAGACGCCGTATGTGGATGTGCGGGCCCTGGAGTACTCCGGTTTGGATCCGGTCAGCCCGTTGGATGTGGTTCGGTCGGCCGGCGGTAGTGGGGCGTTGGCCAACAGCGGTTCGGTCACCACGGCGGCGGCGAATGCGTTGATTGTGGGGGCCGGTTATACCCGGGGTGCGTTCTCGGGGGCGGGCAGCAATTTCACGAGCCGGATCGTGACCGTTGATGGGGTGGCTCAGGATCGGGTGGTCACCGCGGCGGGTCCGTACAGTGCGACCGCACCGGTCAGCGGTGGTGCGTGGGTGATGCAGGTCGCGGTGTTCAAGGCCGCGACGGTCGCCAACCCGGATGTGACCGCGCCGTCGGTGAATGTGACGACGCCGGCGGGGTCGGTTTCGGGGACGGTGAGTTTGACCGCCAACGCGTCGGACAATGTGGGTGTGACCGGGGTGCAGTTCCTGGTCAACGGCAGCCCGATCGGTAATGAGGATCCTGCTGCGCCGTATGCGGTGGCGTGGAACACCACATCGGTGGCCAACGGGAGCTATGCGCTGGCCGCGCGGGCGCGCGACGCCGCCGGCAACACCACCACCTCGACGGCGGTGAATCTCATCGTCAACAACCCGGATGTGACGGCGCCCAGCGTTGCGGTAGCCGGTCCGTCGGGGACGGTGTCGGGGACGGCGAACCTGTCGGCGACCGCCAACGACAATGTCGGGGTGGCCGGGGTGCAGTTCCTGGTCAACGGCAGCCCGATCGGTAATGAGGATCCTGCTGCGCCGTATGCGGTGGCGTGGAACACCACCTCGGTGGCCAACGGGAGCTATGCGCTGACCGCGCGGGCCCGTGACGCCGCCGGCAACACCACCACCTCGCAGGCGGTGAACGTCACCGTCGCCAACCCGGATGTCACCGCGCCCACCGTTGTCCTCACGACGCTGTCGGGGACGGTATCGGGGACGGTGAACCTGGCGGCGACCGCCAACGACAATGTCGGGGTGGCCGGGGTGCAGTTCCTGGTGGACGGCAATGCGGTGGGCGCCGAGGACACCGGTGTGCCCTACGCGGTGTCGTTCGATACGAGGACGGTCGGCAACGGGCCGCATGCGGTCACCGCGTTGGCCCGTGACGCCGCGGGCAACACCACCACCTCGGCGGCGGTGACGCTGACGGTGAACAACGCGGTCAATAGTGCGCCGACGGCTGCGCCCACGCAGCAGGCGCCCAATCAATCGACCGGTGCGACAACGGGGTCGATTAACGGGTCGGACGTGTACGGCAACACGCTGTCGTACACGTTGACAGCCGCGCCTGCGAATGGGACGACGAATCTGAATCCGACCACAGGTGCGTTCACGTACACGCCGACGCAGGCTGCCCGGTTTGCGGCAGACATGACGGGGATCGCGGATTCCGACACCTTCACGGTCGGTGTCAGTAATGGGACCATCGTCACGTCGGTTCCGGTCAATGTGGCGATACCGCCGGCGCGCATCTTGGATGCGACCACATCGGCACAGACCGGAACGGCCGCGATGGGGATGGCCATTTCGGCTACCAAGGGCTATGTGGCCAACCAAGCATCCAATACGGTGTCGGTCATCGATCGGTCGAACCCGAACGCCGCTCCCGTGACGATCAACGTGGTGGCCTCGCCGCGCGCGATCGCGTTGAGCCCCGATGGTGCGCGGGCCTACGTGGCGGGCACCGGCGGAGTGTCGGTGATCAACACGGCCAATAATCAGGTGATCGCCACCGTGGTCACCAGCGCCGGGGATTCCCACGGTATCGCCGTGGTGCAGACCGGCGTGAACACGCACCGGGTGTATGTGACCAATGCCGCGAACAGCACGGTGCGGGTGATCAACGCGAACACCGCGACCAATGCCTATTCCGCGGGCGGCTCGGTGCAGGTGGGGTCCGGCCCGAGAGGAATAGCAGTGTCCGCCGACGGCACCCGCGCCTACGTGGCGAACTGGTCCTCCAACAGCGTGTCGGTGCTCGACACCACCACAGCGACACCGTCGGTCATCCGCACGATCACAGTGGGCACCAACCCATTCGGGATGGCGGTGTCGCCGGACGGCGCCAAGGTGTATGTCGCCAACTACGGTTCCAACAGTATTTCGGTGCTGAACCCGACCGCGGCTAATCCGCTCGTAACCTCGATAGCGTTGGGCTCCCAACCGTTGGGGTTGGCGGTCAACCCCGATGGCAGTCTGCTGTATGCGGTCAACGGCGCGCACACGGTGTCGATGATCACCACCGAGGACAACAGCCTGTACAGCACGCTGACCTTCGACCCACCGCCGAACAACGCCTGGCACTCGATCGCGCTGTCTCCTGAGGGGAATCAGATTTTCACCTCTGGTTTCGCCGACCGCAGGGTGCGGATCTTCACGATCATCACCCCCACGCAGCCATGGGTTGCCGTCACGGCCCCGTCCGGGCCGGTGTGGGGGACGGTGAACCTGTCGGCGACCGCGTCGGGCACTGTCGGGGTGCAGTTCCTGGTGGACGACGTTAACGTGGGCGCGGAGGACACCGGTTCGCCCTACGCGGTGTCGTGGGATTCGACGAAGGTGGCCGACGGGACGCATACAGTGACTGCGCGTGCCCGCGACGCTGCGGGTAACATCATCACCTCGGCGCCGGTGAGCGTGATCGTGGCCAATGCCTCTCTCGCCATGCCGACCGTCACAACCTCGGCCGTGAGCGTCGGCTCCGGTCCCAGCGGGGTTGCGGTGAGCGGGGCCTATGCCTACGTGATCAACTACGTAAGCAACGACGTGACCGTGATCGACAGTGCGACCAACCAGGTCGTCAAGACGCTCCAGGTCGGGGACGGGCCGCTGAGCGTGGCAGCCAGCCCGAACCGAAATCGGGTCTATGTGAGCAACTCGCTGTCCAACTCGGTATCGGTGATTGATTCAACCCGCAACGAGGTCATCGACACCATCGCGATCGAGGTGCTGCCCGGCGTCTTGGACTATGACGGATGGCCCTACGAGTATCCGAATAGGTTGACAGAGGTGGTGGCGACCGACACCCGCCTATACGTGAATGCCACCGACGGCAGGGTCACGGTCGTCGACATCACCAACGATGCCGGCACCGGAAAGGATGCCAACAGGGTCCTCCGCACCGCCGGCGTCGGCAGGTTGAACGACCTGAAGGTCAGCCCGGACGGATCACGGCTTTACGGCACTCCTGGCACCGGCCTTGCCGTGATCGACACGGCCACGATGACGGCGGTTGGCGTGAATGTGGGACCGTCCTGGGACGGGAGCAGCATGCGCAGCGAATTCACCAACAGCACCGGCAATGTGGCGGTCAGCCCGGACGGAAAGCGGACGTACGTCGCCTACAGTGTCACGATCGTCGAACGGGGGATCGGCGGCAGCTCTTCTGGGTACTTCATCACCGATTCCGGGGGCCGGACCTGGAAGGTGACTGGCCAATACGGTGCGGTGGCGGTCATCGACACAGACCCGGAGAGCGCGAATTTCAACAAGGAGATCGCGAGGATCGGCGTGCCCCTGTGGGCGCAGGATCTCATCGTCGCCGGGAACCTGCTGTACGTCACGACCTGGGATGGCAAGTCGGTCTCCGTCATCGACACTGACACCAATGCGCTCGCCGGGACATTCACCACCGACCAGACCAACTCGGTTGGCCGTGCTATCTACCTTCCCGACGATTGGTACCCGCTTTTTGCCATCGCCGCATATAGCCGGTATATCACGGTGGGCCCGAACGGAACCGTTTACGTCACGGACTACTCCGACGGCGTGTTGTATTCGGTGACACCGGGTTCGGCGGTGTTGTGAATCGTCATCGCACCGTGAACCCCTACAGCCCCAAGGCCTGATACGTCCGCCGGACGAACTTCGGTTGCGCCGTATGAAGTTTCGCGATCGAGGTGTTGCCGGCGACCGCCGTGGCCGCTTCCGCGGACAGGTCCGGTGCGTTCTGGATCAGGTAGATCAGGATCAGGTCCGCCGTCGGGTCGGCCTGCCACCAGGTGCCGAACGCTCCGGGCCAGGTGAACGAACCGACCCCGCCCGGTCCGAACAAGGGCGTCGACTGGGCCGGGTCGGTGACCACCGCGAGATTCAGCCCGAAGCCGCGGCCCTGCCAATAGGGCATGCCCAGGAACGGCTTTCGCTTCTGCGCGTCGGTGAGACGGTCGGTGCGCATCAGCCGCACCGAGTCCTCCGACAGCACCCGCACACCGTCAACCACGCCGCACCCCAACAGCATCCGGACGAACCGTAGGTAGTCGTCCGCCGTCGACCACAGCCCGCCGCCGCCCTGCGAGAACCGCGGTGGCGCAATCGGTGCCGGGCCCATCACATCGTGGCTGAGCTTGCCGTCGGAGTCCAGCTTGTACATGGTGGCGGCTCGGCGCCGCTGCTCCGGGCTCAGGTAGAAACCGGTGTCGGTCATCCCGAGCGGCCCGAAAACACGCTCCGCCAATACGTCCTGCAGCGGCTTGCCCTCGATGCGCGACAGTGTGATGCCCAGCACCTCGGTGGCGTGGCTGTAGGTCAGTCGCTCGCCGGGCTGGTGCACCAGCGGCAGCCCGGCCACCTCGCCCAGCCAGTGGTCGGCGTCCTGGCGCAGCGACACCCCGGCGTAGGCCTTCGCGATCGGGCCGGTCACCGAGAATGCGTAGGCCAGCCCGCCGCGGTGCGTCATCAGGTCCTCGACCGTGATGGGCCGCATCGCGGGAACGGTCTTGTCCAGGTCGCCGTGCCGGTCGGCCAGCACCGACATGTCGGCGAGTTCGGGCAGCCATCGGCTCACCGGGTCGTGCAGCGACAGCCTGCCCTGCTCGACCAGAGTCATGGCGGCGGCCACGGTGATCGGCTTGGTCATCGAGGCGATGCGGAAGATGGTGTCGCGCCGCATCGGCAACCGCGCCTCCACGTCGCGGTGGCCGATCTCGTTGACCTGCAACACGTTTCCAGCCTGCCAGACCAGCGTGACCGCCCCCGACAGCAGGCCGTTGTCAACCGCCTCCTGGACCGATGCGGCGTTTCCGTCGAGATTCACCCCGCCAGCGTACTCAGCGCCGGGCGGTCAGCATCCACATCACCGCGTCGACCTGTTCCTCGATCGGCACCGTGATGGTGTCCAGCGAGGTGATGGTCCACCCGGCATCGCCCAGCGTCGAGCGCAGCGTGCTCTCCGAGACCATCGGCCGCGGCCAGTCGTCCCCTGCGGCGTTGGCATCGGAGAACGCACTGATCAGCAGGGTGGCTTCCGGGCGGGTGGCGCGGCGTACCGCGATGGCGTACGCGGCCCGACCGTTGTCATCCAGGCAGTGGTAGCACCCGCTGTCGACGACGGTGTCGAACGCCTCGGTGTAGCCGTCGAGCCGGGCGGCGTCGGCGGTGGCGAACCGGACATGAACCCCGGCGTCGATAGCCCGGCGCTCGGCGGTGATCAGTGCGGTCGGGGAGATGTCCAGACCGGTGACGTCGTGGCCGTGGCCGGCCAGATAGATGGCGTTGTCGCCGAGGCCGCAGCCGATGTCGAGGACGTCGCCGTGGATCAGACCGGCTTCTTGCCAGGCGATCACGTTTTCCTTGGGCGCCTTGGTGTCCCACGGGATCGCGGGGACTGGGGGCACTCCCTCGGCGGGACTTTCCCCGCGGTAGAGCGCGTCGAAGTCGATGGCTGGGGGCATGGAATCCGTCATGGGCGCCAATGTAGTCGCGTGTCGGGCCCGTGCTAAGCTCCCCGGCAGTTCGAGACATCCTTTAACGAGCCGTCCAGAGAGGCGGAGAAGGAGGTCAGGCTCTGTAATGAGCACCTCAGAGGGCGACCGGGAACTAATGTCCGCCGCGGACGTCGGCCGAACCGTTTCCCGCATTGCGCACCAGATCATCGAAAAGACCGCTCTCGACGGTCCCGACGCGCCCCGCGTCGTACTCCTGGGCATTCCGACCCGCGGAACCGTTCTCGCCGCCCGGTTGGCGGCCAACATCAAGGAGTTCTCCGGCGTCACCGTTGGTCACGGCTCGCTGGACATCACCCTGTATCGCGACGACCTGAACATCAAACCGCCCCGCGCGCTGGAGGACACCTCGATCCCCGACGGGGGTATCGACGGGACCCTGGTGATCCTGGTCGACGATGTGCTCTACACCGGCCGCTCGGTGCGCGGGGCGCTCGACGCGCTGCGCGACCTCGGCCGACCTCGGGTGGTGCAGCTCGCCGTGCTCGTCGACCGCGGCCACCGCGAACTGCCGATCCGCGCCGACTACGTCGGCAAGAACGTCCCCACGTCTCGGTCCGAGAACGTCAAGGTACGGCTCACCGAGTCCGACGGCCACGACGGCGTGAAGATCGCCCCCTATGGAGGTCCCGCCCGGTGAAGCACCTGCTCAGCGCCGCCGACCTGAGCCGCGCGGACGCCACCGCGATCCTCGACAACGCCGATCGGTTCCGCCAGGCGTTGATGGGCCGCGAGGTCAAGAAGCTGCCCACCCTGCGCGGGCGCACCGTGATCACGATGTTCTACGAGAACTCCACCCGAACCCGGGTGTCCTTCGAGGTGGCCGCCAAGTGGATGAGCGCAGACACCATCAACGTCAGCGCATCGGGGTCCTCGGTGGCCAAGGGCGAGTCTTTGCGCGACACCGCGCTGACGCTGCGCGCCGCCGGCGCCGACGCGCTGATCATCCGGCACCCGGCGTCCGGCTCGGCGCAGCAGCTCGCGGAGTGGACGGCGGAGCCTGGCGGCGCCGGACCGTCGGTCATCAACGCCGGTGACGGCACCCATGAGCATCCCACCCAGGCGCTGCTGGACGCGCTGACGATCCGGCAGCGGCTCGGCGGCATCGACGGCAAGCGGATCGTGATCGTCGGCGACGTGCTGCACAGCCGGGTGGCCCGCTCCAACGTGCTGCTGCTCTCGACACTCGGCGCCGAGGTGGTGCTGGTCGCCCCGCCGACGCTGCTGCCCGCCGGGGTGGAGCAGTGGCCGGTGACCGTCAGCCACGACCTAGACGCCGAGTTGCCGGTTGCCGACGCGGCGATGATGCTGCGGGTGCAGGCCGAGCGGATGAACGGCGGATTCTTCCCCTCGGAGCGCGAGTACTCCGCGACCTACGGCATGTCCGCGAAGCGGCAGGTGCTGCTGCCCGGGCACGCTGTGGTGCTGCACCCGGGCCCGATGCTGCGCGGCATGGAGATCGCCTCGTCGGTGGCCGACTCGCCGCAAGCCGCTGTGCTGCAACAGGTCACCAACGGCGTGCATGTGCGGATGGCGGTGCTCTTCCATCTGCTGATCGGGGCGCACCCGGCGGAGACGGGGGTGGGCGCATGAGTTGCCGAGCCGACGATGCCGCCGAGGCACGAGGCGGAGAAGGAGGCAGGCAGTGAACCGGTCCAGCATTCTGATCAAGGGTGTGTGCCTCTACGGCGAGGGCGATCAGGTCGACGTTCTGGTCACCGACGGCCAGATCGCCGCGATCGGCACCGGCCTGGTGGCCGATCTGGATCTCGTGACGGTGATCGACGCTGTCGGTCAGGTGCTGCTGCCCGGCTTCGTCGACCTGCACACGCATCTTCGCGAACCCGGCCGCGAGTACACCGAGACCATCGAAAGTGGTTCGGCTGCAGCGGCTCTCGGCGGCTACACCGCGGTGTTCGCGATGGCCAACACCGATCCGGTGGCCGACTCGCCGGTGGTGACCGACCACGTGTTCAAGCGCGGCCGCGACGTGGGCCTGGTCGACGTGCACCCGGTGGGAGCGGTGACCGTCGGCCTTGAAGGCCGCAAGCTCACCGAGATGGGCATGATGGCCCAGGGCGCCGCGCAGGTGCGGATGTTCTCCGACGACGGCAAGTGCGTCGACGATCCGCTGATCATGCGCCGTGCCCTGGAGTACGCCCGCGGGCTGGGTGTGCTGATCGCCCAGCACGCCGAGGAACCGCGACTGACCGTCGGCGCCGTCGCACACGAGGGCCCCAACGCCGCCCGACTCGGACTGGCCGGCTGGCCCCGTTCGGCCGAGGAGTCGATCGTGGCCCGCGACGCGATCCTGGCCCGCGACGCCGGCGCCCGGGTGCACATCTGCCATGCCTCCACCGCCGGTACCGTCGAGATTCTGAAATGGGCTAAGGCGCAAGGTATCTCGATCACCGCCGAGGTCACCCCCCATCACCTGCTGCTGGACGACAGCCGGCTGGCCACCTACAACGGCGTCAATCGGGTCAACCCGCCGCTGCGCGAGGCGTCCGACGCGCAGGCGCTGCGGCAGGCGCTGGCCGACGGGGTGATCGACTGCGTGGCAACCGATCACGCGCCGCACGCGGAGCACGAGAAGTGTGTGGAGTTCGCCAACGCCCGCCCGGGCATGCTCGGCCTGCAGACCGCGCTGTCGGTGGTGGCCGCGACAATGGTGGCGCCCGGCCTGCTGACCTGGCGCGATGTCGCAAAGGTGATGAGTGAGAACCCGGCCCGTATCGTGGGCCTGCCCGATCAGGGCCGCCCCCTGGAGGTGGGGGAGCCGGCCAACCTGACCGTCGTCGACCCGGACGCCACCTGGACCGTCACCGGCGACGATCTCGCCGGGCCGTCGGCCAACACACCGTACGAGGCGATGACGCTGCCCGTAACCGTCACCGCGACGCTGCTGCGCGGCAAGATCACCGCGCGCGACGGGAAAGTGCAGCTGTGACACACCCCGCGAAGAAGGTTCTGCACACCCCGTCCCGGGGTCTGGTGTTCAGAACCTTCCTCTCGGTGCAGCGGTCATGAACACGCCCACCCTGGTGGGATCGCTGATCTTCGCGGCGGTATTGACCCTGGTGATCGCGCTCCTGATCAACCTGATGCTGCGCGGCTGGCGACGGCGCGCCGAGGCGCAGGTGGCGATCCTCGGGCAGCTGCCGGAGCTGCCGGACACCGTCGGCCCGGCCGTCATCCCCGGCATCAAGGGGCTCTACGTGGGCAGCACCATCGCGCCGAGCTGGCAGGACCGGATCGTCGCCGGTGACCTGGGTTATCGCACCAAGGCCGTGCTGACCCGGTATCCGGAGGGAATCATGTTGCAGCGCAGCGGCGCCCACCCGATCTGGATCCCGAACGACCGCATCACGGCGATTCGCACGGAGCGGGGCATCGCCGGGAAAGTGATCCCTCGGGGGGAGCGTGAGGCGCCCGACGGGATTCTGGCGATCCGGTGGACGCTGCCGTCGGGTACCGAGATCGACACCGGATTCCGTGCCGACGACCGCCGGCAGTACGACAAATGGGTTTCTCAGGAGGGTGCAGCGTGACCGATCGGGCAGTACTGGTCCTCGAGGACGGTCGGGTGTTCACCGGCCGGCCGTTCGGGGCGGTCGGACAGACGCTGGGCGAAGCGGTGTTCTCCACCGGCATGTCCGGCTACCAGGAGACGTTGACCGACCCGAGCTATCACCGGCAGATCGTCGTCGCCACCGCGCCGCAGATCGGCAACACCGGCTGGAACGGCGAGGACGGCGAGAGCCGCGGCGAGCGGATCTGGGTCGCGGGCTACGCGGTGCGTGATCCTTCGCCGCGGGCGTCGAACTGGCGGGCCACCGGCACCCTGGACGACGAGCTGGTGCGCCAGGGCGTGGTCGGGATCGCCGGCATCGACACCCGCGCGGTGGTGCGGCACCTGCGTACCCGCGGTTCGATGAAGGCCGGGGTGTTCTCGGGTTCGGCCCTGGCCGACACCGCGGAACTGGTGGAGCGGGTGCGCGGTCAGGAGTCCATGCTGGGCGCCGATCTGGCCGGCCAGGTCAGCACCGGCGAGCCCTACATCGTGGAACCGCAAGGGGCACAACGGTTCACCGTCGCGGCGCTGGACCTGGGCATCAAGACGAACACGCCGCGCAACTTCGCCGGCCGCGGTATCCGTAGTCACGTGTTGCCGTCGTCGGCGACCTTCGAACAGATCGCAGAGCTGAACCCCGACGGTGTCTTCCTGTCCAACGGCCCGGGTGACCCGGCCACCGCCGACCACATCGTCGCGGTGACGCGTGAGGTGCTCGGCGCCGGCATCCCGCTGTTCGGCATCTGCTTCGGCAACCAGATCCTGGGCCGCGCGCTGGGTCGATCGACGTACAAGATGACGTTCGGCCACCGCGGGATCAACATTCCGGTCATGGACCACGCGACCGGCCGGGTTGCGATCACCGCGCAGAACCACGGCTTCGCCCTGGAGGGGGAGGCCGGCGAGGAATTCGACACGCCGTTCGGCCGCGCGCTGGTCAGCCACACCTGCGCCAACGACGGTGTGGTGGAGGGCATCCGACTTGCCGACGGGCGGGCGTTCTCGGTGCAGTACCACCCGGAGGCGGCGGCCGGCCCGCACGATGCGGAATACCTGTTCGACCAGTTCGTCGTCCTGATGGACCAGGTCAAGTCGGGGGAGAAGTGATGCCACAACTGCGCCGAAATGGCATTCCAGCAGACCCGTTCTCGCATTTTCGCTGCCGGAATGCGATTTCGGCGAAAGAGGAGCGCTAGATGCCACGTCGCACCGATCTGAACCACGTACTGGTGATCGGCTCCGGGCCGATCGTCATCGGGCAGGCCTGCGAGTTCGACTACTCGGGCACCCAGGCCTGCCGGGTGTTGCGCTCCGAGGGGCTGCAGGTCAGCCTGGTGAACTCCAACCCGGCGACCATCATGACTGACCCGGAGTACGCCGACCACACCTACGTCGAGCCGATCACCCCGGCCTTCGTGGAGCGCGTCATCGCCCAGCAGGCCGAGCGCGGCAACAGGATCGACGCCCTGCTGGCCACCCTCGGCGGGCAGACGGCGCTGAACACCGCGGTTGCCCTCTACGAGAACGGTGTGCTCGACCGCTACGGCGTCGAATTGATCGGCGCCGACTTCGAGGCCATCCAGCGCGGTGAGGACCGCCAGCGCTTCAAGGACATCGTCGCCAAGGTAGGTGGCGAATCCGCCCGCAGCCGAGTGTGTTTCACCATGGAGGAGGTGCGCGAGACGGTTTCCGAGCTCGGCCTGCCGGTGGTCGTCCGGCCGAGCTTCACCATGGGTGGACTCGGCTCGGGCATGGCCGCCACCCTCGACGAGGTGGAGCGGATGGCCGGCGACGGGCTGGCCGCCTCCCCGAGTGCCAACGTGCTGATCGAGGAGTCGATCTACGGCTGGAAGGAATTCGAGCTCGAGCTGATGCGCGACAGCCGCGACAACGTCGTGGTGGTGTGCTCGATCGAGAACTTCGACCCGATGGGCGTGCACACCGGTGACTCGGTGACCGTCGCACCGGCGATGACGCTCACCGACCGCGAGTACCAGAAGATGCGGGACCTGGGCATCGCGATCCTGCGTGAGGTGGGCGTCGACACCGGCGGCTGCAACATCCAGTTCGCCATCGATCCGGCCGACGGCCGGCTGATCGTCATCGAGATGAACCCCCGGGTGTCGCGGTCGAGCGCGTTGGCGTCGAAGGCGACCGGCTTCCCCATCGCCAAGATCGCCGCCAAGCTGGCCATCGGCTACACCCTCGACGAGATCCTCAACGACATCACCAGACAGACGCCCGCCTGCTTCGAGCCGACGCTGGACTACGTCGTCGTCAAGGCGCCGCGGTTCGCGTTCGAGAAGTTCCCCGGCGCCGACGACACCCTGACCACCACCATGAAGTCGGTCGGCGAGGCGATGTCGTTGGGCCGCAACTTCATCGAAGCGCTGGGCAAGGTGATGCGCTCGCTGGAGACCAAGCGGACCGGGTTCTGGACCGCTCCCGATCCCGAGGGCGACGTCCACGACGTCCTGGAGCGGCTGCGCACCCCCAAGGACGGCCGGCTCTACGACATCGAACTGGCGCTGCGGCTGGGTGCGTCCGTCGAGCAGGTGGCGCAGGCCTCCGGCGTGGACCCGTGGTTCGTCGAGCAGGTCAACCGACTGGTGGGACTGCGGAAAGAGATCCTAGGTGCGCCCGTACTGAATGAGGACCTGCTGCGCCGGTGCAAGCACAGCGGTTTGTCGGACCGCCAGATCGCCTCGCTGCGACCGGAACTGGCCGGGGAGAACGGGGTGCGGGCGCTGCGTGAACGGCTGGGCATCCATCCGGTCTACAAGACCGTCGACACCTGCGCCGCCGAATTCGAGGCCAAGACGCCGTATCACTACAGCAGCTACGAACTCGATCCCGCGGCCGAGACGGAAGTAGCGCCGCAGACCGAGCGCCCCAAGGTGCTGATCCTGGGCTCCGGGCCGAACCGGATCGGCCAGGGTATCGAGTTCGACTACAGCTGTGTGCACGCGGCGATCACGTTGAGCCAGGCCGGATTCGAGACGGTGATGGTCAACTGCAACCCGGAAACCGTCTCCACCGACTACGACACCGCCGACCGGCTGTACTTCGAACCGCTGACCTTCGAGGACGTCCTCGAGGTCTACCGCGCTGAGCAGGGTTCGGGGGCGGGCGGGCCCGGCGTCGTCGGCGTCATCGTGCAACTTGGCGGCCAGACACCGCTGGGTCTGGCCGATCGGTTGGAGAAAGCTGGTGTGCCGATCGTCGGCACCAGCCCGAAGGCCATCGATCTCGCCGAGGACCGGGGCGCCTTCGGTGAGCTGCTGACCAATGCCGGGCTGCCCGCGCCCCGGTACGGGATGGCGACCAGCTTCGATCAGGCCCGCAAGATCGCCGCCGAGATCGGCTACCCGGTTCTGGTACGGCCGTCCTATGTGTTGGGCGGTCGCGGCATGGAGATCGTCTACGACGAAGAAAATCTGCGACGCTACATTCAGCGTGCCACCGAGCTCACCCCCGAACATCCGGTGCTCGTGGACCGGTTCCTCGAGGACGCCATCGAGATCGACGTCGACGCGCTGTGCGACGGCACCGACGTCTAC
>CAYLWH010000017.1:0-33653 GCA_964387245.1 uncultured Mycobacterium sp.
GCGGGCACAACTTCGCGATCGTCGACGAGGTCGACTCGATCCTCATCGACGAGGCCCGCACACCGCTGATCATTTCGGGTCCCTCCGACGGCGCTTCGAACTGGTACCAGGAGTTCGCCCGCATCGCGCCGCTGATGGAGAAGGACGTCCACTACGAGGTGGACCTGCGCAAGCGCACCATCGGCGTGCACGAACTCGGCGTCGAATTCGTCGAGGACCAGATCGGCATCGACAACCTCTACGAGGCCGCCAACTCGCCGTTGGTGAGTTACCTGAACAACTCGCTGAAGGCCAAGGAGCTGTTCAACCGGGACAAGGACTACATCGTCCGCAACGGGGAAGTGCTCATCGTCGACGAGTTCACCGGTCGGGTGTTGCTGGGCCGCCGGTACAACGAGGGCATGCACCAGGCCATCGAGGCCAAGGAGCACGTCGAGATCAAGGCCGAGAACCAGACGCTGGCCACCATCACGCTGCAGAACTACTTCCGTCTGTACGACAAGCTCGCCGGCATGACCGGTACCGCCCAGACCGAGGCGGCCGAGTTGCATGAGATCTACAAGCTGGGCGTGGTATCGATCCCGACCAACCGGCCGATGGTCCGTACCGATCAATCCGACCTCATCTACAAGACCGAGGAAGCCAAGTACATCGCCGTCGTCGACGACGTCGCGGAGCGGTATGCGAAGGGCCAGCCCGTCCTGATCGGAACCACCAGCGTCGAGCGTTCGGAGTACCTGTCGCGTCAGTTCGTCAAACGCAAGATCCCGCACAACGTGCTCAACGCGAAGTATCACGAGCAGGAGGCCGGGATCATCGCCGAGGCCGGCCGCCGCGGTGCCATCACGGTGGCCACCAACATGGCCGGCCGTGGCACCGACATCGTGCTCGGCGGCAACGTCGACTTCCTGGCCGACAAACGGCTGCGGGACAAGGGGCTGGACCCGGTCGAGACGCCGGAGGACTACGAGGCCGCCTGGGACGACACGTTGGATCAGATCAAACAGGAGGCCAGCTCGGAGGCCGAGGACGTAATCGCGGTCGGCGGGCTTTATGTGCTGGGAACCGAACGGCATGAGTCGCGCCGGATCGACAATCAGCTGCGCGGCCGGTCCGGACGTCAGGGCGATCCGGGTGAGTCGCGCTTTTACCTGTCGCTGGGCGACGAGTTGATGCGCCGATTCAACGGTGCGATGTTGGAGGCGTTGCTGACCCGGATCAACCTGCCCGACGACGTGCCGATCGAAGCCAAGATGGTGACCCGCGCGATCAAGAGTGCGCAGACGCAGGTCGAACAGCAGAACTTCGAGTACCGCAAGCACGTCCTCGACTACGACGAGGTGATGAACAAGCAGCGCATGGTCATCTACAGGGAGCGCCGGCGGATCCTCGAGGGGGCGAATCTGCAGCAGCAGGCGCACGACATGCTGGTCGACGTGGTGACGGCATACGTCGACGGCGCCACCGCCGAGGGGTACTCGGAGGACTGGGACCTGGAGAAGCTCTGGGAGGCGCTCAACACGCTGTATCCCGTCGGCATCGACTACCACAGCCTGATGAACTCCGAGGGCGTCGGCGAGCCGGGTGAACTGACACGCGAGGAGCTGCTCGACGCATTGGTCGCCGACGCCGAGAAAGCGTATGCCGCGCGGGAGGCGCGGATCGAGGAGCTCGCCGGAGCGGGTGCGATGCGCCAGCTGGAGCGCCAGGTCTTGCTCAACGTGATCGACCGCAAGTGGCGTGAGCACCTCTACGAGATGGACTACCTCAGGGAGGGCATCCAGCTGCGTGCCCATGCGCAGCGTGACCCCAAGGTCGAGTATCAGCGTGAGGGCTATGACATGTTCGTCGTCATGCTCGACGGCGTGAAGGAGGAGTCCGTCGGCTTCCTGTTCAACGTGCAGGTCGAAGCGACTCCCGCGCCGACGGTGGCGCCGGTCGCCGCCCCGGAAGGACTGGCCGATCTCATCGCCGCCGCGCGGACTGCTGCACCGGCCACGGAGCGGACTGCCGTGCCGGCGGGAGTGCGGGCAAGGGGGATCGAGGACGGCACGTCGGCATTGACGTACACCGGTCCGTCCGAAGACGGCTCCGCGGAGATCCAGCGCAAGAGCAGCGGACAGGCCGCAGGCACCTCCCGTGATGGTGGGAGTCGTCGGGAACGGCGGGACGCGGCGCGACGGGCGGCAAGGACCCGGAAGAACTGACCGACACTGTCAGCCGATGTGCAGCGCGACCACTTGCCACTCGGCGCGCTGCGCCAAGCTGATCCACTCGACGCGGCAGGCCAACGCGTGCAGCCGTGGTCCCCGGCTGTAGGTCGCCGACACCTCGAAAACCCGCTCATCGGGGACGATTGACTGTAACCGCACCCGTCGCAGCGTGGCACCGCTGCGACGATCGGGCACCGCGCGGGTGAATGCATCCACTGAGTCGATCAGTCCGGGGGAAAGCATCGTCCGCAATTGCGTCAGCGGCCTGCGGCGGTCGATCACCTCCAGGATGCCGCGCAGCGCGGTGTCGGTGAACGCTGCCGCGCTGTGGAACCTTGCGGTACGCGCGGTCCGAACCGGGTGACGTCGGAGGCGGCCGGCACCGATCCGGCGTGCGGCGGGCGCCGGGTGGTCGCCCCCGGGCAGCGTTGTCGGCTCGTAGTCGACGACGGGTGTCACGGTCATGCTCAGCCCTCCGGTGGTACAGACGACAGTCGGCGCCTGCCGGAGAGTGGCAGGTTGGTGAACACCGTGATGATGGCACAGTTCGACGGGACGTGTGTGCACCCGCCACCCGCACCGCAGGCGGGAGCGGTTACCGTTGCTCACCAGAAAACAGCGGGCGGTTCGGCAGGCCCGGGCACGTGCAGAGGGGGATGACGTCAGATGGTGACCCGGTTGTCGGCATCGGACGCGTCGTTCTACCAGCGTGAGAACACGTCGACGCCCATGTATGTCGGTTCTCTGTCGATTCTGCGGAAACCGCGTGGCGGACTGAGCTACGAGAAACTGCTGGAGACGGTGGAACAGCGCCTGCATCAGGTGCCCCGGTACCGGCAGAAGGTCCGTGAGGTGACGCTCGGGCTGGGGCGTCCGGTCTGGGTCGAGGACCGCGAATTCGACATCACCTATCACATCCGTCGGTCCGCCCTGCCGGGCCCGGGCAACGACGCGCAACTGCACGATCTGGTGGCGCGGTTGGGATCGCGACCGCTCGACAAGTCCCGGCCGCTATGGGAGATGTATCTGGTCGAGGGGTTGACCAAGAACCGCGTCGCGATCTACACCAAGTCGCACCAGGCGCTGGTCAACGGCATGTCAGCCCTGGAGATCGGCCATGTGATCGTCGACCGGACACCGCGCCGGCCGACCTTCGGGGAAGACATCTGGATACCGGGTCACGAGCCGGGTCCGGCCGCGCTGGTCCTGGGCGCCATCGGCGACTGGGTGTCGCGGCCGCGTCAGCAACTCTCGGCGGTGCAGTCAGCGATGACCGGGGTGCTGACCAGCTCCGAGCAGTTCGTGGAAGCGGGTCGCCGCGTCGCCGGCGTCGCACGCATCGTGGCGCGCGGTACCGCACCGAGCAGCCCGCTGAACACCACCGTTTCCCGCAACCGGCGGTTCACCGTCGCCGCGGCCGGCCTCGAGGAATACCGTCGGCTGCGGTCCCGGTACGACTGCGACGTCAACGACGTGGTGCTGTGCGTGATCGCCGGGGCGCTGCGCAACTGGCTGTTGTCCCGGGGCGAGCCGGTGACCCCGACGACGACGGTGCGCGCCATGGCGCCGATGTCGGTGTACCGCGACCTGGGCGTGGATCTGACGATGGGCGTCGGGCAGCCGATCAGCGAGGTCGAGCCGTTTCTGATCGACCTGCCGGTCGGCGAGGGCAATGCGGTGGTGCGGCTGTCGCAGATCGCACACGCCACCGAGTCGCATTCCACCGCCGCCAGCCTGGTGGACGCCCGCAGCATCGTCACACTTTCGGGGTTCGCACCGCCGACCCTGCATGCCGAGGGCATCCGGGTGGCGACCAGTTTCTCGGCGCGGTTGTTCAATCTGCTGATCGCCAATGTGCCCGGGCCGCAGTCACAGATGTACATCGCCGGTACCAAGCTGCTGGAGACCTACGCGGTGCCCCCGCTGCTGGCCAATCAGGTGCTTGCGATCGGTGTCACGTCTTACTGCGGAATGCTGTACTTCGGCATCAATGCCGACCGTGATGCGATGAGCGACGTCGACCTGCTGCCCGGCCTGCTACAAGAATCACTTGATGAACTGATTGAGACCGCCGGATAGCCGTTCGAGCAGTACGATCCGGCAGTGAGTAAGGACAAGGGCTCTGCGAAGCCAGCCAAACCGGACAAGCTGCCGAACGACGCATACCGGGCCGAGTTGTTTCGCCTGCAAACCGAATTCGTCAGACTGCAGGAATGGGCCAAACACACCGGCGCCCGGATCGTGGTGATCTTCGAGGGCCGTGACGCCGCCGGCAAGGGCGGCACCATCAAACGCATCACCGAGTACCTCAGCCCGCGAGTCAGTCGCATCGCCGCGCTGCCCGCGCCGACCGAGCGTGAGACCGGTGAGTGGTATTACCAGCGATACGTCGCGCACCTGCCCACCAAGGGTGAGATAGTGATGTTCGACCGGTCCTGGTACAACCGGGTAGGCATCGAGAAAGTGATGGGATTCTGTACGCCGCAACAGTATTCGCTGTTCTTGCGGCAGACGCCGATCTTCGAGAAGATGCTCATCGATGACGGGATCTTGCTGCGCAAGTACTGGTTCTCGGTATCCGAGGGGGAGCAGTTGCGCCGGTTCCGCAAGCGGCTCACCGACCCGGTCCGGCAGTGGAAGCTGTCACCGATGGATCTCGAGTCGGTCTATCGCTGGGACGACTATTCGCGGGCCAAGGACGACATGATGGTGCACACGGACATTCCCGAGAGCCCTTGGTACGTCGTTGAATCCGACATCAAAAAACATGCCCGGCTGAACATGATGAGCCACCTGCTGTCCACGATCGACTACCAGGATGTGCCCAGGCCGAAGGTGGAGTTGCCCAAGCGTCTGGAGTCCTCCGCCAAGTACGAGCGCACGCCGCGTGAACTGGCGCACTACGTCGACGACCACGTGGCCAGCCTGCTCGGGGACCGGGAGTAAGCTCGCACAACGTCGGTCCCCGCCTGCTGGGCTACTCTCCAACACGTGCGGGTCTACGTCCCGGCCACCTTGGCCATGCTGCAGCGCCTGGTCGCCGACGGTGAGTTGAGCCCGGTCAGCGGCACGGCTTTCGCCGTCACCCCGCGGCTGCGGGAGGCCTATGCCGAGGGCGACGACGACGAACTCGCCGAGGTGGCGCTGCGCGAAGCGGCACTCGCTTCGCTGCGGTTGCTGGCGATCGACGGGCCGGACCCGGCGGGTCTTCCGCCGCGCCGGGCGGTGCTGGTCGCCGATGTCGAGCCGGTGACCCTGCGTTCCGACCTCGACGACGCGGTGGTGCGGCTCGCGGGACCGGTGCGCACGGAGCACCTGGTTGCGGTATACGTCGACATCGCGGCGGCCGAACCCGCGGTGCGGGCGGCGACGGAGGCCATCGACGAAGCCGACCTCGGTGACGAGGACGCCGAACTGCTGGTCGGCGACGCCCAGGATCATGATCTGGCGTGGTACGCCACCCAGGAACTGCCGTTCCTGCTCGAAATGCTCTAGGGGTCGTACGCCAGCGTAGGTTACGGTACCGTAGGTTATCTGCCCGTGGGTCGGGTACGCATCTGAACGCCGGTTGGGAGCCTTCATGGCCAAGAACTTCATCAAGGTCAACGCGAAGGGTGCCGACACCGTGCGGCCTACTGTCGCCGGCGCCGACAGGCACCCCGGATGGAACGCATTGCGCGCGATCGCGGGCCGGATGACGACGCCGCTGCTGCCGGACGACTATCTGCACCTGGCCAATCCGCTGTGGTCCGCGCGTGAACTGCGCGGCCGTGTCGTCGAGGTCTGCCGGGAGACCGAGGATTCGGCGACGCTGGTGATCAAGCCGGGCTGGGGCTTCTCCTTCGACTACGAGCCGGGTCAGTACATCGGTATCGGGGTGCTGATGGACGGCCGTTGGCGCTGGCGGTCCTACTCCCTGACATCTGTGCCGGTGCGGGGTGCCCGCACCATCACCGTCACGGTCAAGGCCATGCCTGAGGGTTTCTTGTCGACCCACCTGGTGGGCGGCGTCGAACCCGGGACGGTGGTCCGGTTGGCCGCCCCGAAGGGCAATTTCGTGATGCCCGACCCCGCGCCGGCCTCGGTGCTGTTCCTCACCGCGGGTTCGGGGATCACCCCGGTGATGTCGATGCTGCGCACGCTGGTGCGGCGCGGTCAGATCACCGACATCGAGCATCTGCATTCGGTGCCCACCGAGGCCGACGCCATGTTCGCCGCCGAGTTGGCCGACCTGGCCCGGGTGCATCCCGGCTATCGGTTGACCGTGCGCACGACCCGCACGCAGGGCCGTCTCGATCTGGCCGGCATCGACGACGCGGTGCCGGACTGGCGTTCGCGGCAGACCTGGGCGTGCGGGCCGGAGGGCATGCTGACCGCCGCGGAGCGGGTGTGGAGCGATGCGGGCGTCGAAGGCCGGCTGCATCTGGAGCGGTTCGCGGCGTCGCGCGCCGCGGCACACGGCAGCGGCGGGGTGGTCACCTTCGGGCGCAGCGGCAAACAGGCGGTCGCCGACGCAGCCACCTCGCTGATGGAGGCCGGAGAGCGGGTCGGAGTGCCGATGCCGTTCGGCTGCCGGATGGGAATCTGTCAGTCCTGCGTGGTCGGACTCGTCGACGGGTACGTCCGCGACCTGCGGACCGGTGTCGAGCATGAGCCGGGGACGCGGGTGCAGACCTGCATTTCGGCGGCATCCGGCGACTGCGTGGTGGACGTCTGATCCTTTACCGCTAGGTAACCTACGACCTGGTAGGTTACGCTACCGTAGGTACTTCAGGGGAAAGGGAGGCACGATGGCCATCACCGACGTTCCATCGTTCGCGCATCTCACCGAGGCGGACATCGAGGCCTTGGGTAATGAGCTCGATGCCATCCGCCGGGACGTCGAGGACTCGCTCGGCGCCAAGGATGCGCGCTACATCCGGCGCACCATCGCCGCCCAGCGCGCCTTGGAGGTCGCGGGCCGGCTGATGCTGGCGGGAAGTTCCAAACGTTCGATGTGGTGGGCCGGTACGGCGACCCTCGGCGTGGCCAAGATCGTCGAGAACATGGAGATCGGCCACAACGTCATGCACGGCCAGTGGGACTGGATGAACGACCCCGAGATCCACTCGTCGAGCTGGGAGTGGGACATGAGCGGGGCGTCCAAGCATTGGCGCTTCACCCACAACTTCATGCACCACAAGTACACCAACATCCTCGGCATGGACGACGACGTGGGCTACGGAGTGATCCGGGTGACCCGCGACCATCGCTGGAAGCCGATGAACCTGGCCAACCTGGTCTTCAACACGCTGCTCTCCCTGGCCTTCGAGTGGGGCGTCGGGCTGCAGCACCTCGAGCTCGGCAAGATCTTCAAGGGCCGCGACGACCGGGCCGCCACGCTGGTGCGGGTGCGGGAGTTCTCCGTGAAGGCCGGCCAGCAGGTGGTCAAGGACTATGTGGCGTTCCCGCTGTTGACCTCGCTGTCGCCCGGGGCCACCTACAAGTCCACCCTGAAGGCCAACGCCGTCGCCAACGTGATCCGCAACGTCTGGGCGAACGCGGTGATCTTCTGCGGCCATTTCCCCGACGGCGCTGAGAAGTTCACCAAGACCGACATGGTCGGCGAATCCAAGGGACAGTGGTATCTGCGACAGATGCTGGGCAGTGCCAACTTCGAGAACGGTCCGGTGCTGCGCTTCATGAGCGGCAACCTGTGCCACCAGATCGAGCATCATCTGTATCCGGATCTGCCCAGCAACCGGCTCTACGAGATCTCCTTCCGGGTGCGCGCGCTGTGCGAGAAGTACGACCTGACGTACACCACCGGGTCCTTCCTGATGCAGTACGGCAAGGCCTGGCGCACCATCGCCAAGCTGTCGCTGCCCGACAAGTTACTGCGCGACACCGCCGACGATGCGCCCGAGACGCGAAGCGAGCGGATGTTCGACGAACTGGAGCCGCCTTTCGGCTACACCGATCCCGGTACCGGGCGCAGGCGCGGGTTGCAGACCGCGATAGACACCGTGCGACAGTGGCGCCGCGGCAAGCGAACTGCCGACGACCGGGATCAGCGCGCCGCCTAGAGCCCAGCCCTCTGGTTTCCCTGACGAGCGGCCATGCTTGTGCGTTTTGCCTGCGGCATTCTGCACAAGGGTGGCCGCTCGCGCGGGAAGGGGAGGAAATGCGGATCAGCTTTCCCGTAGTACCGCCAGTAGTCGGCGCGCGGCGAGCACGCGTCCGACGGCCGGGCCGGTGAGATCGTCCAACGCACACTCGGGGTCGGCCGGCGGTCCCATGTGACCGCAGCCGCGCGGGCAGTGCGCGAGGACCTCCGCCAGGTCGGAGAACGCCAGCAGCACGTCGTCGGGCTCGATGTGCGCCAGCCCGAACGAGCGGACGCCCGGGGTGTCGATCACCCAGCCGCCGGCCACCAGCGGCAGCGCCACCGACTGGCTTGAAGTGTGTCTGCCCTTGCCGACTCCTGATACCGCACCGATGGTGCGATCCGCTTCCGGCACAAGGCGATTCACCAGTGTCGACTTGCCCACCCCGGAGTGGCCCAGGAAGACCGTCCGCTTCCCGGTCAGCAGCGGTTGCACAACGTCCAACGGGTCGTCGCGTCCAGCGGTGAGGACGATCAGGTCCAGTTCGGCGAACTGCGCGGCGAACGGCTCCGCCGGCGCCAAGTCGGTCTTGGTCAGGCACAGCACCGGGGTCAGCCCGCCGGCGTAGGCCGCGATCAGCGCGCGCTCCACGAAGCCGGTGCGCGGCGGTGGATCGGCGAGCGCAACCACGATGAGCAGCTGATCGGCGTTTGCCACCACCACCCGCTCGGTGGGGTCGGTGTCATCGGCGGTGCGGCGCAACACCGTTCGGCGGTCCCGGCGCCGCACGATCCGCGCCAGGGTGTCCTGGCGTCCGGACACGTCACCGACCACGTCGACGTCGTCGCCGACCACGATCGGAGTGCGGCCCAGTTCGCGGGCCCGCATGGCGGTGACGGGCTGGTCCGGGTCGCCGCCGAGCACGCAACTCCAGCGCCCGCGGTCGACGGTCACCACCATCGCCGCGTGTGCCTCGGCGTGGTCGGGCCGCGTCTTGGTACGCGGTCGGGAGCCCTTACCCGGACGGATCCGGACATCGGACTCGTCGTACTCGCGCCCAGCCACCCCGTGTCCTGCTCACTTCCGGTCGGACAGCATGTCCGCCCACATCCGGGGGAAGCCGGGCAGCGTCTTGGACGTCGTGTCGATGTCGTCCACCTCTACGCCGGGAACCCGCAGTCCCGCGATCGCGCCCGCCGTGGCCATCCGATGATCGGCATGGGAGTGCCAGGTACCGGCGTGCAGCGGTGTGGCGGTGATCAGCAGGCCGTCCGCGGTTTCCCGGCAGTCCCCGCCGAGTCCGTTGATCTCGGCGCTGAGCGCGGCCAGCCGGTCGGTCTCGTGGCCGCGCAGATGCGCGATACCGCGCAGCCGCGAAACCGAGCCACCGGTGGCCAGCGCCGCCAGCACCGCAACCGCGGGAGCCAGCTCGCCGACATCATGCAGATCCACGTCGAAACCCGCGTACTGCGCCGGTCCCGTCACCTCCAGATACGAACCCGCCTGGGTTGCAGTCGTATTCGTCAATGACAGGATTTCGAGAATGATGTCGGCGGGCTGCAGGCTCGACGATGGCCACCCCGCGACGCGGACTGTTCCGCCGCTGACCGCCGCGGCGGCCAGGAACGGCACCGCATTGGACAGGTCCGGTTCCACGGTCCAGTGCCGCGCGCCGACGGGGCCGGGAAACACCCGCCAGATGTTTGGTGTCGCGTCGTCCACCGTCACGCCCGCCAGGCGCAGCATGGCCACCGTCATCGCGATGTGCGGAGCCGACGGCACCGACGGGCCGGTGTGCACGATCGTCAGGCCGTCGTCGAACGCCGCTCCGGACAGCAGCAGGCCGGAGACGAACTGCGACGACGACGAAGCGTCGATCTCGACCCGGCCCCCGCGCACCGATCCGGTGCCGGCCACCGAGAACGGCATCGCGACGCCGTCGACGCCGACTCCGAGAGCGCGCAGGGCGCCCAGCAGTGGGGCGATCGGGCGGGCCCGAGCCTGTTCGTCGCCGTCGAACTCGACCACCGCTCGGCTCAGCGCCGCAACCGGGGGCACGAACCGCAGCACCGTGCCGGCCAGGCCGCAGTCCACCCGGGCGTGGTCGGGAGGGCGCAGTACGCCGGACACGGTCAGTTCGTCGCCGTCGCCGTCGATCGACAGTCCAAGCGTCCGCAGAGCCCCGATCATCAGGTCGGTGTCGCGGCTGCGCAACGCCCCGCTGATCGTCGAGGCGCCGTGACCCCCGGCGGCTGCCAGCGCGGCCAGGATCAGTGTCCGGTTGGTCAGCGACTTCGAGCCGGGCACCGTGACGCAGGCGTGCAGGGGGGTGGAGATCGCCGGTGCGGTCCACGTCGGTTGCTTCGCCACGGGCTCCATCCTGCCCTGTCGTCAACTTCTGTAACCATGGACCTATGTGCGGGCGATTCGCGGTCACCACCGATCCAGCCCTGCTGGCCGAGAAGATCCAGGCCCTGGACGAGACCCGCGAGGCCGCCGGCGCCCACTCGGCACCCAACTACAACGTGGCGCCCACGACGACGATCAGCGCGGTTGTCAAGCGGCACCGTGAGCCGGACGACGAGGCGACGCGGCGGGTGCGCTCGATGCGGTGGGGCCTGGTGCCGTCGTGGGTGAAGACCACCGCCGACGGCGCGCCGGACACCAGGGGCCCGCTGCTGATCAACGCCCGCGCCGAGAAGGTGTCGAGTTCGCCGGCGTTTCGCAACTCGGCCAGACACAAACGGTGCCTGGTGCCGATGGACGGCTGGTACGAGTGGACCCGAACGGGCGACGCAAAGGGCGCCAAGACGCCTTTCTACATGTCCGCCGACGACGGCGGCCTGCTGTTCGTGGCCGGCCTGTGGACCACCTGGCGCCCCAAGGGCTCGGCCAGGGACGCTGTGCCGTTGCTGAGTTGCACGATCATCACCACCGAATCAGCGGGTCCGCCGGCCGGCATCCACGACCGGATGCCGCTGACCGTCAGTGCGCCGGACTGGGACCACTGGCTGGATCCCGACGCGCCCATCGACGAGGGTCTGCTGCGCGGCCACGGGGATCTCCACCGGATCGCCGTGCGGGAGGTGTCCACGCTGGTCAACAGCATCCGCAACAACGGCCCGGAGCTCATCGAACCGGCCGAACCGCACGCCGAACAGGCCGAGCTGTTTTGATCCTGACCCGCCTGCGATCGTCACGGGCCGGTGTAGCCCGGGGGATTGGGTGAATCGACCCACAGGTCCACGCCCAGTTCGGATCCCGGCACGCAGTCGTACACCGACAGGTCGGTGACGCCGGACTCCAGCAGCACGTCCTCGCACAACAGGGTGTTTCCGGTGTACTCGGCGGCCGGCTTGTTCAGCACGACGTACGCCGCGTCGGAGTACACGGAGGGCTTACGCGAACGGGCCATCGACTCGTCGCCGCCCAGGATGTTCTGCACCGCCGCTGTGGCCACCATGGTGCGCGGCCACAGCGTGTTCGACGCGATCCCGTACTGGCGCAGTTCTTCGGCGACGCCCAACGCGCACAATGTCATTCCGTACTTGGCCATCATGTACGGGGTGGGCCGCAGCCACTTCGGATCCAGCAGCAGCGGCGGCGACAGCGTCAGGATGTGCGGATTCGCCCGTCCCTTCAGGTGCGGGATGCAGGCCTGCGACACCGCATAGGTTCCGCGCACCTGGATCCCGTTCATGAGGTCGAAGCGACGAAGCGGCACGTCCTCGATCGAGCCGAGGTTGATCGCCGAGGCGTTGTTCACGCAGATGTCGATGCCGCCGAACTGCTCGACGGCCCGGGCCACCGCCGCGGACACCGAGTCACCGTCACGCACGTCGCCGACGATGGGCAGCGCCTGCCCGCCGGCGTCCTCGATCTCCTTGGCCGCCGTGTAAACGGTGCCCTCGAGCTTGGGATGCGGCTCGGCGGTCTTGGCCAACAGTGCGATGTTGGCGCCGTCGGCGGCGGCCTTCTTTGCGATCGCCAG
This sequence comes from uncultured Mycobacterium sp., assembly GCA_964387245.1. Lineage (GTDB taxonomy): Bacteria > Actinomycetota > Actinomycetes > Mycobacteriales > Mycobacteriaceae > Mycobacterium. Next base: position 12,291 of record CAYLWH010000017.1, read on the forward strand.
GCCGATTCCGCGACTGGCGCCGGAGATGAACATGGTCTTACCCGACAACTTTTTATCCGACAACTTCGTATCCGACAGTGACATGCCGCAAGCCTATGCACCGATGTCGACGGGAATGACGGTGCCCGCTGTCGGTGTTGACCCCATCAGTATCCGCCCGGGTGCGGCGCGGAGTCGGTGCCAGTCCTAGGATCGGGAGAAGGGAAGCCCGGTGTCAGCGGTGATCCTCGAGCGTGCGGTGTGCCCGCCGGGCGCGTTCGGCTTCGCCGCGACGGAAGGGACTGGTCGACCACCGATGACCGACAGTGACGGGCCGGACGCCGTGGCCGTGACCAAGACACCGAGGTGGTCGGAGGCGACCGACGATGCGCCCGGGTCCAAGGCGCCGGTCCGCTCCGAGGAAACCGACGCCGAACTGGCGGCAAGGTTCGAGCGCGATGCGATTCCGCTGCTCGACCAGCTCTACGGCGGCGCAATGCGGATGACGCGAAACCCCGCGGACGCCGAGGATCTGCTGCAGGAAACGATGGTCAAGGCCTATTCGGGTTTCCGCTCATTCCGGGAGGGCACCAATCTCAAGGCATGGCTCTACCGCATCCTGACCAACACCTACATCAACAGCTATCGCAAGAAGCAGCGCCAGCCTGCGGAATACCCGACCGAGGAGATCACCGACTGGCAGCTTGCCGCCACCGCCGAGCACTCCTCGACCGGGTTGCGGTCGGCCGAGGTGGAGGCGCTCGAGGCGCTCCCGGACACCGAGATCAAGGAGGCGCTGCAAGCGCTGCCCGAGGAGTTCCGGATGGCGGTGTACTACGCCGACGTCGAGGGTTTCCCGTACAAGGAGATCGCCGAGATCATGGGTACGCCGATCGGGACCGTGATGTCCAGGCTGCATCGCGGTCGAAGGCAATTGCGTCACCTGCTGGCCGATGTCGCCCGGGACCGCGGATTCATCCGCGGTGGGCAGGTCGGCGAGGCCGAGGAGGTGACGTCGTGAGTTCGGATTCGGATGAACGCCGGAACCCGCCGGTCGGGCCGGTCGATCCCGACCACCCCGACTGCGCGGTCGTGATCGCGGAGGTGTGGACATTGCTCGATGGCGAGTGCAACGACGACACCCGCGAGAGGTTGCGGCACCACCTCGACGAGTGCCCGGCGTGCCTGCGCTACTACGGGGTCGAGGAGCGGATCAAGGCGCTGATCGCCAGCAAGTGCAGTGGCGAGAGGGCCCCCGACGGCCTGCGGCAGCGGCTTCGCATCGAAATCAGCCGCACCACCATCATCCGCGGCGGCTGAGGGCCTCAGCCGGACCGTTGCCCGACAAGACAGAACCGCCCGGGCTTCCAGCTCGGGCGGTTCTGACAAGGCGTAGCGTCCTCAGACGGACTTTGATCCGCAGTTCGGCCGCTTGCCGTGGTTGGCCTTGCTGTGCTTGCGATCGCGCTTCTTACGGCCTCGTTTGGCCATGACCTACCTCCGAATCGGGTGTGCTGATGAGCCGCCCCGCGGCTGTGCCGCTGGTTCTTCCGATGGGGCGTTGACACCAATTGTCTCATGTGGCCGGTGGTGCTCCGTCCACCGCTTCGTGTGGTTCGATAGAGCGTCAGCAGTGCTCGCTTGACTCGAGTGGGGTGAAGATGGCCGAGGATGTTCGCGCGGAGATTGTGGCCAGCGTGCTTGAAGTCGTCGTCCACGAGGGCGACCAGATCAGCGAGGGCGACACCGTGGTACTCCTCGAGTCCATGAAGATGGAGATTCCGGTTCTCGCTGAGAAGGCGGGCACGGTCACTTCGGTCAACGTCGCCGTCGGGGACGTCATCCAGGCCGGCGACCTCATCGCCGTGATCAGCTAGGTCCCATGTCGACGCTCGGTGATCTCCTCGCCGAGCACACCGTTCTGCCGGGTGCCGCGGTCGACCACCTGCACGCCGTGGTGGGGGAGTGGCAGCTGCTGGCCGATCTGTCCTTCGCGGACTACCTGATGTGGGTTCGCCGTGACGACGGTGCGCTGGTGTGTGTGGCGCAGTGCCGGCCCAACACGGCGGCGACGGTGTTGCTCTCCGACGCGGTCGGAACGATCGCCGGGCCCGGCGAACTGCCCCTGGTGAGTGACGCCTTCCAATCCGGGGCCATCGGCAGCGAGGACGACCCGGGCGGCGGGTTGTCGCTGCGCCGGACGGACCTCAAGGTCGAGGCCGTCCCGGTCCGGCAGGGCAGCGCGGTGGTGGCCGTTCTGACGCACCAGACGGCGCTGGCCTCCACCCGTGAGTCCAGCCCGTTGGAGCGCGCGTACCTGGACTGTGCCGGCGACCTGGTGCACATGCTCTCCGAGGGCACCTTCCCCAACGTCGGAGACCTCGCGATGTCGCGGTCCAGCCCGCGCGTCGGCGACGGATTCATTCGCCTCGATGTCGACGGTTCGGTGGTGTTCGCCAGCCCCAACGCGCTGTCGGCATACCACCGGATGGGCCTTGCCGCCGATCTGGAGGGCCACAACCTGGTCGCGATCACCCGGCCGTTGATCTCCGACCCGTTCGAGGCCCAAGAACTGGCCGAGCATGTACGCGATTCGCTGGCCGGCGGGTGCAGTATGCGGCTGGAGGTCGACGCCGGCGGAGCGGCCGTGCTGTTACGCACGTTGCCGCTGGTGGTGCACGGTAGGGCGGTCGGGGCTGCGGTGCTCATCCGGGACGTGACCGAGGTCAAGCGGCGTGACCGCGCACTGTTGTCCAAGGATGCCACCATCCGGGAGATCCACCACCGGGTGAAGAACAATCTGCAGACGGTCGCCGCGCTGCTTCGCCTGCAGGCCCGGCGGACCAACAACGCCGAGGGCCGGGAGGCGCTGCTCGAATCGGTGCGCCGGGTGTCGTCGATCGCGCAGGTGCACGACGCCTTGTCGATGTCCGTCGACGAGGAGGTCAACCTCGACGAGGTGATCGACCGGATCCTGCCGATCATGAACGATGTCGCCTCCGTCGATGCTCCCATCAAGATCAGCAGGGTGGGCGCCCTGGGCGTGCTGGACGCGGACCGCGCCACCGCGCTGATCATGGTCATCACCGAGCTGGTCCAGAATGCGATCGAGCACGCCTTCGATCCGGTTGCCCGGCAGGGAGCGGTCGTCATCCGGGCCGAACGGTCGGCGCGCTGGCTGGACGTGGTGGTGCACGACGACGGCCGCGGCCTACCCGACGGATTCAGCCTGGAGAAGTCGGACCGTCTCGGCTTGCAGATCGTGCGGACCCTGGTGTCCGCCGAGCTCGACGGATCGCTCGGCATGCATGACGTGGCCGGTGGCGGCACCAACGTGATGTTGCGGGTGCCCCTCGGTCGCCGGGCGAATCCGCGTGTGCCGCAATAGCTTACGGATCTCAGACGCACTGACGGCCCCGGCTGTTCCGCCGGGGCCGTCAGTGGAGGTCGCTGCGGGTCAGACTCCGGAACGCGCCCGGGTGCGCGCGTTGCGGCGCTTGAGCGCACGACGCTCGTCCTCGCTCATGCCGCCCCACACCCCGGCATCTTGGCCGGAGTCCAGCGCCCAGGTCAGGCACTCGGTGGTCACCGGGCAGCGGTTACACACGAGCTTCGCGTCAGCGATCTGGGCGAGCGCCGGTCCGCTGTTCCCCACCGGGAAGAACAGTTCCGGATCCTCGTCACGACAGACCGCCTTGTGCCGCCAATCCATGGCAATTACTCCTATCTGGGCGCGCGGAGATGCACACCGTTTTGTCATCGGCTGGTAACGCGTGCACACAATTGTTTCTGCACTGTTGCATCTGATCGTTGCAGAGCCTCGACAGATGTCAATAGAACTGCGTTCACACGTGTGCAAAGTCACTACCGAGGTCCGTTACCGGAACTCTTGTTCGTTTGTACTACAGTTAACCCATCTGCGCCTTAATTGCCGGCCACAGATTTGATCATCGCAGGTCAGCGGGATTCGGCGGTGGTGCCACGACGTCCAGCGCCTGCGGTGCGGAACGGAATGTCATCTCGTCGCGCAACCCGATGTAGTCTCCGTCAATCTGGGTGGCGATCGGCGTGTCGCTGGTGACCTTCAGCCAAGCCACGTCGTCCTCGCGGACCAGATGCCCGGCCTTGATGTCCGCGCGCTCCGACAGCATCCGCCGTATCAGGGCCAGGGTGCGCCACAGGTCCATGCTGGTGGTGCCGAAGACCCCGAGGCCGGTCTCGAAGCGGGTTCCCGGATTCGTGTACACCGGTTTTTCGTTCGCGTAGGTCCACGGGCTGGAATTCGAGACGAACACGAAATGCACGCCGGGAACGGGTTCCCGGTCCGGTAGGTGCAGCGTCAGCGTCGGCTCGCGCCGGGTGTTGCGCAGTATCGTCGGCACCGCGGTCCGGATGTAGCGTGTAGCGGAGACGCCCTTCTGCCTACTACGACTCCGCTGGCGGTGTGCCTCGACACTTGCCACCACCTCGCCGTCGACGCCCATCCCGGCGGTGAACACGCCCCAGCGCCCGTCGCAGTCCATCAGGCCGATCCGCCGCCAGGTCTTGGTCCGCCGGTACTCGCCGATCAGGTCGATCAGCAGATTGGTCGCCGCTGTCGGATCGTGCGGAATCCCCAGGGATCGCGCGAATACGTTGGCCGATCCGCCCGGCACCACCGCAACGGCCGGGACAGGTCCGATCGGCAACGGTCCAGGCGGGCCGAGCAGCCCATTGACCACCTCGTTCACCGTGCCGTCGCCACCGTGCACGATCACCATGTCCACACCGTCGCGGGCGGCCCGCCCCGCGATCTCGACCGCATGACCACGGTGGTCGGTGCGCTCGACAGTCAGCTGGACGCGGCTTTCCATGGCGTGCGCCAACAGGGCCAGTCCGGCGGGAGTGGTGGAGGTGGCATTCGGGTTGACGATCAGAACGGCGCGCACGGGAGACGAGCCTACGATGCCCGATGGCTCACTCCAGCATGTTCGCCGCAATGCGGAACGCGGTGTTCGCGTCGGGGACACCGCAGTAGATGGCGCTCTGCAGGATGACTTCCTTGATCTCGGCGTCGGTGAGGCCGTTGCGCCGGGCCGCGCGCAGGTGCATGGCGAGCTCGTCGTGATGGCCCCGGGCGATGAGCGCGGTCAGCGTGATCATCGACCGCGCCCGCCGGTCCAGGCCCGGCCTGGTCCAGATCTCGCCCCACGCATACCGGGTGATCAGGTCCTGGAAGTCGGCGGTGAATTCGGTGGTGGTGGCCACGGCCCGGTCGACGTGCTCGTCGCCGAGCACCTCGCGGCGCACTGCCATTCCGGCGTCGTGGGCGTCGTGCGCAGTTGTCATGGGTGCTCCTTGAAATGGCTTCGGGCGCGCTGCAATACGGCGTCCACCAGCAGGTCGGTGGCACCGAGGTAGGTCGGATCTGTTGGGCGCGTTGTCAATTCGGACATCACCCGCTGCTCGGAGAGCAACCCCTGGGCGGCGGTCAGATTGGCCGCGGCACGGTCGGCAGCGAAATGCAGTCCGGTGAGCAGGTCGGTCGCCTGCGAGCCGGCGACGACCGTGCGGCGGGCCAGGGTGCGGATGGTCGCCCATTCCGCGTGCCAGCCGCCGTCCGAGCGCTCGTCGACGCTGGCCGCCGACGCCGCGTGCAGCGTCGCCGCCAACGGCGGCGCGGTCAGTGCGGCACGCCGCAGCAATACGCTCAGCACGGGATTGTTCTTGTGCGGCATGGTCGACGAGTCGCCGCCCGCCGCCTCGGCGAACTCGCCGATCTCCGCGCGGCATCCCAGGGCGACATCGCCGGCGATGTGTCCCCAGGCGTCGCAGCAGCCGACCAGCGCATCGCCGGTGCGGGTGAGGGGCGTCCTGGTCGTATGCCAGGGCCGAGTCGGTGCCAACCCCAGCTTGCCGGCGACGGTGCCGGACAGTGCCAGCGCGGCTTCAGCCGAACCGGTGAGCTCGGTCGCCGCGGCCATCGTTCCCGCGGCGCCGCCGATCTGCACCGGCAGGGTGGGCAGTGCGGTCAGCGACTCGGCGGCGTCCAGGACCGCAGACAGCCATGTCGCGAACTTGTAGCCGGCGGTGCTCGGCAGCGCGGGCTGGGTCAGCGTGCGTGCCAGCAGCGGAGCGTGGCGGTGGGCTTCGGTCAGTCGCACCAGTGCGAGCAGCTGATCTGCGAGGTGGTCCCGGACCGCGTCCAGAGCGCCGCGCAGGCAGATCATCAGTGCGGAGTCGACGACGTCCTGGCTGGTGAGCCCGCGGTGCAACCATCGCGCCGCATCGCCGCCGGCGCGCTCGCGCAGCAGAGCCACCAGCGCGGTGACCGGGTTGCCGGCGCGTTCGGCGGCGCGGGCGATCCGTTCTCGATCGCCGTCACCGACCAGGGCCGGCAGGTCGGCGGCCGCGGACTCCGGTGCCACGTCGTGCTCGACAAGGGTTGCCAGCCAGGCGTTCTCGACGTCGACCAAGGCGGTCAGAAAGGCAGTGTCGCTCATCACCTTGCCGGCGCGCTCGTCGCCCGGCCAGAACAGATCGGACACTCAGTGCCCCGGGTAACGCAGGAAGACGGTTTCGTTCTCGCCCTGCAGCCTGATGTCGAAGCGCAGTCCGTTTTCATCGCGCTCGGCGATCAGGCTGTGCCGGCGATCCTCGGGCAGCGATTGCAGCAGCGGATCGTCGGCGGTGGCCGCATCGGGGAGATAAGCCCGGGTGAACAGCCGGTTGAGCAGCCCGCGGCCGAATACCGTCACGAGAATGAACGGCGCCGTGCCCGATTCGCATGCGCCGGGCTCGACGGTGCTGAAGCTGAAGTGTCCTTCGTCGTCGGTGGACACCCGGCCCCAGCCGGTGAACGTCCAGCCGTCGCGGCGCAACGAACCCGCCGAACGGGGGACGTGGCCGTCGGCGTCGGTCTGCCAGATCTCGAGCATCACATCGGGTACGGGCTCACCGTCGCCGTCGGTGACGGTGCCGTGGAAGCGAATGGCACCGGGGGTCCGCGGCGGCACCAGTTCGTGGCCGCGCTCGAACGGCAGGGCGTAGCCGTAGAACGGGCCGATGGTCTGGCCCGGAGTGGGGGACAACTGCGTCGCCATCAGTTCTCCGCCCGGTCCTCGAAATATGTGCGCTGCGATCCGGTCAGCACGATGTCCCAACGGTAGCCGGTGCACCACTCGTGCGTGGTGACGTCGTGGTCGTAGCCGGCGACGAGCCGCTCGCGCGCCGACTGGTCGGTGATCGACTGGTAGATCGGGTCCAGCTTGAACAGCGGATCGCCCGGGAAGTACATCTGGGTGATCATCCGCTGGGTGAAATCCGTTCCGAACAAAGAGAAGTGGATGTGGGCGGGCCGCCACGCGTTGTGGTGGTTCTTCCATGGATACGGTCCGGGCTTGATGGTGGTGAACCGGTAGTTGCCGTCGTCGTCGGTCAGGCAGCGGCCCACCCCGGTGAAGTTCGGGTCCAGCGGAGCCGGGTGCTGATCGCGCTTGTGGACGTAGCGGCCTGCCGCGTTGGCCTGCCAGATCTCCACCAACTGGCGGCGCACGGGGCGGCCGTCGCCGTCGACGATCCGGCCCGTGACGACGAGTCGTTCGCCGATCGGTTCGCCGCGGTGCTGAATGGTCAGATCGGATTCGAGCTTGTGCACGTCGCGGCTGCCGAACACCGGCGTCCACAACTCGATGCCCTCCGGATCGGCGTGCACCAGATCCTTGGTGGGGTGGCGTAGCAGGCTGCTGCGATACGGCGGGTAGTCCAGCCGGGGCTGGGTCTCTTCGACCCCGCAGCGCAGGTACGCACTTTCGATGGCCGCGATTTCCGAATTGATCTTCCCCTGGCTGGCCGACGCGCTGTCCGGGTCGGTGTCGATGAAGGTGGTCATTGTTGTTCTCCAGTGAGTTTCAATGGTGGACGAGCTCTTTGGCGGGATGTTCGGACTGCCGCCCGAGTAGTTCGGTGGGCACGTCCTTGGTTTCCCGGGCGGTCAGAGCGGCACCGGCGGCGATCAGGCAGATCACCGCGGTGAAGATGCTGATCACCGTCCAGCCACCTTCGCGGACACCGCCGAAGGCCGTCACGATCGACGGCGCGAAGCCCGCCATCAGGAAACCGATCTGGGTGCCGATCGCCAGGCCGGAGAACCGGACCTCGGTGGAGAACATCTCGCCGTAGAACGACGGCCAGACGGCGTTGGCGGCCGCGTAACCGAACGAGAAGGTGGCCACGGCCAGGGCGAAGGTCAGCAGGTGGTCGGCCCGGCCCATCGACAGCATGTAAAAGGGCATCAGCACCGCCGAGGACAGGGCGCCGTAGACGAACACCGGCTTGCGCCCGATCCGGTCGGCGAGCTTGCCGAACAGCGGCTGGGTGCCGAGGGCGAACACGTTGGCGACCACCACGAGCCACAGCGTGAGGTCGGCGTCCAGGCCCACCTTCTTGCCGTAGGCCAGCGCCAGGTTGGCGAAAACCGTTGACACCGCGGCGATGAAGGCGCAGAAGACGACCCGCAGGACGTCACGCCAGTGGTTGCGCAGCAGCGGCACCAGCGGCATCCGGGCGATGGTGCCGGCCTCCTTCGCCTCGGTGAACTCCGGGGTCTCGTGTAGCTGACGGCGGATGAAATAGGCCACGACCACCACGACCGCCGAGCACCAGAACGGCACCCGCCAGCCCCAGCTGTACTTGGCCTCGTCGGGCAGTGCCATGAACGGGATCAGCACCAACGAAGCCAGGATGAGGCCGCCCTGCGTTCCGGTCAGGGTCCACGACGTGTAGAAGGCGCGCTGGTCGTCGGGGGAGTGCTCCAGCGTGAGCGAACTGGCGCCGGCCTGCTCGCCGGCGGCCGAGAAGCCCTGCATCAGCCGGCAGGCCACCAGCAGCGCGGGCGCGGCCCAGCCGATGGTGGAGAACGTCGGCAGGCAGCCGATCAGGAACGTCGACAGCCCCATCAGGACCAGGGTGAACATCAGTACCCGCTGGCGGCCGATCCGGTCACCGAAGTGGCCCAGAACGACCGCACCGACGGGGCGGGCGACGTAGGCGAAGCCGAAGGTCATGAACGACATCACCAGCGCGGACTTCTCGTTGTCGGGGGGGAAGAAGATGTGCGGGAAGATCAGCGCGGCGGCCGACCCGAACAGGAAGAAGTCGTAGTACTCCACGGCGCTGCCCATGAAGCTGGCCAGCGCCGCGCGTCGGGGCGTCCTCTGCGGAATCGCCTCCGGATGCGGCGTGGTGGTGGTCATGTTCGGGCTCCTTTGATTGGATTGTGCTGGGCGGTCAGGGGATTTGGGATGTTGTTGACGAGATCGCGGAAGTGTCGAGTCATCCGGGCGGCGTCCGGGGCGATCCCGGTGATCAGGGCGAAGGCGTCGACCGCCTGGTGAACGGCCATGTGGCCGCCGTCAAGGGTGCGGCAGCCGGCCGCGCGCGCGGCCTGCAGCAGCGCGGTGTCCAACGGCCGGTAGACGATGTCGGCCACCCACAGTCCGTGGTGCAGCAGCGCGGTGTCGAACGCGACGCCGGGGTGCTCGGCCATCCCGGTGGGGGTTGCATGCACCACGCCGTCGGCCTCGGGCAGCAGCACCGACAGCTTGTCGAATGAGGAGGCGTCCACCCTGGCCGGCGGGTGCCGGCCGGCGAGGTCGCGGGCCAGGGTGGCGGCCCGCTCGACGTCGAGGTCGACGATGGTGAGGTGGCCGGTGCCCAGGCGTAACAACGCGTCGGCGACGGCGGTTCCGGCGCCCCCGGCACCGATGAGCACCACGCTCTCGACCGGCGCGTCGGGCAGACCCTCGGCGAACCCGTGCGCGAAGCCTGAGGTGTCGGTGTTGTAGCCGACCGCGCGATCCTGCTCGAAGACGACAGTGTTGACCGCCCCGAGCGTGGCCGCGACCGGATCGACATCGTCGAGATGTTCGAGCACCAGCTGCTTGCACGGGTGTGTGACGTTGACGGCGTCGAATCCCAGTGCGCGGGTCCACCGCAGCACCTCACCGACGCGGGCGGGAGAGATGTCCAGCGTGGACAGGTCGATGGTCCGGTAGAGGTAGTCCAGGCCGTGGGCCCGACCTTCGGCCATGTGCAGCGCCGGGGTCAGCGACGGGCCGACGCCGGTGCCGATCAAGCCGACCAGATAGGCGTCCGGGGAGGGATTCCATGTCATCCGGCCAGCCTCCTTAATGTACGAACTAGTACGTTCGCAAAAGTAGACCACTGTGACCCTCGTCGCGTCAAGAACCAAATGTGAGCGCGGCCCCAGCTGTCCTCGGCAAGACGCTGTCCCCGCGAGCAGACACAGAATCCCCGGTTTCCGCGTCGAAACCGGGGATTCTGTGTCTGCTCGGCAGTCGGGGGGAGTTCAGGTGCGGCCGGTGAGCCAGCCGACCACGACGTCGCCGATCATCCGGCGCAGGTGGGCGCGCTGCGACGTCTCGGTGAGGTCGACGTCGAACAGGTACCCGAAGGTATATCGGTTGGCCACCTGGAACACGCAATACGAGCTGATCACCAGGTGTACGTCGAGGGCCGTGACGTCATCTCGGAACACCCCGGATGCACGGCCGTCCTGCAGGATGCCGTCCAACAGCGAGGTGGCCGGAGCCGACAGTTGCGGGAGTTCCCGCAGTTGCCTGATGAACTCGCCGCGGTGAATGTTCTCTATCGACACCAGGCGAATGAACTCGTCGTGCGCGATGTGGTGGTCGAAAGTCAGCTCGGCGAGTCGCCGGATCGCCTCGACGGGGTCGGAGTGGTCGACGCGCAACCGCTGCTCGGCCTCGCGGATCCCGCGGTAGGCGTTCTCCAGCACGGCCAGGTAGAGCTGTTCCTTGCCGCCGAAGTAGTAGTAGATCATCCGCTTGGTGGTACGGGTGCGCTCGGCGATCTCGTCGACGCGCGCCCCGGAATAGCCCGACTCGGCGAACACCTCGGAGGCCACCGCCAACAGCTCGGCCTTGGTGCGCTCGGCATCGCGCTGCAGTTCCGCTTTCGGCTTGGCGGCCACGCCGGGCAGCTTACTGGCCGGGCGTCACCCTGGAAACAACGAGCGAACCGGTCCGTCCGTCGTGCCCTCGACTCGACCCGAGGGAGCCGATTGCGAGCGTTGCGCGCGACGCTCTTCCCAATCAATTAACTAATTGGTACATTGCTGTGATGAGGACCTCGATCGCCACCGTGTCGCTGTCCGGATCACTCGTCGAGAAGCTGCACGCCTGCGCGTCGGCGGGCTTCGACGGCGTGGAAATCTTCGAGCCCGACCTGATCGCCAGCGACCACTCGCCGGAGGAGATCCGCGCGCTGGCCGACCGGCTCGGGCTGTCGCTGGATCTCTACCAACCGCTGCGCGACATCGAGGGTGTGGACGAGACGATGTTCGCCGATAATGTCCGCCGCGCCGCGGCCACGTTCGCGACCGCGCAGCGCCTGGGCATCGACACCGTGCTGGTGTGCAGCAACGTCGCCACAGCCACCGTCGACTCCGAGGAGGTTTCCGCCGGCCAGTTGCGCCGCATCGGCGACCTGGCCCAGCGCTACGGCATCCGGATCGCGTTCGAGGCACTGGCCTGGGGCCGCTACATCGACGACTACCGGCGGGCCTGGCGGATCGTCGAACTCGCCGACCATCCCGCGGTCGGGGTCTGCCTGGACAGCTTCCATGTGCTCTCCCGCGGCCACGATCCGGGGGCCATCGAGGCAATACCCGGCGACAGGGTCTTCTACCTGCAACTGGCCGATGCCCCCGCGCTGAGCATGGACGTGTTGTCGTGGAGCCGGCATCACCGGCTGTTTCCTGGCGAAGGGGCATTCGATCTTCCAGGGTTCGTCCGGCATGTGCTGGCGACCGGGTATGACGGACCGCTGTCGCTGGAGGTGTTCAACGACACCTTCCGGCAGACCGACCCCGGCCGCACCGCCGTGCATGCGCTGCGCTCGCTGCGGTGGCTGCAGGATGCGCTGCACCTGATCCCGATGTCGGATGCCAAGCCGCCCAACGGTTTCGACTTCGTCGAGGTCAAGGCCGAGGACACCAGCGAGGTCGAGGTGCTGCTCGCCCAACTGGGCTTCACCCCGCGCGGCCGGCACCGCAGCAAGCCGGTGTCATTGTGGCGTGCCGGCGCGGCGCGGGTGGTGCTCAATGAACAGCATGCTCGTGACCAGGTGCCGCACGTCGCCGCCGTCGGGCTCGCGGTGCCCGACGCGGGCGCCACCGCACAGCGGGCCGCGGAGTTGATGGCGCCGGTCGCCTACCGCCGGACCTACGCCTGCGAGCAGCCACTCGGCGCGGCGGTGGCGCCGGATGGCACCGAGTTCTTCTGGGTGACCGACACCCCCGGCGGGGTGCCCGCGTGGGTGGGCGAGTTCGGCGGCGGACTGGCGACGGGGACGACCACGGTCGAGGCGATCGACCACGTCAACCTGACCCAGCCATGGCAGACCGCGCAGGACGCCGTGCTGTTCCTGACCAGCGTGTTCGGTCTCGAGGCCGAGGCGCCGACCGAGGTGCCCGGACCGACGGGCCTGGTCCGCAGCCAGGTCTTGCGCACCCATGACGGCGCGGTGCGCATCCCGCTCAACGTGGCGCCGCATGCGCTCGACGGCACTGTCCTGCCGCAGCACGTCGCGTTCGCCTGCACCGACGTCGTCGAGCTGGCCCGCAGCGCGCGGGCGGCCGGCCTGGAGTTCCTGGCCGTCCCGGCCAACTACTACGACTACCTGGCCGGCCGGTTCGGGCTCGACGAGTCCTACGTCGCGGAACTGCAGGCGCTCGATCTGCTGTACGACCGCAGCCCAGCCGGACACTTCGTGCACTTCTACACCCGCACCGTGGGCACGGTGTTCTTCGAATTCGTGCAGCGCTTCGGGCACTACGACGGGTACGGCGTCGACAATGCACCGGTGCGCCTGGCCGCCCAGCGTGGCCACCTCGGTACCGTACGAGCGTGACCGAACGTCGCCTGCTCCTCGTCAACGGCCCCAATCTGAACCTGCTCGGGACACGGCAACCAGACATCTACGGGTCGACGACATTGGCGCTGATCGAGGAACTCGTGCGCGACACCGCGGCCGGTTTCGGCCTGGACGTCCGTGCCGTGCAGAGCAACCACGAAGGCGTGCTGATCGACGCCATCCACGCCGCGCGCGGCGACTGCGCCGGCATCGTGATCAACCCGGCCGCTTACACGCACACCTCGGTGGCCATCGCCGATGCGCTGACGGCCGCCGAGCTGCCGGTGGTGGAGGTGCATCTGAGCAACGTCCACCGCCGTGAGCCGTTCCGGCACCACTCCTACGTCTCCGCGGTGGCGGAGACGGTGATCGCGGGGGCGGGCCCGGCCGGCTACGAGTTCGCGGTGCGCTACCTGGCGGGCAGGCTCGCGCCGTGACACCGCCGGTGGTGCGCGCCGCGGGCTACCTGGTCGTCGCCGAAGGTCTGCTGAGCCTGCTCGTCGCGGCCGTGTATCTGGTGCACGCGGTCACCGGCACCAACCGCGACGTCGTGCGTGGTCTGCCCGCCGCGGGCGGTTTCGGATACGCCACCGCGGGGTGGTTCGCGATCGTCGGCGGCGCCGTGCTGGCCGCGGGCTGGGCGCTGATCACCGGCCGGCGGTGGGGCCGCGGCGTCGCGGTGGTCGCCAATCTTCTGCTGCTCGGTGTGGCCTGGTACATCCGCGGTTCCGACCAGCCGGTCCACGCCGCGCCGGTGGCCGTGTCGGCGCTGGTTGTCCTTGGGCTGCTGTTCAGTCCGACGGCCGTGCGGTGGGTCGCACGCCGCGACTGATCCGCTGCCGTTGCGCAGCCGGAAATACCCCGCTTTCGGGAATTGCGGGCGCAGGCGGACGCTCAGCCCAGTGCCAGTGCCGCCAACTCCGGCCCGCTCACCCGGTAGGTGGTCCACTGGGTCTGCGGCTTGCCGCCGACGGTGTCGTACAGCGCGATGGCGTCGACGTTCCAATTCAGCACCGCCCAGGACAACCGGGTGTATCCGCGTTCGACGCACTCGGCGGCCAGCGCCGACAACAGCTTGCGGGCCAGGCCGCGGCGCCGGAACGCCGGGCGCACGTACAGATCTTCCAGGTAGACGCCGGCCACCCCGTCCCAGGTGGAGAAGTTGCAGAACCACACCGCGGTGGCCGCCGCGGCGCCGTCCACCTCGACGACGTGCGCATGGGCGATCGGCTGATCACCGAAAAGCGCTGTGCGCATCTGAGTTTCGGTGACCGTGCAGTCGGCGGCGGCGCGCTCGAACTCGGCCAGTTCGTGGATCATCGCGGTGATCTCGGCCTCGTCGCCGGGTCGTGCCCGACGGATGTTCTCACTCATGGCTGTACTCCCAACCCGGCCAGGATGGTCCGGAACTTCGTGGTTGTTTCGTCGACTTCGTCGTCGGGATCGGACTCGGCGACGATCCCGCCGCCGGAATGGGCCACGGCGTGCCGCCGATCGGCCGACAGTTGCGCTCCGCGGATCGAAACCACCCAGCGACCGTCCCCGCGCGCATCGCACCAGCCGACCGCCCCGGCGTAGAACCCGCGGTTGCCCTCCAGCTCCGCGATGAGCTCGCCGGCCGTCTCGGTCGGCACTCCGCCGACGGCCGGTGTCGGATGCAGGACGAGTACGAGATCCAGTGCCGTGGTGGAGGTTTTGCGCAGTAGACCGGTGATCGGCGTGCCAAGGTGCCACGCCGCGTCGGTGCGATGCAGTGTCGGCTCGCCGGCGATCTGCAAGCCGGTGCACAACGGTTCCAGCGCCCGGGCCATCACGTCGACGACGAGCTGGTGCTCATGCCGGTTCTTGCCGGACTCGGCCAGCGCCGCAGCATTGGCCGCATCGACGGCCGGGTCGGGTGATCGTGGCGCCGAGCCGGCGAACGGCGCGCAGGTCACCCGGTCGCCGTCGCGGTCGACCAGCAGCTCCGGGCTCGCCCCCACCAGCGTTGCGCCGACGTAGGCGTTCCCGGCTGGTGTCAGATCGGCCAGATACGTGTACGCCGACGGGTCGGCGCCGGCCAGCCGGCGCAGGATCGTCCGCGGGTCCCAGGGCGCGTCGGCCTCCAATTCCAGGGCGCGTGCGAGCACGACTTTCTGCGCAACGGCGTCCGGGACCCGAAGCCGGCGGACCGCTTCGGCGACCCGGGTCCGGTGTTCGGCGGCGTCGGGCAGGCTCTGTGTGATGTGGGCTGCAGATGGCGGTCGCAACCGCCAGTCCGGTAGCCCGGCGGCGAAGGCGACCGTGTGCGGAGCGTGCAGGGCGGCCGGATCGTCGAGGTCAAAGGGCAATGCGCCCACGATGATCGGCACCCGGCCCGACCGCACGGCGGCGACCGCCGCGGCCACCTCGGAGTAGGCGGCAGCGACGCCCTCGGCCAGCACGGCGCCGGTCGGCCCGCCCAGCACGAAGACGGGTTCGGCGGTGCCCGTCACGCGCCCGGGACCGCTTCGCGGTGCGCGGCCAATCCCAGAGACTTGAGCTGGCGCAGACCGTAGTCGAACCCGCACACGGCCACCGAAGCGGGGTTGAACGCGTACCGCGCACCTTCCCGCAGTGGCTGCTCCACCCAGCGGGTGACCACCGAGCGGGAGAAGTGACCGTGTCCGACGAACACCACGTCCCGCGCAGCCATGTGGTCCAGCGCCAGGCTGATCGTGCGCTCGGCGCGACCGCTGATCTGATCGACCGATTCGCCGCCCGGACACCCGTGCGTCCAGAGCCGCCAGCCGGGTACCGCGGTGCGGATCTCGTGTTTGGTCCTGCCTTCGTATTCGCCGTAATCCCATTCGGCGAGTGCGGAGGTCACCTGGTCGACGGGCAGGCCCGCCAGCTGCGCCGTGGTCAACGCGCGCCGGCGCGGGCTGCTGAACACGATGGGATTCCGCAGGTCCAGATGTGAGATCGTCAGCGCGGCAAGCCGCGCCTGATGCCGGCCTTCGTCGGTCAGGTCCAGGTCGGTGGTGCTGGTGTGCCGCCCGGATTTCGACCATTCGGTCTCGCCGTGACGAAGCAGCACCAGTCGATGCTCACCGACACTCACGCTGGTCGATTGTGCCCCATCGGGTCCGGGTCGGGCCGGGCAGACCCGGTCATGTCAGGATGTGTGCGTGGGGACACACGTATTGGCAGTGGCCAATCAAAAGGGTGGGGTAGCCAAGACGACGACGGTGGCGTCGCTGGGCGCCGCGATGTCCGAGGTCGGCAAGCGGGTACTGCTTGTCGACCTTGACCCGCAGGGGTGCTTGACGTTCTCGCTGGGCACCGATCCCGACAAGCTGGCGGTGTCGGTGCACGAGGTGTTGCTCGGCGATGTGGAACCGTCCGTCGTACTGGTGGAGACGGTGGAGGGGATGACGCTCTTGCCTGCAAACATCGACCTGGCCGGCGCCGAGGCGATGCTGTTGATGCGGGCGGGCCGCGAGTACGCGCTGAAACGGGCGTTGGCCAAGGTGGCCGAGACGGTGCAACCGTTCGACGTCGTCATCATCGACTGTCCACCGTCGTTGGGTGTGCTGACGCTCAACGGTCTGACCGCCGCCGCCGAGGTCATCGTACCGCTGCAGTGCGAAACCCTCGCGCACCGCGGTGTCGGGCAGTTTCTGCGGACCGTCACCGACGTCCAGCAGATCACCAATCCCGACCTGGCGTTGTTGGGTGCACTGCCCACGCTGTACGACGCGCGGACGACGCACAGCCGGGACGTGCTGCTCGACGTCGCCGACCGCTATGACCTGCCGGTGCTGGCACCGCCGATTCCGCGCACGGTGCGCTTCGCCGAGGCAACCGCGTCCGGGTCCTCGGTGCTGACGGGCCGGAAGAACAAGGGAGCGATGGCTTACCGCGAACTGGCGGCGGCGTTGCTCGGTCACTGGAAGTCCGGCAAGCGACTCGCGACGTTCACCCCGGAGGTCTAACCGAGCGCGACGAGGGTGTCGCCGCGCTGTTCGAGCAGGGTGCCACCGACCACGCCGGGAACCACCGGGCCCTCGACGGCCGGGCGGTCGAGCGCAATCACCCGTTCCAGGGTGCCCGCCGATGCCTCGTAGACGCCGATCCCGCCGGTGACGGGGATGAGCAGCCGGCCTGCCATCGTGGTGGCCGGACCCAGTGGTGCGACGGTGTCCGCGGGCAGGATGGTGTAGCGGTAGGCCAGCCGATTGGCGTCGAACACCACCAGAGCGTTGCCCGTCCACCAGGTGATCAGCCCGGCCGCCTCGGATGCCGCAGGGCCGTGCAGGCCGGCCGGTGTCGGTGGCGCGGCCAGGTCCGCGTTCGACACCTCGTTGCCGGTGTCATCGAAGACCACCACCCGGGGTCGGGGCGACGGCAGGTAGACCGCGGTCGAGGTGTCCGACACCGCCACCACCCGCGCACCGGAGTCGGCGGTGATGTCGTGCAGTGGCACGTCGCGCACCTCGGGTTCGTCGTCGTGGTCGGCGACCCGCAGGAACGTCAGCTTCAGGTCGACTGCGTCCGGGCAGGCCTGCATGAGCGCCACGTACGTCGAACTGGCTGCCGCCGACAACAGCTCGCATCCCGCGCCCACCCCCACCTGGCCCGGCTTGACGCGGGCGTCGACCTCCCCGAAGGCGATGACGCGGACCATGTCCGAGCGCCAGGTTTCCAGCCGTGACCCACCGGCCGCCAGCACCGTGGTGCCGTCCGACGACAGCGTGATGTGCTCGTCGGCATAGCCGCTGCGCATCGGTCCGCGCCGGCCGGTCGACGCGTCGACGGTGCTGACCTGCCCACAGCCCCGGCTATCGGGGTACACCGCGACGGCGTTGCGGTAAAGCCATGTGACACCGCATAATTCGCGATCGCGGGCGTACGTCCAGAGGGTCTGTCCGGTTACCGGGTCGTGGCCGGCCATGGTGTGGCCGTCGCCGGTGACCACGACACCGTCGGCGATCACCGGCGCGGTCGTGTGCGCGCTGGCCGCCGTCCACAGTTGCCGTACGGCCACCGGAACGGATTTGGCGGCCTCCGGCTTGGTCACCGGCGTCGTTGCGGGGCGGCTCTCGGTCGCCCGCGCATCGCTGGTCCACCAGATGATGCCGGCGCCCACTGCCAGCACCAGCACGATGACCAGCGCGGCGACGATGTCGGCTCTGCTCCGGCGTTCCGGTCTGACCATCGGCGGCCGGGTCAGCCTGCGCCGGAGGAGGCTTCGGTGGCCGGCTTGCGCGGACGGCGGCGGCGGCGACGGCGACCGGAGTGGTCGGCGGCGGTTCCCTCGGCCGCGTCGGCCGCGCCGTGCCCGACGGCTGCACCGTCTGCGTTCACCGCGCCCTCGACGTGTCCGACCGCTGCCTTGCCGCCGCGGGTACGTTGCCGAGACCGGCTGCGGCCGCGCGGCGTCTCGGCGCCCGCTTCGCGACGTGCGCGCGGCTCGCGCGCGGGCGACTTCTTGGGTGCGGCGACGGTTCCGGTTGCGTGGGCGGGGATGTCGAGCTCGTCGTAGAGATGCGGCGAGCTCGAATACGTCTCGGCGGGGTCGGGGCAGGCGAGGTTCAGCGCCTTGTCGATCATGGTCCAGCGGGGCAACTCGTCCCAGTCGACCAGGGTGACAGCGATACCGGTTTTGCCCGCGCGGCCGGTACGGCCGATCCGGTGCACGTAGGCCTGCTCGTCGTCGGGGATCTGGTAGTTGATGACGTGGGTGATGTCGTCGATGTCGATGCCACGGGCGGCGACATCGGTGGCCACCAGCACGTCGATCTCACCGTTACGGAACGATTTGAGGGCCTTTTCGCGGGCGATCTGGCCCAGGTCGCCGTGCACGGCACCGACCCTGAAGCCACGTTCGGCGAGTTCGTCGGAGACCTTCTGGGCGGTGCGCTTGGTGCGGGTGAAGATCATCGTCGCGCCGCGTCCCTCGGCCTGCAGGATGCGGGCCACCATCTCGACCTTGTCCAGCGCGTGGGCACGGTAGGCGAACTGTTCGGTGGTGTCGTGGGTGGCCGACGAGTGCGGCGCCTCGGCCCGGATGTGGGTGGGCTGGTTCATGAACGTGCGCGCCAGCGTGATGATCGGGTCGGGCATGGTCGCCGAGAACAGCATGGCCTGGCGGGTGTCCGGCGTCAGCCGCAGGATCCGCTCGATGTCCGGCAGGAAGCCCAGGTCGAGCATCTCGTCGGCCTCGTCGAGGACCAGCACGCTCAGGCCGCCGAGCTGCAGGTGGCCCTGCTGGGCCAGGTCGAGCAGTCGGCCGGGGGTGCCGACGACCACGTCGGCGCCCTTCTGCAGCGCCTCGATCTGCGGCTCGTACGGCCGGCCGCCGTAGATGGCCACGACCGACAGCGGGCGGTCGCCGGTCGCCGTGGGGGCGGTCAGGAACTTCGCGGCGTGGGCCAGGTCGTTGTACACCTGCAGGCACAGTTCGCGGGTGGGAACCACGATCAGCGTGCGCGGCGCACCGGCGAGCGGACGGTCGGAGTCGCTGGTGATGCGGTGCAGCAAGGGCACCCCGAACGCTAACGTCTTGCCCATGCCGGTGCGGGCCTGGCCGATCAGGTCGTCGCCGGCCAGCGCCAGCGGCATCGTGAGTTCCTGGATCGCGAAGGGGTGTTCAATGCCGTCCTCGGCGAGCGCGCGGACGATTTCGTCCCGGACGCCGAGCTGGGCGAAGGTTTTGGTGAGGGCAGTCATGTGATTGCGGTACAGCCTTTCGAGTTCGAATCGACGCCGTTCCGGAGCATGGTTCGTTCCATGTTGTCGAAATACCGGTCCTCGTCGCGTTTCAGCCACGCGCGCACGAGTTGGGTCGGAACGATTCCAGGCTCACCGGGCACAGGGGCCCCGCGCCGAATTCGCTGGCCCTGCGGCCACCGGGTTCAGTAACGGAATTCGGTGGCGGCGGGCCGACTGCGTGCACGCACATTTCTTCAGGCAACGGGTTTTGTCGCCGTTTCCTTTCCCTATGATAGCCGGTCGGACGGTGCGGGCCGAAGTACAGCTGTGTGCGGGTGATCCGGGGCGGCCAACCACTACAGTTAGACCAATGAGTCCGACCCAGGCCGAACCGGTCGAACCCCTGGCCGGCCGGCGCGGCGCGGCGCACACCGTGGCGGCGGATCATCCCGGTGTCGACCAACTATTCGCCCTCGTCGCCTATGGCGAGGTGGCGGCGTTCTACCGGCTCACCGACGAGGCACGGATGGCACCGGACCTCAATGGCTGGATCAACATGGCCAGCATGGCGGCCGCGGAGATGGGCCATTACGAGTTGCTGCGCGACGCACTGGCCGCCCGCGGTGTCGACGTGGTGCAGGCGATGTCGCCGTACATCGCCGCGCTGGAGAGGTACCACCAGCTGACCATGCCGAGTACGTGGTTGGAAGCGCTGGTCAAGACGTATATCGGCGACGCGTTGGCGGCTGATTTCTATCTGGAGATCGCCGACGTGCTGCCCGACGACGTGGCCGCGGTGGTACGCGGCGTGCTCTCCGAAACAGGCCATTCCCAGTTCGTCGTCGCCGAGGTGCGGGCCGCGGTCGGCGCCAGCGATATGGAGCGCAGCAGGCTGGCGTTGTGGTCGCGACGGCTGCTCGGGGAGGCGATCACCCAGGCGCAGCACGTGCTCGCCGAGCACGACGAGCTCGTCGCTCTGGTGGTCTCCGGCAACGACGGCATCGGCCGGATGACGGAGTTCTTCGAGCGGCTGCAGCAAACCCACGCCGACCGGATGGCAGAGCTCGGCCTGGCCTGAGCGGCTACTGCGAGCAGGAGGCGATGGCCGCGTTGTTCGACTGCGCGGCCAGGATGGCACCGGCTCCGTCGGTGACCGAGCAGTTCAGCTGGCCGGTCAGGCTGGTCGCGGTCACCGACTTGGTCGCCACCCCCGGATTCAGCACGACGGTCTTCGTCCACGGCAGTGCCACGTTGATGTCGGTCCGCGGAAAGCCCTGTTCATCGGTGTAGATGATGGTGACGAGATCGAACAGCTGACGGGAGCCGGTGACGGTGTAGGTGATCGTCGTCCCCGGCGGCGGAGCGGCCTCCGGGGGTGGCGGTGCGGCCTCGGCCGGCGGCATGACCTCGCCCGGCGGCGTAACCTCCGCGGTCGGCGTCACCGTCACGATGGTTTCGGGCGGTAGTTCGGCGGTCGGGGTCGGCGGCCCCGTCGTCGGGGGAGCGGTCGCGATGACCGTGCGCGGTGTGGTCGCGGTGATGGCGTCCTGCTCCGGCGCACCCGGTGACGGTGTGGCCGAACTCGTCGAGGAGTCTCCGCCACGCGTCGCGACGGAAATGGCCACCAGGGCTATCAGCAGCACGATCGCGGCCAGGCCCGCCACCCGCCGCCAGCGGGTGTCCGGCCGGCCGTAGTCGTCGTAGTCCTCGCACGCCACGAGATCCTCGGTGGGTGGGTCGTAGCTGTCACCGTAGGAGCTGCCGGAGCTGCCG